>CALGKJ010000015.1 GCA_937930535.1 uncultured Clostridia bacterium
CAGTTTACTACCGCCGTATGAAATGGCATTATTATGCGGTGTTTTTTCCGCTTGCTCCTCAAATATTTCATGTATTAACTTATTTTTTGGATAATATGCCTCAGTATTATTGTATTCAAATATTATTCGCTGCTTTTCAAGTGCAGTAAGTATTTCTATCTCAGACAGCAGTACATAGTTATTTTCTGCGATTGCAGCTAAAATATTGTCAAAATGCACTGCCATTCTTTCGATAGTTTCCTTTTTAAAAAGCTTTGCACAGTACTCAAACTCAAATAACAGAGTCTCTTCCCGCTGGGAAGCATGAAGCGTCAAGTCAAATTTAGAAATTCTGCCCCCTGCATCATAGCTTTTAAGCTTTAAAGCTCCTTCGGCCTTTGAGTCTGGAACAATACTCTCCGGCTCCCTAAGTATAAAATTAAACATCACATCAAATAACGGATTTCGACTGAAATCCCTCCGGAGATTCAACTTCTCAATCAAGGTCTCAAACTGATATTCTTGATTTTGATATACCTCCAGACATTTTACCTTTACCTCCTCAAGAAAAGCTTTAAAAGCTTTTCCTCCATCAGGATAATTTCTTATTGCCAGGGTATTTACAAACATACCGCATATACTTTCTAAATCCCCATGAAATCTTCCGGATACAGGACTGCCTATTATTATATCTTCCTGCCCGCTGTATTTTGATAAAAGAATATTCAGTGCTGTCAAAAGCAGCATATACATGGTAACCCCCGTATCCCTGCACAGCTGCCTCAACCGCTCCGTCTGTTCCGCACCAAGCTCAAAGCTTACACTGTCCCCTTCAAAGCTCTGCACCGACTGCCTGGGATAGTCCGTACGCATATTTAGTATTGGAAGCTCTCCCGCAAGCTGCTCCAACCAATAACTCTCTTGCTTTTTCATTCGTTCCGTATTGTACTGCTCATTTTGCCATTCTGAATAGTCTTTATACTGCAGCCTTAATTCAGGCAAGTCCTTCCCGGAGTACAGTTCTGTAAATTCCCTCAGAAATATTTCCCTTGATACTCCGTCAAATATTATGTGATGCATATCCAGCAGCATTATATACTTTGCACTGCCCGCTTTAATAAGCGCTACCCTAATAAGAGGAGCTTTGCTTAAATCAAAAGCCCTTACGAAACTGCTTATGTCTCGCTGCAACAATTCTCCGGTCTGCCCCGGCTTTTTAGTCCTGTCATCATACTCGATTTCAAAGTTTACTGTCTCATGTATCTTTTGCATTATACCTTCGTCCTTTATTTCAAAGCTAGTTCTGAAAATTTCATGTCTTTGAAATAATCTTTCAAAGGTTTCTTTAAGCCGCGCTTTGCTCAGTTCTCCTTCTATTTCTAATATCTCAGGCATATTGTAGGCGACACCGCCTTGGCTAACCTCTTGCAGTGCATATATCCTTTTTTGTGCAGAGGATGTCCTGTAATATTCCTTCTTTTCTGTTCTTTCTATGTTTGAATATATGTTATTCTCCGCTCTTTTTATATAATCCGATATGCCCTTTATTGTAGATAGCTTAAAGAAAGAGCTCAGTGGTATCTCAACATTCAGCTCCTTGTGTATATTTGCAATTAGGTTTACTGCCTTTAGGGAATGGCCCCCCAGTTCGAAGAAACTGCTATTTATGCTTATTTCCTCTACATTAAGCACCGTCCTCCACATTTCAGCCAGTTTTTCTTCTATTTTATCCCTTGGTGCTTCATAGTGTCTCCCGGCCATTGTATTTCCATTAGGCTCCGGCAAGGTTTTCCAATCCACCTTTCCATTAGGTGTAAGTGGTATATCTTCAAGCTGTATAAAATATGAGGGAATCATATATTCAGGCAGCTCCTCAGCTAGAAAACTCCTCAGCTCTTCTACGGTAAGCAGCCCTGCTTCCCCGGCACCTGGTTCTCTGGTACAAAATTCCAAAGGCTGCTGCACTGTGACAATGTATGCACAAAGATATTTATTACCGCTCTCATCTTTTTTTACCAAAACCACTGCATATTTTATACCGCCATGACTTAGAAGCCTACTCTCTATCTCTCCCAGCTCTATTCTGAAGCCTCTTATTTTTACTTGGTTATCTACCCTCCCGATAAACTCAAGAGTACCAGACAACCCACTGATTTCAGAGGAGTCGGCTCCCTCCATTCTCCATCTTGCGATATCTCCTGTGCGATACAATTTAGTTCCAGGTTCAAAGGGATTATCCACAAACTTCTCTACTGTCAGCTCTGGTCTATTAAGATAGCCCCTTGCCACCCCTTCTCCCGATATGCACAGTTCCCCTGCAACCCCAGGCAGTTGCAGCTTCATATAATTATTTAGTATATATGCTTTGTTGTTACTTATGGGCTTTCCTATTACAGGGTTTTTTATAAAGCTCTCTTCCCGTTCCCGTTCTATCAAGTATGCTGCTGTTCCTATTGTTGTCTCTGCAGGTCCGTAATGGTTCATTATTTCTAGACTTTTGTGCTGCTTATACGTCCTTTTTACATCTGCCGTATTTATTTCTTCCCCGCCTAATACTACCAATCTTAATGGCTTTAAGCGATTGTGATCCTTAAATCCATCAGCATTGCATACTATGTTGTATAGAGACGGCGTCAGCTTTATATACGAGATAGCATTATCACATATATAATCCAACAGTTTTTCAGGATTTGTATAGACATCCTTATCAATTATGTGCAATTCAGCGCCTTTCAGTATGGATGTATATAAGCTTGTGTAACCCAAATCAAAAGCATATGAGGATAGCAGCATAGTCTTTTCTTTATCGGATATACCCGCCTTTTCTGTAAACCAATTTACGTAATTCAGTAAATTATTATGCTGTACCATTACACCCTTCATTAACCCGGTTGTACCGGAGGTATATATTACATATACCAAGCTGGAGCTTTCATTTATCGGCTCCAAGTTTGCAGCATTTCCTTTGTACAGCCCTTCCTCGTCAATCAATACTGTCTCTATCTCATAGAAGCAGTGCTTTGTAAGTTTTTTCTGCGTCAGCAATACGAACGCATTACTGTCATTAAGCATGAATTCAATTCTTTCTCGGGGGTATTCAGGATCAACAGGCATATATGCAGCTCCGGCCTTTAGCACCCCCATGATACCCACCAGCATATCTATACTTCTCTCAACCATGATACCTACCATAGTGTCTGCTTTTGCACCCTTTGCCCTCAGCAGTACGGCCAGTTGGTTTGCTCTTTGATTCAATTCACTGTATGTCAGCTGCGTATCCTTATGCACTACAGCAATATTATGGGGAGTTTTTTCCACCTGCTTCTCAAACATCTCCTGTACTGTATTGTTTGGAGGATACTCTGCTTTTGTGCTATTCAGCCCTGTTAGAAGCCAACATCTTTCCTCCTCTGTCAACAGTTCTATATCTTTAAGCTTTTCGTCAGGGCACTCCGCTATTCTTTTCAGTATTATCTGCATATGACTTGACAGCCTGCATATAGTATCTTTATTATACAGCCTTGTACAATATTGCATGTTTATATTAATACCATTTTCCTGTTCTATTGCTGTTACCGTAATATCAAATTTGGATACTTTATTCTCTATTTCATAATTTTTTAAACAAATATCATTAATATATATATCTTCTATATCCATATTATGTAATACAAGCATTACACTAAATAAAGGATTTCTACTCAGGTCTCTCGCCGGAAGTACACCCAGAGCGTTCAGCTTTTCTACCAGCTCTTCAAGCTGGTAGTCTTGGTTCTCATAGGCTCTTAATGCAGTTTCTTTCACTTCCCCTATAAATTCCTTTATAGACTTTTCTCCCTTAGGATAACTTCTCATCGCTAAGGTATTTACAAACATTCCCACAATTTTCTCAAGATCTGCGTGGTTTCGCCCTGCTGCCGGACTTCCTATGACTATGTCCTCCTGCCCGCTGTATTTTGACAAAAGTATGTTAAGCGCTGCCAGTAGCACCATATAAAGCGTACAATCAGACGCCTTGGCTCTTTCGTATAATTTCTCTACCAATGCTTCTTCTATTCTGAAGCTTATACTATCCCCTTCAAAGCTTTGTATAGAAGGTCTCGGATGATCCGTCGGCATTTCTAAAACTGGTACTTCCCCTGCAAACTGCTCTATCCAATACTTCTCCAGGCTCTTTATTTTTTCTGTATTATGCTGCTCACACTGCCACTCTGCATAATCCTTATACTGCAGCTTTAGTTCGGACAGCATTTTCCCTGAATATAATTCTCCAAGTTCCTTTATCAGTATTCCAATAGATACTCCATCCGATATTATGTGATGCATATCTATCATTATTATATGCTTATCAGCAGCCATCCTAATGAGCCTTGCTCTTATAAGCGGTCCTTTACTCAGATCAAAAGCCCTTACAAAACTCTTTATATCTGCTTCCGATATTATCCTGGCTTCTTCAGCATAAGCCGTTTTATCTTCATACTCTATTTCAAAAACTATTGCAGCATGTATACTTTGTACTATTTCACCGCTCTTTATTGCAAAAACCGTCCTAAGGCTTTCATGTCTCTGTACCAGGTTCCTCAGGGCTTCTTCTAACCTCCCGCTATCCAATACCCCTTCTATTTCTATTATTTCGGGCATGTTATATGCTGTACTGCCCCGGTCAAATTCCTGCAATGCGTATATTCTTTTTTGCGCCGAAGATGCCCTATAATATTCTTTTGCCTCTGCTTTTTTTATGGCTGAGTATGTATGACCCCCAGTTTTTTTGACATACTCAGATATTCTCTTTATTGTAGGTGTCTTAAACAATTCATTAAGGGGTATTTCCACCTTCAACTGCTTATGTATCCTTGCAATAAGATTCATAGCCTTCAGAGAATGGCCTCCAAGCTCAAAGAAGCTGTTATTTATACCCACTTTCTCTACACCTAATACTTCTTGCCATATTTCTACCAGCTTTTCGTCTATTTCATCTCTTGGAGCATCATACTCTATATCTGTCTGCATACTGGTCTTTACGTCTGGCAATGCATTTCTGTTTATCTTTCCATTAGGAGTCAAGGGCAGCTTTTCCATTCGGATTATATAGGAGGGGATCATATAATTCGGAAGTTCCCCCGAGAGATATTCTTTTATTTCCATTGTACTTAAAGCCTTGTCCGAGGATACATATGCACAAAGGTATTTGCTCTTGTCTACCTCCTCTTTTGCTATTACTACAGCCTCTTTTATATATATATGGCTCAGAAGCCTATTTTCAATTTCCCCTATCTCTATTCTAAACCCTCTGATTTTCACCTGATGATCAGTTCTTCCCAAAAACTCTACATTGCCGTCAGGAAGCCACCTGGCTAAATCTCCAGTCTTATACATTATTTTCCTCGGTTCTAAAAAGTCAGGTACAAATTTTTCTGCCGTCAACTCCGGTTTGTTTAAATATCCCCTAGCTACACCTTCGCCCCCTATATACAGTTCTCCTATTACTCCCACAGGCTGAAGCTTTTTAGCATTATTTAAAATATAAAACTTAATATTATCAATGGGCTTTCCTATTGGGATTATCTCCGGCAGCCCCGTCACAGGACAATCATAGTATGATACTTCTACCGTTGCCTCAGTGGGACCGTACAGATTATGCAGTCTCACCCCAAATCTTTTA
>CALGKJ010000016.1 GCA_937930535.1 uncultured Clostridia bacterium
ATGATATTTTTCCAATCGATTTTAGTTTTTTGCAAAATCCATAAAAAGCTTGATATATTTCCAACAGAGTTCATAAGTGAACTCAAAATTTTGTATAATATCTGCCTGTATTACTTCCTTCTTTAATATTATTTTACCAAATTTGCTGATGATATTCTATATTGTTGTATTTATATAAACAAAATAAGCAGATCATCACATAACCTGCCTATCACGTTTATTTCTATTCCTTCTAATATGCACCACAATTGTATAGGTAAAAATCCCAAGCACTACACCTGCACCATCAATAAATACATCAGACAGCTTGCCATCACGCCATGGGATAAAGGTCTGATGATATTCGTCCAGTATGGCATATATCATTGGTATTAAAAACGCCAGTATATATGCAAGCTTTTTATACTTTTTATTTCTTGCAATGGCTGTCAAAATCAAAAGTGATAGTACAAAGTACTCCAATACATGCCCCGACTTGCGAATTACAAACTCTATTGTATTAACTCCCTGCCTGCCGCTCTTTAGTGAATCAGGCAGCAGCTTGACTGTTTGCTGTACTGCTTTAGCTATGTTTTTACTTCTTCCCCCGGAAACTGTACCTTCCTCTGCTGAAAATCTATAAATTACTGCCATCCAAAGTATAATTAACAGCCATGGTATCAGTTTTTTGAAACTGCGATTTTTTTTCACTATATCACCTGCACTTGTTGTTATTTATAATTCACTTGCTATAGAAATTATAAACTATGTAAATTTCTGTGTAAAGTGCATATAGGGAACCAACTATAAAAGCTGGAATAATCTAAGTTTTGAGCTAAAAACCTATAGTTTATCTATTAAACAATTTCCATTTTTTCTTTTTGTTTTCCTTTTTTTCATCATGCTCTTCGTCATAATAATAGCAGTTATTATATTTATTTTTATTGCCGCTGGTCTTTCCTGAAACCTTATTAAGTACTACGCCTAGTATATTGGCATTTACACGCTGTAGTATCTCCTTTGCTCTTTGTGCTGCCGCTATTTTTACCTGTCCTGATGCTGTTACCAGTATAGTGCCATCTGCAATGGTAGCAAGTATAGCTACATCAGTTACCACTTCAATAGGCGGGGCATCTATTAGTACAATATCAAAATCCTGCTTGGCACTTTCGATTAGGTTTCTCATAGCGTTTGATGTAAAATACTCAGATGGGTTTTGTATTGTAGGTCCTGAGGTAAGTACACTAAAGTTCTCCATTATTTCTGTAGTAACGCTTTCTATATAGTCCTCATGGTGAGCGAGTATCTTTGACATACCGCATTTATTAGGAAGATCCAAAGGTTGATGTACCATAGGTCTTCTTAGATCTGCATCCATTACGAGTACCTTACTGCCGGATTGTGCAAATGCTATTCCCAGATTCATAGTAGTAGTGGTTTTGCCTTCTCCGGGTCCTGCGCTAGTAACTACTATGGTCTTTATAGGCTTGTCTACACTGCAAAACTGTATATTTCTTCTAAGCGTTCTATATGACTCTGCTATAGGTGACTTAGGGTCTGTATAAGTGAGCATATATCCTCTTTCTGACATGGCGCAACTTCCTTTCAGCATAACAAATATATATATTAAAAAAACTATTCTAAGAAATCAGATATGTTACCTATTACAATAAGTCCCAGATGTTTTTGTATATCCTCTGGTGTTTTGACAGTACTGTCCAGATATTCTATAAGCAGTACCGCACCTACACCTGCCATAAAGCCCAGTACAAATGAAATAGCGATATTCAGCTTTTTATTTGGTTTTATCGGTGCTTTGGGCATTACGGCAGCATCAATAACCTGGATATTTACAGCGTCTATAAGCTCTATTGCCTTACGCTTAAATACCTCTGCAAACCGATTGGCAACAAGCACTGCAAGAGCAGGATCATTATTCTGAACTGTTATCTCAATAATACGGGTATCCCCTCTTTGAGTAACATTTATCAGACCTGCCTCAGCGTTATTTTTAAGCTTAAGCTCAGAAACAACAATACCTCTTATTAATCTGCTTTTAGCAAATTCTATATAGTCTTTTACAAGCTGTCCGCCCATGAGTAAATCCTGATAAGCCACGTCTTTTGTTTGAGCACTAACCTTTGTACCTACATACAGGGTTGTGTTTACCTGATATATGTTATCCAATAACATAAAGGTTGAAATTACAGACGTACCTGTTACTAATATTGTTACTGCAACTATTATCCAAACCCGCTTTTTTAGTATATTTAAAAAATCCGTTATAATTATTTCTTCCATAGCAAACCTCTCAAAATTTATAGCATAGTTTGTAAGTGTGAACATATATATTACGTGAATTATATCATAAAAGAATTACTATTACTATGGTGCTTGAGTATGTATAAAGCTTGATACATAGGAATTCCCTCTATCTTAATTGTCAGTATGCAATGTCTATTCCTTAAATCCCAGCTCTTCCTTTATTTTTGTCGTAGATATTTCGGGTGTTCTTTCCAGATAAACAACCTCACAGTGATCCTTAAGGAAATCGAATTTACCTTTCCAGTCGTTTCCCATGACAAACACATCTACTTTAAATTCTTTAACATCCTCAACCTTTTGTTCCCAATCATTCTCTGGTATAACCAAGTCTACGTAGCGGATTGATTCAACCAGCTTTTTTCTCTCTTCATAAGAAAAATAGCATTTCTTTCCTTTAACTTCATTAAATTCGTTGGTGGATAGTGCAACTATCAAGTAGTCACCCTGCTGTCTAGCTCTTTTTAATAGGTTTATATGTCCGTAGTGAAGCAAATCAAAGGTTCCGTAGGTGATTACTTTTCTCATTTTTTATCCTCCTCAAATTCAATTCTGATTATTTTGTGCCGTCCCTTTCTCTTGTTTTCCGGCGGAGGGGTCATATAATCTCCATAGAAATAGGTAAGGTAATCCTTATAAGCCTTAAAGCAGGATAGTTCATGTTTTTCAAATTGAATACTTGTAAGATTGGTCATCCAGCTTTTTTTTATAGATTCCTTCCAATAGCCGTATGCTCCTCCAAAGGTAACGACGTACTCAGAATCATGGGAATTATATTTTATCTGCTGCTTATACAGCATTTTCTTTACCTGTCCTATTGTCAACAACTTGGTTATCAGGTTTACAGCTTTGTAAATGAATTTTTTCAGCTTTTCATTTTCCTCCCAGACCTCGTATTTAAGCTTTATCAGCAATATTCGTTTTAGTATATAGGTAGCTCTGTTTTGATGCTTTTGCCTAGAAATACTGCTTGGTACGTTATCAAAGGGGAATATGTCAATGTATACTCCATTATGCAAATCTGATTTCGAAGAATTATGCTCAATAAACCTTGTACCGTTTTTTCTCAGCTTTGCAATAGGTAAAGCAAAGCCCGGATCTGTTTCCCAAGTCTGTAGAAAATACTCATCCTTAAGCTCGGTTTTTGCCACAGCAACAAACTTATCATAGTCTTTTCTTAACATTCCAATGTCCAAATCATCATCCCAGGGTATGAAGCCTTTGTGTCTGACTGCCCCTAACAGAGTTCCAGCAATCAAAGAATAATTGATTTGGTGTTTTTCGCATATTCTTTTTACCTCTAATGCCATTTCCAGTTGTACCTTATGTACTCGTTCCATTAAAATATCCATAAAACTCCTACCTTTACTTTTTATGTATTAAACTTTTGCATCCTGCTTGTTTACTGTAACCATCTGCACTATCAGCTCTGCTGTATATTTTGGACTGGCATCTTTAAATAAGCCTTCAACCTCTGCAAAGGGTATGTATGAGGCATAATTTTCTCTGCAAAACTTATCAAAATTCCTTGCATTTTCAGTGATTCGCTCATAATCCTGTTTAAGGCATAGTGCCAGTGGATATTTATTTAATATTTTTAAATTAACATCATTATCAGCGCTATAAAAATGCACTATAGGCTTTCCGTAAGACATGTATTCAAATATCTTGCTGGACATCTGAATGCCCTTAGCTTCGGCAATGCTAATCAATATATTGCTTTTGGAGACTTCATTGTTTGCAGTCTGCTTGTCAACACTGCCGTGATTTAAGATTTTTCCGGGCATATTATGACTATAGCTGTCTACTATTTCATTACAATTACCTATAATATAGAAATGCAATACGGCTTCACTGATATCCGTTTTTGTAAATAGCTCTAATAGATATTCTGGAGTCACATAGTTCTTATACAGCCCGCCAATATATGATATTTTAATCTCATTGTTGTTTACACATGCAGGCGATCCATAATTTAAAACTAATGGATGTTCTATATACCTTATATTATTAATTTCTGGCTGATTATTTTTAAAATGAGTACTTAGGGAGTGCATTGACAGAATAAAATCTGCATCCTGCAATAGCTTCTTTTCCAGGCTCAGATGCCCTTTTCTTTTAAGTTTTTTATTTAAGTTAAATCTGTGCAGTGTATCACTTTCTACAAATTGATCAAAAAGATATGGTATTACTTTGACCTTGCTGTTATGTGTTTTTTTATATTTTACAGCCGCCAAAACACTTTCAAAGGGCATACTTGCTGATACTATTACGTCTATAGGCTCTTCAATGCTTTTTAAGGCTTTCACATATTTTGCTGCAACATCCTTATTGATGGTATATCTGGACAGTAGAGCTTTTACTATTGCTGACAGCTTACATGTATTTAACAGAAACCTATAAAGCTTTTTTGAGACTCCTTTTGCAGCATTGATTTTCTTTCCTAAGCTGTCTCTGTTAAGCTTATCCTTTGCGGCGACTCTTATAATTGTTTGGTTATTGTAAATTTGCTTATTTGATTGTTCGCAGGTATTCTTCTGACATATAACAGTTACCTTGTGTGACCTTGAAAGCTCATCAGCAACGTTTCCGGCACATTTGCCAACAGCGGAATAATTAGGATAATAGCTTCCGACAATGAATACAATATGCACGCCCTCACCTCCTTGAAAAGTATTTTGCAAATTTGCTTAGGGTTTTTATCTGGCTGATCAAATATATTAAATACACTGCTGTATAGCATATAAAGCCTAGTGACAGGCTTGTCTGATATGCAAATAAAATAAAAATTATCATACCGCAGGCTTCTATTATAATATTAAAATTCTTGGCAATTGACAGGGTTTTCTTTAAGTATATTTCTGATAAATATAGTCTGGTGCTCATTGCAATAAAGGTGCCCAACGCCACCATTAAAACTGAGCGGTTTGCCGCATACAAGGAAACAACTAAGACAACCGCCATTAAAAGCCCTGCAAGGTTTGCATTAAGCATTGCTTTTTCTTGGCGAAGCAGCTTATAAAAGGGGTTAATAAGTATTTGCATTTTGGTTTGGGTAAACACAATAACAAATATTATGGGTAAATAATCAAATATCTGTATATATTCAAGCATTACCCTAGCGATAAATATTCGCAATGGAAAATAAGCTATCAGCAACCCAAATACCAGTATACCAAGAATCTTATTTAATTCTTGAAAGTAATTTGCATAGCGGTTATCGTCAAGCCTGTTAAGGGTAGGGTATATGACTAATCCTATTGCAGAAATAAAAACCAAAACCAGATTAATGGTGGAGATTGCAAAGGAATAGGTTCCATAAACCTCTACACTGTCAAAACGCTCTACCATAAACCGCCCAAAGCCCAAAACAAGCATTCCGGCAAAGTTTGCAAGCATCAGCTTAATACCTACAGCTACATTTTCCAAGGACTCCTTTATGGCTGTTTGCAGGCTGCATCCCTTTCCAAACAGCAAGTCCCTGCATGAATATGTCATAAAAGCCAATACCAAAAGCTTTGAAAATGTGTCTCCAATAACCACTAATATAAATTGATTAGTCTTAAGAAAAAATACCAGCAGTATTATTAGAAGCACAACTACTTTATCTAAAACTGTATAAAAGCTGTATTTTTTAAGCTGGTTGGTAACTTGAAGTATATAAATCAAAACTCCTGATAATCCAGCAATAGGTATGTTAAGGGAAGCCCAAAACATAGCCGTCTGCTTGCTGGCATCTGGTTCAAAAAATATAAGCAGTGACACCAGTACCATAATCGCTAATTGAACTACAACAAACAGCTTAATGCTTGTTCTAAATATCTGCTTGGGCAGATCCTTATAGTCGAACTTTCCGTACTTAAGGTATATACCGTCATTAAAGCCCAATGCAAATATTCCTACATAGGACATATATAATAGGTATACCTGCCAATAGCCAAAGCTTCTGACACCTAAAAGTATGGGAAGTATTAGTGCTCTGGCAATTCCTAGGACAAAGCTTGCAGACTGTGCCGCCAGCACAAATATTGAGTTTTTTAGTCCGGTTTTAATTACTTGATTTTCCATTTAAGCTTCCACCTTATAATTTCATATATGGACTTTCCGGCAGTCTGTTTTTTATAATATTTTCCTCATTGGGATATCTGCCATTTAAGATCATTGCTCTTATTTTTCTGTTGTATATAAAGGAAAAGTAGAAACAAATATTTGCCGCCGTAAAGGTGGTTGCTCCCGTAATCAAGCCAAAGTATACAAGGGCAAACACTTTTTGAAAGCCTTTACCTCTTCTGACAATATCACCGAACAGATACAGTAAAAGTATACATCCTAAAATACCATTGCAGTAAAGGGTATAGGAAAGGCTGTTGAAATATACATCCTTTGGAACATTGCCATACCCCATACCAATAAGCTTATAGCTATTTGGCAGCATTAAGAAGTACATGTACCCTCCCATACGACCTAAAAACGCATTTCCGCCGCCTTCCTTGTTATCTGTAAATACCCTTTCAAGGGGTTTTGCAAGGATCTCGCTTTTCATCAAAACCGGTACAGAAACAACACCCACAGCTAATATTAAAAATAGTATAAGTATTTTTTTAGGGTTTAGTTTCGTTAAAACCAACCGGCTTAAAAGCCAAAATGCCCAGATACAGAATAAAAGCAGAATACCTTGTCCCGAGCCTGACAGCAGTATTCCGATGGACACAAAAACGGCGTGCTTCCAATTATGGATCAGCTTCTTTTTGTCCCAGCCGAATATACTCAGGCATAAATACAGCAGTGTATATTGGCAGAAGGATGACGGTTCAATAAAAAATGCTGTGGGGCGGTAAAAATGCTTTGCTAAGTTACTATAATCTATTTCAGAATAGGCTTCATATGATACTAAAGACAAAAAAGCATTAGGCAGCAAAATTCCAGCACCTTTGTATGCCAGTGTTTGAATAATTATATATGTAACTGCCAAAAGTGTTACTGTTTTTAAGGTTCTAAAGCCCAAGTCTACGTCTAATAACTCCCTGTTGCCCATAAATACTATCAGGAATATCAGTACAATATATTTACCCAGCCTCAGTACTACTGACATTCCAAAGCTTTGCTGCATTTGCAAGGATATGAGAGTGCTGGTAACTATATATATGAGAAGCACCATTAATGGTACTATTTTAGACATCTTCCCTTTGCTGGTAATTATAATGAAAGCTGACATAGCTATAAATAAAAAGGTTGCTAAATCTATTCCCGGTGCGAGACTCTTATACACAGTCAATACAGGAATAATGGTTACTAAGATTGTATATGCTTTTCTTATATTATTAACTTTCATACTACCTTCTTTTAATCATTTCAGCCATAACAGCCGAAAGTTTATTTTTATCAAATGGGTTGAAAAATAATACATTATTATAGCCATCTAGTATCTCATGTGAAAAATCACAATCTGCTGCAATTATCGGGGTTTCATGCAGTTTTGCTTCAAGCAGGGGCAGCCCGACTGTTTCAATATATGATGGGAAAATTAACATGCATTTGGAATAGTATTCAAAAACAGCTTCTCTAGGCAGGCTTCCAACAAACTTAATTGGCAGCTCCTGGTCTATAACTGTTTTGTACAATTGAACAATATTCTTGTTTTCGTTGCCTTTTAATGTAAAAACCACGCTATAGTCCTTTATTCCCTGCTCTTTAAGCTTAATGCAGGCATCAATTATTATTTTATGGTTTTTAAAGCTTACTCCGCTTGCAGGATAAAAAAAGGCAGCGAGATTTTCTTTGACCTCACTATATCGCCTTTTTACTTCAATATTTGTTTCAGGAGGCATTACTTTTATTTTTTCTGGGTCAACACCTAAAAGCTCAGTGCATTTCTTCTTCATCCACTGAGTCTGTACAATAACTTTCTGAGCTTTTATGATGGATCTGAAAATACTTCTGCCTAGAATATTTTGATATACCCAAAGCAGCTTATCCTCAAAAATAGAAAAGCGATATTCTGCCAAGGGCAGTGCATTATGTATAAATACGGTTTGTGGTACTTTTGTATTAGGTATTATAATATTTTGCAAGGATAAAACTTTATCTGCCATAAATCTTTTAATAAGCTTCGGCGCAACGAAATAATCAAAATACAGCCGATGCAGCCAGCTTTTTTTAATCCAGTGAAAGCGTAATACCTTAATATTGCTGGTATCCTTCATATCTGGTCTGCTTATGACAAATATATACTCATTGTCTAAATCCGACTTATAGCTGTTATAAAAGTCCTTTAAGACTGACAGCGCACCTCCGCTTTCAGCCGGAACATCAAATACCATTATCCTCATGTTTTTCTCCACACCATCTTATTAACTATTCCTGTATAGCTCTGAATAAGCTTTACAACCTTGGTGCTGACATTTTCATCAGCATAATCCGGCACATCAATGCCTAAATCATTGTTTGCGTTCATCCCAACTGCCATGTCAACAGCTTGCAGAACCTGCTCGGTGGTGATGCTTGCAATGATCATGTTGCCTTTATCCAATGCCTCTGGTCTTTCTGTACTTGTTCTTACGGATACTGCTGGATACTTAAAATAGGATGCTTCCTCTGCAATAGTTCCGCTGTCTGATACAACGCAAAATGCATTCTGCTGCAAATGATTATAGTCCGAAAATCCAAAGGGCTGAAGGCTTCTTACATTTGGATGAAACTTAAAGTTTCTCTGCTCAATAAATTTTCTGCTTCTAGGGTGAGTACTGTATATTACTGGCATGTCATAAGCTTCTGCCATAGCATTTACCGAATTCATAAGAGCCATAAAATTCTGTTCAATATCAATATTTTCTTCTCTATGAGCAGACAGCAATATGTATTTTCCCTTTTCCAGTTTCAGAGTATCTAATATCCTGCTATTGTTGATCTTATCAGCATTAGCTCTAAGCACCTCAGCCATAGGAGATCCTACTACGTAGGTTCTTTCCTTTGGTACACCCTCAGAATTTAGATATCTTCTGGCATGCTCTGTGTAGCAGAGGTTGACATCGCTTGTATGGTCTACTATTCTTCTATTAATCTCCTCTGGCAGATTTTCGTCAAAGCATCTGTTGCCAGCCTCCATATGAAAGATCGGAATTTTGAGACGTTTGGCAGATATTACGCTGAGACAGGAGTTGGTGTCTCCAAGTACCAAAAGCGCATCTGGCTTTACTCTAACCATTATTTCATAGGATTTTGACAGCACATTGCCCATGGTCTGCCCTAGATTTTCTCCTGCTACATCAAGGTAGAAGTCAGGTGCTCTAAGTCCCAGCTCATCAAAAAACACTTGGTTTAGGGTATAGTCATAGTTTTGACCTGTATGTACCAATATGTGTTCAAAGTATTTATCACATTTTTTTATTACTTCTGACAGCTTTATTATTTCAGGGCGTGTTCCCACCATGGTCATTAGTTTTAACTTCTGCAAAGCATTTCCTCCTCTATTGGTTAAAGTAATGGGGGTAAAGCTCTTTATGAATCTCAACCCATTCCTTCATTTCAATAACCATTTGTTCATAGTCTGGTACAATAAATGAGAAGTCATTTCTATTGTTAATTAACGATTTATCTAGTGTTATATTTTCACTGGGTACAATATCTAAGGCATCCTGCTTGAAATGCTTGTTAAACAGCTTAAGCAGGTCATATTTGTTAATACTCTGATTATTCACCAGATTATATAGCCCTGTCAGATTTTCTTTCAATGCTCTTTCCATGGCTTTTGCAAGGGTAAGTGTTGTGACACCAGTCCATATAGCTTTTACATATCCGTTGATTTGCCCCTGCTGTTTCATAAACCAATTAAAAAGTCCTATGCCATTTTCATTTAAGTCTGGACCAATAATAGAGTTTCTAAAGGTTAAATCCTTATTGTTTTCAAGCTCTCCTAGTGCCTTTGACCTGTCATAAAAGGTTTCTCCGTCTCTTAGGGAACTTTCTGTATATCCGCCTGTTTTTCCTGAAAAAACGCAGTCTGTACTCATTTGGATAATTCTTGTTTTCATGCTTTTTGTCACATTGCTTAAGTAATGAGGCAAATAGCTGTTAAGTAGTACCGCCAAGGACTTGTCATTTTCTGCATCCTTATTGAGAATACCAATGGCATTAATAACTGCATCATAGCTTCCCTCGCTAATGACCTTACCTAGAAAATCAAAATCTGTTATATCTCCAAGTATATTATTGCAGTATTCAAATTTTTTTCTGCTGAAAGCAGTTACGTCATGACCTGCTTCCTTAAGATAGATTGAAATTGTATGTCCTGCCATACCTGTTGCCCCGAGAACTAGAATTTTCATCTATCTTCCCTCCCAAAGCTTCAATTCCTCTTGAATATAGTCCAGCTTTAAAAGCCTTTCTTTTATAGCTTCAACATCTAATCTCTCCGTGTTATGGGAATTATAATCCTCAATTTGCTGAAGCTGTGCATTGCCTTCTACGAAATATTTATCGTAATTAAGATCTCTTTTATCTGCCGGCACTCTGTAGAAGCCTGTTAAATCCTGCGCTACCACATGTTCTTCCTTAGTAAGCAGGGTTTCGTACAGCTTTTCTCCGTGTCGTGTTCCTATTATTTTGATTTCATTATCTGCCTTAAATAATTGTTTAACTGCTGTTGCCAGATCTCCGATGGTTGAAGCAGGTGCTTTTTGTACCATAATGTCTCCTGCCTCTGCATTTTCAAAGGCAAATACTACAAGCTCTACCGCTTCCTCAAGACTCATTAAAAAGCGAGTCATGCTGGGATCTGTTATGGTAATAGGCTGCCCGCTCTTGATCTGCTCTACAAACAGTGGAATAACCGAGCCTCTGGATGCCATTACGTTTCCATAGCGTGTTCCGCATATTAGTGTCCGCTCCGCATCAACAGTTTTGGATTTGGCGACAAATACCTTTTCCATCATGGCCTTTGAAATACCCATAGCATTAATGGGATAAGCCGCCTTGTCTGTAGAAAGACATATGACCTTTCTTACTCCCATTTCAATAGCTCCTGTAAGCACATTATCTGTCCCTATTACATTTGTTTTTACCGCTTCCAATGGAAAAAATTCGCAAGAGGGCACTTGTTTAAGAGCCGCTGCGTGAAATATATAGTCTACTCCATGCATGGCGTTCTTGACACTGGCTAAATCCCTTACATCCCCTATATAAAACTTCAGCTTGTCATTTTTATATAGCTTTCTCATATCGTCCTGTTTCTTCTCGTCTCTGGAAAAAATCCTGATTTCCTTTACGTCAGTATGTAAAAATCTTTTCATTACAGCGTTGCCAAAGGAGCCTGTCCCTCCTGTTATTAATAGGGTTTTGTTTTTGAACATATTCTCATCCTCCACCATATAAATTAGCTATGGTCTTTAAAGTTCTTCATTATTATCTGGTATGTTTGATCTGTAGTATAATTATGTTCCAGATACTTACGGGCATTAATCCCATACTGCTCAAGCCTCTTTTTGTCTTCACATATATAGTTAACCTTTTCATAAAATACCTGTTCATTATTGCTTTCGCACCACCAGCCAAAGCTTCCTTTTTCAGCTATACTTCCTACGTCAGTATTTGCATCTGTACATGCCAGTGTGGGCATAGAATTTTCCATATAGGAAAGCAGTCTGGAGGGAAAGTTTGGTATTGTAAAGCGGTGATCTAAAAATATAAGTCCAACATCACAAGCCGAAACCAGCTCATCATACTCCGCTTTTGCTAGTCCATTTATAAGCCTCATGTTCTGGGGCTTCACTGTTTTAAAGAATTCATCTAATTTATAGTAGTCCGTACCAGTACCGCAGATTATAAAATATCGGTCATCCAGATTAATATTTTTTCTCAGGCATTTAATAACAAAATCTATATCCTGTGGTCTGCCTAGATTGCCGCCGTATATAAAGGATATACTGCCTTGAGGTATATCAAACTTCTTTTTTAACGCAGCCTTATCTATAATAAGCTGCTCCAATGGCTCAATGCTGTTTGGGCATACCTCAATAGGCTTGTTTGCCAGCTTTGGGTTATGCTTTAGCAAAAACTCTATATTGGCAGGTGACAAGCATCCTATATTATCGGATACATTGTACAACCGCTTTTCCTTTTGTCTGAAATATTTAAAAATCATTCCCTTTATGCCCTTTTTACTGAGTATTCTCAGATCCGCTGCATTTTGAGGGAATATATCCTTAAGCAGCAGATAGGTTTTTGCGTTGTCCCGTTTTTTCGCATATTTGACTACCTTATGAAAGGTTATTGGGGGAGTAGTATATATTATCAAATCAAACTTTATGTGGTTTGTATATTTTTTCACGCTTTTTTTCAGCCTTGCTTCCAAGGTCAGTATGGAAATACCCTTTTCTATCAGGTTGGTTTTCTGCGTGTTGCCTATTCTGGGCTTTAGTATTGTAAATTTTTCACCTTCGATTTTGTGTGATGTTTGTTTTTTTCGTCTTTCCACTGGCGATACTGCACATACATAGTGACCATTCTTTATGAAGGTTCTCAATAAGTCTGTATATATGTTTCGTTCATCCAAGCTGCTAAAATCTATTAGTGATAAAAATAAAATATTCATTTTACTCTCCTTACTGGAACTCCTACATAGGTTCCAGGTTCAGTTATATCCTTAATCACCACTGCACCGGCACCTATATTGCAGTTGCTGCTAATACTAATATTATTGCTTACACTGCTTCCGATACCAAGCCATGAGCCTTTGCCTATCCTGACTGTTCCAGCCAGATTTGCACCCGGTGAGATGTGTACGTAGTCCTCAAGTATATTGTCATGATCTATTGCAGCACCTGTATTTACAATACAGCCTCTGCCCATTCTTGTACAGCAGTTAATTATAGCTCCTGCCATAACTGCACTTCCAGCTCCAAGCTCCACCTGGGTTCCAATAATTGCATTGGGATGCACCAATATAGGGATGCTGGCTCCAAGACTCTCCAGCTTCTCCAAAAGTGTCTGCCTTACTGTATTGCTGCCTACTCCTGCAAAGATGTCAGAGCTTTCCAAGTATTTATAAGCCTCAGAGGCTTTGTCTATTACTGTTAGTCCCATTGATGTTTTTATTGCTTCGTTATCATCAAGGAAGGCTACGCTTTTCCAAATATTCATTTTTAGTGCTATATCAGCACAGACCTTTCCATGTCCGCTGGCTCCAATTATTAGAAGTCTTTCTTTCATTGCTCCACTCTTTTCTTTCAGGTTATATATTTATATTTTTTTAGTTCCTTTAAATGGCTCCATAGTAGCAGCAGTCTCCGAGTTAATGCCTTCCCTCTTAAAAACCTTCATTATAGTTATAAAAATTATTTTCCAGTCTTTTATAAAGCTAACACTGTTTACATACTCTATGTCAAGGTCAAATCTATCTTCCCAACTTAATACATTTCTGCCATTGATTTGTGCAAGTCCCGAAAGTCCTGGTCTTACTTCATTACGGCGTCTTTGATATGCATTGTATAATGGGAGATACTGAACCAGCAATGGTCTTGGTCCTACAATTGCCATATCTCCACGTATGATATTCCAAAGCTCCGGCAGTTCATCCAGACTGGTGGATCTTAAAAATTTGCCGAACTTTGTCAGCCTTACACTGTCGGGCAACAGCTCTCCCTTTTCATCTCTTTCATTTGTCATAGTTCTGAACTTGTACATTTTAAATATTTTATCCTTAAGTCCTGGTCGTTGCTGTGCGAATAAAATCGGACTGCCAAGCTTAACTCGCACTAAAACAGCAGTTACCAGAAAAACAGGACTTAGGACTATCAGTGCAGCAAGTACAAGTAAAAAATCCTGTGGTCTTTTGATATATTTTTCATAAAAGCCTTTTTTGTGCTTCATAGCTATTGCCACAACCCTTTTATAATATTAACAACTCTTTCTAAATCTTCATCTGTCATTTTGGTATCCGAGGGCAGACATACTCCTGTTTCAAACAATTTTTCTGCCACATCTGTACCTATAAAGTCAAATTTACTGAAAAACGGCTGCATATGCATTGGCTTCCATATGGGTCTTGACTCGATATCAGCCTTTTCAAGAGTCTCCATAATGTCTAAGGGCTTAACCCTTCCATTCAGCGTCATACAGCTTAGCCAATAGTTCGGCTCATTCCAGTGATTAATGGGCATGAACTGTATGCCGTCCAGTCCTTCCAGCTCTTTTTTATAGTATTCAAAAATATACTTTTTCTTAGCCACTCTCTGTTTTAGTACCATTAGCTGTCCTCTGCCAATGCCTGCAACAACATTGCTTATACGGTAGTTATAGCCTAACTGGCTGTGCTGATAGTGTCTGGCAGGGTCTCTAGCCTGAGTAGCCCAAAATCTTGCTTTTTCGATATCTTCTATATTATCAGAAACAAGCATACCTCCGCCGGAGGTAGTTATAATTTTATTGCCGTTAAAGCTGAAAATCCCATAAGCTCCAAAGGAGCCGGTATGCTTTCCTTTGTAATAGGTTCCTAAAGCTTCTGCGGCATCTTCAATTAAAGCTACCTTATGCTTATTGCAGATTTCAACTATTTTATCCATATTTGCGGAAAGTCCATATAGATGGACTACTAAAACAGCCTTTACCTTGGGGTATTTCTCAAATGCTCTTTCTAAGGCTTTTGGGCACATATTCCATGTTTCATAATCGCTGTCAATAAAAACAGGCACTGCGTTTTGATAGATGATTGGATTTGCAGTAGCCGAAAAGGTCAAGGACTGGCAGAAAACAATATCCCCCTCACCTACACCAGCCGCTTTTAGTGCCAAATGAATGGCGGCTGTCCCTGTTGTTAATGCTGCTGCTGCTTTTGACCCAACCGTTTCTGAAAGCTCCTTTTCAAACTCATTTACGTTTTTGCCAAGAGGTGCAATCCAGTTGGTTTCAAAGGCTTCCTGTACAAATTGCATTTCGTAGCCTTCATCACTCATATGGGGTGATGACAGGTATATCTTTTTAACTGACATGGTTTAACTCTCCTTTGTATGGGTTACTGCTTAAATAAGGCTTATCCTTAATAAGGATTATCTAAATTGTTGCAGCAGCCTCCTCATATATGTACTTATATGTACCAACAATACTTACAAGACATTCTCTCAATGCACGAGCATCATCAAGATTATCAGCTAGTATATTAACCAGCTCCATAACCTCGTTAAAGCTCAGTTCAAAGGGTTTGCCTATAAATATATGCTCATGCTTCGTCCCCATTATGCCCTCCTCGGCAAGTAAAAGCTCCTCATACAGCTTTTCTCCAGGTCTTAGCCCTGTATACTTAATCTCTATATCTATATCAGGCTCAAAGCCCGATAGACGTATAAGGTCCCTTGCAAGATCAGCGATCTTTACAGCTTCACCCATATCCAGTATAAATATTTCTCCGCCCTTTGCCATGGCTCCAGCTTGTATAACAAGCCTTGCCGCTTCTGGTATCGTCATAAAAAATCGTGTTATATCAGGGTGAGTTACTGTTACTGGTCCGCCCTGAGCTATCTGCTTTTTAAAGAGTGGTATAACACTTCCATTGCTGCCCAATACGTTTCCAAACCTTACTGCCACAAATTCGGTCTTGCTCTGCTTGTCTAAAGATTGGATAATCATTTCAGCTACTCTTTTTGAGGCTCCCATAACATTGGTAGGATTAACTGCCTTATCTGTGGATATCAATACAAATCTTTTTACTCCATATTCGTCTGCGCACCGAGCAACGTTAAGTGTTCCAAGCACATTGTTTTTTATTGCCTCTGACGGATTGTGCTCCATCAAGGGCACATGCTTATGTGCGGCTGCATGAAAGACTATATGCGGCTTATATTTTCCGAATATCTCTTTCAGTCTTTCCTTATCTCGAATAGATGCTATCAAAACCTCTATTGAGAGTTTTTCCTTATATATGCTGCCCAGCTCCATTTGTAAGTCATAAGCACCATTTTCATATGCGTCAAGTATCAGAAGCTTTTGGGGCTGGTATTTGGCAATCTGCCTACACAGCTCTGATCCTATTGATCCGCCTCCTCCAGTTACCAATATTACCTTTTGTGTTAAATAATCTGATATTTCTTCATTATTCAGCTTTATCTCTTCTCTGCCTAACAAGTCCTCAATAACTACATCCCTTAATTGGCTGATAGTTACCTTATCATTAATAATCTCATAGACTCCCGGCAGTGTCCTCAGCTTGCATTTTGTTTCTTTACAGCACTTGAGGATTGCAGAGGTTTCTTGTTTTTTTGCAGATGGCATTGCTATTATTATTTCGTCCACCTTATATTTATTTACCAGCTCCATTATTTTACTTCTACTGCCGCCTACTGGAACTCCATGTATGCTCGCTCTATGCTTGCTTTTGTCATCATCTACTACAACCACAGGCAAGTATGACAGCTCGTTATGCTTTTGCATCTCTTGTATAACCATTGAACCGGCATCACCAGCCCCTACTACCATAACTCTCTTTTTTCCGCCGTCCTCTTTCCATGCTGTACGGCTTACCTTTCTGATAACTCTGTAGCTGAGCCTGCTGCCGCCGATAAGCAGCATACATACAAGAAAGGAAATGGCGTAAACGGATTTAGGAAAGCTCACTTTAAACAATATTCCAAATATATATTCAACAAATGTTCCAATAGCTACAGCAAAGAATATTTGTAACAGCTCATCAATACTTGCGTATATCCACAAGCTCCTATAAAGACCAAAATAGTAATATACTAACGTTTTTAAACAGGTTACAAGCAAGACAGAACGCAGAAACACATTTAAATAATACCCGGGTATTACACCTTCAAACCTCATTGCCAAAGCTGCATATGTTGTTAAGATAAGCAGCGCTATATCTATCACAAGCAAGAATAATTTTCGACTCATTGATTTCAATGTAGTCCCCCCTACTTTCCAATTAGCATTTTTATAAATTATAGAGAAACAACTGCAAAATTAAATTTTTCTAGTTGTTTCTCACAAAGAGATTAGCAACTCTTAACGAAAAGTATTTTGAGTTTTAAAGTTGCTAATCTATAATAAGCTTCTAAAAATTCATATTTTAATGTAATTCAAATACAATGTAAGTTTAAATGAAATAGTTTTATGATAATCTTCCCACCAATTCCATTTTTTAATAAAATGTTAGAATATCCTAATAAATGCCAATTTAACATTATTAAGCTAATGATATCACATTCCCGATATTTCGACAATATATTTCATTATTTTTCATCCATTAGTGTGTTAAAATCAGATATTGGAAATAAATAATCAAATTTCAATAAAAATACGCAAAAGCTAGGAAGTTATTATTACCTTGGATATAATGTAAATTGATTAAAGGCATGAAAAAAAGCCATCATTTATAGTGATAGCTTTTTTCATTATATTGAAGGGAATGAAATTATTTTTTAATATGCACCGTTCCGCACTCAGAAGCATCTCCTGTTAATATCTCGATTCCATGTCTCAATGCAGGAAGTATAGCCTCCAGATTTTCTTTGACTCCCTTTGGACTTCCAGGAAGGTTTATTATAAGGGATTTTTTTCTAATGCCCGCTTGTGCCCTTGACAGCATAGCTTTCGGTGTTATAAGAAGGCTCTTGGCTCTCATAACCTCTGGTATGCCCGGAACATGTTTTTCTATGACCTCAAGGGTTGCCTCCGGCGTTACATCTCTCTGTGAAAAGCCTGTGCCTCCTGTTGTAAGAACAAGATTCAACTCCAATTTGTCACACATTTCTATTATTGCAGCTTTTATCTGATCCTTCTCATCCGGTACTATAATATAGCTCTTTACTACACCGGCTATACTTTTTACTGTGTCTTCAATTGCTGGTCCTGATAAATCCACACGCTCTCCCTTGGAGCCCTTATCACTGATTGTAATGATTCCTACTGTTATGTCCTTCATAAACTGTTTCTCTCCTGTGATTTATTATGCTTAATGCACTATTTTCTTTCGAATAAATTTCAGTTACCTAGCACTTGGCAGGTACAGCTTCTTTTTCACCAAACTTGTTATATTCAAAATCCCCTGATTTGCCACCTGTTTTTCTTACAAGGTGTATGTCACTTATCACCATAAATTTGTCTATTGCCTTACACATATCATACACCGTCAAAGCGGCTACTGACACTGCTGTAAGTGCCTCCATTTCAACCCCTGTAGCACCCACTGTCTTTACTACTGCAATTATATCCAGCTTGCAGTTGTCCAGGTCTATCTTAAATTCCAAATCCGCACCATATATATTTATATTATGGCACATGGGTATTATGTCGGAGGTACTTTTTGCGCCCATTATTCCGCCTACCTGTGCTACCGCAAGTACATCTCCCTTTTTAATCTTTCCTTCTGCTATTGCCTTCAGCGTATCACGCTTCATATAAACAGAACCTCTGGCTATAGCTTCTCTCATGCTATCCTCTTTTTCAGATACATCTACCATTTTTGCATAACCTTTTTCATTAATGTGTGTAAACTCACTAATAGCCTGTGTCTCTTTTTTGTTCTGCTTTTCCATTTAATAACCACCTCATATATATTTTACGCTCCAACTAAAAAATTGTCTATATGAACAACATGCCAATATATGACATATGTCTTTTTTGTATATTACACAATTATGACTGTAGAGTACTTCTACAGCCATTTTGAGTATGCATGACTAAGTCTCATTCTTTTGGATTGGTTTACCAATAGGATCATCATAATCTTCGGCTAATACGCAGGATGTCAGCAAAAAAACAAGCAGCAGCGCCAGTGATAGTGCTATTAGATTCTTTTTCATAAAAACACTCCTTTGCTATTTGTTATTTAATGCTAATTATTAAGTAATTAACATTATTAAACAATAAGAGTCACTTTAGCCGATATATTATTACTTAGTTATGCATATTAATAATTACATTATACCACATATGTAATCAAAATAGTACAAAGTGGTAGGTTGCTTAAAAATTTTACATCTTTTACATATATTTTGTATTATTTTGGCTACTCGTGAAATATATAACGTCCAAAGATTTCTATATTATGATAGAAGTTTTTTTCTTTTCGTAGTAAAATAATAATATAATGTAATAATAGGTTATTATTGCAATCTTTGATTGTTTGTCCAATCTCAACTATATAGAATACGATAAAGCTTTTAGAAGACAATAGGTGAGAATATTTCTGGAGGATAATTTTATCCTTAAGAGGAAGACCCTCCTGCAATTATTATCGTAACGATTGCGACCGTAATACGTTCCAAAGGCATTGACCCATAGGGCATAATCAGCAGTTTAAAATTAGCTGGAAGAAATAATTCTCGTCCATTGTCAAAGCTTTATCGTAACCTATATAGCAGGTGTGAGGAGGAGTTTATATGATAATAAAAAATACAAGAAGCATAGCTTTTAAAATACTCTTGATGATATTTATTATAACTGTTCTGGAAGCTTTTCTTTTAATTTCCATGTCCTACTATATGTCTCAAAATACTATGTCTGATATTATTGACAAAAGCAGTAAAAGCAATGTTTATACTTATTCTACTTTAGTAGGCAACTGGTTTGACGAAAGAATCAATGAGGTTGATATTTATGCTCATTATCCCCTAATAAGGTCTATGGATTGGAGCAAAATAGAAGCTTACCTTAAGGAGCAGCTTAAAGACAAATCTAGTGTATATGATTTATTTATAATTGCCGAGGTCAATGGCAGCTATAATGCTACCAATAAAATTGGCTCGAGTAATATATCAGACAAGGCATACTTTCAACAAGCTGTTAATGGGAAAAAACTTGTTTCCAACCCCACTTTTTCAGCCGTTGATAATAGCTTGGTTTCTGTTGTAGCTGTACCTATAAGAAATGAAAAGGATGAGATTATTGGTGTTTTGGGAGCATATGCAAGCTTGGCAAAGCTGTCAAATTATGTTACTGCCTTCAGAGTCAACAGCGAAAGCTCATATTCATATATTGTAGACAAGGATGGTCAAATAATTATACACTCTGATAAAAGTCTTATTATGAAACAAAATATCACTAAGCCCTCTGAGCTTATCAGTCCCCATATGGCTGATGTTGGCATCAAGATAATCAATAACAGCAATGGGAATATCAAATGTACTATAAATAATACTACCTACATGACTTATTACAGTACAATTCCAAATACTGATAACTGGAAGCTGATTACTAATATACCCGAGGAATATACCAAAGCCCCTGTTAAGGATATTAGTATTAAGTTAGTTGCACTGGGTATTATAGGAGTTCTAACAGGTATAGCTCTTGGCATTATGATTTCCAAAAGTATATCTAAGCCTATTGTGAATTTGAAAAATACCTTTAAAGATGCTGCGGCTGGTGACTTGACCGTCAGATCCGAAGTATCCACTCTGGATGAAATCGGTGAAGCCTCTGAAAGTTTTAATAAAATGATGGATACCATAAGTCACCTGATCTATTATGATGCATTGACAGATCTTCCAAACAGGCTTATGTTTTATGACAGGCTGGAGGCAGAAATGTTAAAGGCCTTAAAGGATGAAAACAAGCTTTGTATTATGCTGATTGATATTGATAAATTTGAAAAGATTAATAATACCTATGGCTATTCAATCGGCGACAAGCTGCTGCGACAGGTAGCAGAGAGTATACAACAGCACGTTAGTCAGAATGATATCGTCTGCCGTATAAGTGATGATAAATTTGCGGTACTGCTTATTGATTCGGTACAGGAATCAAATATTCTCAGGCTGGCTCAAAACTTGACTGATATGATTAAAACTCCTTGGGATGTTGAGCATCATAAGTTTTATATTACTGCAAGCACGGGCATTGTATTTTATCCTAATGATGGTGATGATGCAAAAACCTTAATAAAGAATGTTTATGCGGCTATGCTTAAGGCAAAAAATCATGGCAGAGATAATTACCAGCTGTTTGATCCCGCTATTGGCACTAGAGCACAAGACACGCTGATACTTGATAATAGCATACATAATGCACTTAAAAATGACGAGTTTGAGTTATATTATCAGCCTCAGGTTGATATTTTATCCGGCAGTATTGTTGGTGCTGAAGCTTTACTTCGCTGGAAGCACCCTCAATTGGGTATGGTTTCTCCTGATAGATTTATACCGCTTATTGAGGAAAACGGACTTATTATTCCTATTGGCGAGTGGGTTTTGAGAACTGCATGTAATCAGAATAAATCATGGCAGTCCTCAGGCTTAAAGCCAATAAAAATGTCTGTTAATATTTCAGCAGTACAGCTGCGTCAGGAAAATTTTGTTGATTGTGTTTCAAGAATACTAGAGGAAACTCAGCTTGATCCTGAGTATCTTGAGCTGGAAATAACGGAAAGTGCCGCTATGGAGAATACCAAATCTATGGCGGTTATTCTTGAAAGACTTAGAAGCATGAAAATAAGTATTGCAATAGATGATTTTGGAACTGGTTATTCTTCTTTAAATTATCTTAAGAGCTTTGAAATCACAACCTTAAAAATAGATCAAAGCTTTATCAGAGATCTTTTGATTGATTCAAAGGGGGCTGCTATAGTTTCTACAATACTGGCTATTGGGCATAATCTTAATCTGAGTGTAACGGCAGAAGGTGTAGAGACTTGTGAACAGCTTGATTTTCTAAAGGAGAAACACTGTGATATAATACAAGGCTACTTATACAGCAGGCCCGTGCCTAAGATCAGCTTTGAAAATCTGCTAAGATGTGATATATAATAAATACAGGCTGTTAACAATTGTTAACAGCCTGATCTTTATTTTAGTACATTCCCATGTCTCCACCCATTCCTGGTCCTGGCATTGGTTTTTCTTTTTCTGGAAGATCTGTTACTATGCTTTCAGTTGTAAGAAGCATTGCTGCAACAGATGCTGCGTTTTGAAGTGCTGATCTTGTAACCTTAGTTGGGTCAACAATACCTACTTCTACCATGTTTACATATTTTTCATTTAATGCATCGAAGCCTATTCCTTGTTCGCTGTTTAATACTTTTTCTATTATTACTGAACCTTCAAGTCCTGCATTTTCAGCTATTTGTCTTACTGGCTCTTCTAATGCTCTCTTAATGATTTTAACGCCTGTTTTTTCGTCGCCTTCAGCTTTTTCGATAAGTGCTGCAACTGCATTTATAGTATTTACAAGTGCAGTTCCACCGCCTGGTACTATACCTTCTTCTACTGCTGCTCTTGTTGCTGCCAGTGCGTCTTCTATTCTGTATTTTCTTTCTTTAAGCTCTGTTTCTGTAGCTGCACCAACTTTGATTACTGCTACTCCGCCAGCAAGCTTTGCAAGTCTTTCTTGTAATTTTTCTCTGTCAAAGTCAGATGTAGTTTCTTCTATTTGAGCTTTGATTTGTCTTACTCTATCTTTAATGTTTTGAGCATCTCCTGCACCGTCAACTATGATAGTGTTTTCTTTTTGAACCTTAACTTGTTTTGCTCTTCCTAATTGATATAATTTAGTTTCTTTAAGGTCTAAGCCCAACTCTTCTGAAATTACTTGACCGCCTGTAAGTATTGATAAGTCTTCAAGCATTGCTTTTCTTCTATCGCCGAAGCCTGGAGCTTTTACTGCTACGCATGTAAATGTTCCTCTCAGCTTGTTAACTACTAATGTCGCTAAAGCTTCGCCTTCGATGTCTTCAGATATTATTAAAAGCTTCTTGCCTTGTTGTACTATTTGCTCTAACACTGGAAGTAATTCTTGGATGTTTGTAATTTTCTTATCAGTTATTAGTATATATGGATCGTCAAGTACTGCTTCCATTTTTTCTGCATCAGTAATCATGTATGGGGATACATAACCTCTGTCAAACTGCATACCTTCAACTACGTCAAGAGTTGTTCCGAAGGTATTTGATTCTTCAACTGTTATAACTCCATCCTTGCCTACTTTTTCCATAGCTTCTGCAATAAGCTCGCCGATAGTTTCGTCTGCTGCTGATATTGAAGCAACTTGTGCTATAGCTGCCTTGCTTTCGATTGGCTTTGATATTTTCTTAAGCTCTTCAACTGCTACGTCAACTGCTTTGAAGATACCCTTTTTAAGTATCATTGGGTTTGCTCCTGCTGCAACGTTCTTTAAGCCTTCTCTGATTATTGCTTGTGCAAGTAAAGTAGCTGTAGTTGTTCCGTCCCCTGCTACGTCATTGGTCTTTGTTGCTACTTCTTTAACAAGCTGTGCGCCCATGTTTTCAAATGGGTCTTCCAGTTCTACTTCTTTAGCTATTGTAACACCGTCATTTGTAATAAGCGGTGAACCGAATTTTTTATCTAATACTACGTTTCTTCCCTTTGGTCCTAATGTAATCTTTACTGTATCAGCTAGTTGGTTTACGCCTCTTTCAAGTGATCTTCTTGCTTCTTCACCAAATCTAATTTGCTTTGCCATTTATTTTCCCTCCCTATTAACCTACTATTGCTAATATATCGTTTTGTCTTACTATCAAATATTCGTTTCCATCAATTTTAATTTCAGTGCCTGCATACTTTGAGTATATAACCTTGTCACCTACTTTTACTTCCAATGGAACTTTCTTCCCATCTACCATTTCACCAGAACCAACTGCTAATATTTCACCTTGCATTGGCTTTTCTTTAGCGGTGCCTGGTAAAACTATACCGCTTTTTGTTGTTTCTTCGCCTTCAACTACTCTAAGAACTACTCTGTCACCTAAAGGTTTAATATTCATTTATAACCCTCCTTAGATATTTATAATATGTATTATTATTTTTATTTTTTATTAGCACTCGCCATCATTGAGTGCTAACTACATATATAATGATAAATAATGATTTTTATAATAGCAAACTCCTTATATGGCTAAAATTTGAACATATAGGCTATTATAGTGCATTATCTAGAATTATATCCACATTCCACTATTTTTTATACATATATTTGGTTTTTCTCTCAAAATCTTTATTTCTACATAAAAAAACAAAAATAGTGCTTTTATCAACACTATTTTAATACTACTTAGCTTTATAAATCCAGCCAGCTTCTTTTCTATCTGCTTCCTACTATGAGCATGATTATGATAGGCAGAAATATTGCAGGCAGCATATTGCCTACCTTTATCTTTTTTATTTCAAGTATGTTAATTGCGACACCCATAAGCAGTACTCCGCCAGTGGCTGTCATTTCCTTAGTTATGGCTTCATTAAGATATGGTGCAATGAAAGCCGCCAGTAAGGTTATAGTTCCTTGGTAAGCAAAGACTGGTACGCAGGAAGCCGCTACCCCTATGCCCATTGTTGACGCAAATACTATGGATATTATTCCGTCCATAATTGCTTTTGTAAATAATGTCTCATGGGTATTGGTCAGACCGCTTTGCAAGGAGCCCATTATTGCCATTGAGCCTACACAAAACAGCAGACTTGCAGTTACGAAGCCTTGAGAAAAATTCCCCTTAAAGCCTTTAAGCTTGCTTTGTACATAGGTGCCCAGCTTGTCCAGCCTTTTCTCAATATCAATAAGCTCACCTATTACTGCCCCAATTACGAGGCTTATAACTACCACCATTATTTGCTGCGTATTAGTAACAAACATTATGCCTAATGCCAGCGTAAACAGTCCTAGTGCAGATAAAAGAAGACTGCTGAACCTCTCAGGAAGCCCTTTTTTTGCAAGACTCCCTGCTGCACCTCCGATAATTATTGTTATTGCATTCACAATAGAACCTAATAATATCATTTACAATCCCCCCAAAAACACAATGCACTACATTATTTTGTTTATCCTTGAAAAATAGAATAAGTATTCCTGTGCAAAGCCTGCCAAATCTCCGAATTTATCTTTTGCAAAGCTTTGTATATCCTTCATCTTTACATCTCTTCCTACGAAAAAATGCTCCGTTATTCTTTTTATCCATACATCTATGGGATAGGTGTCATACTTCTGCATGGAAAACAGCATTATACAGTCTGACACCTTGGGTCCCACCCCCGGCAGTCTCATAAGGTGTTTTCTAGCCGTTTCAGTATCCATCTGCTTTATACTGTCCAAGTCGACCTCTTTTGAATGTATAAGCTTTACTGAATTATATATATATTTGCATCTAAAGCCCGCTTTGCATCTATTTATATCTTGCAGCTCAGCACTTTCAAGCTCCTCAATAGTGGGGAAGGCGTAGTAGGTTTTTCCGCTGTATTGCAAGGGCTTGCCATAAAATTCTGATAAAAGATTAAGGCTTTTTGCAATACTGGGTATATTGTTATTGGCTGATATAATGTATGAAATAACCATCTCCCATGGCTCCTGCTGCAATATTCTTATACCTCTGCCATGCTGTATTGCCATTTCCATAACAGAGTCCTCACTCAGAATTTTCTTTATCTCACCATAGTTTCTTCCCAAATCAAAATAGTCGTGCCAGATGTTCTGAAAATCCTCCAGATTAGTATTATTTATGGTCACAGCTTCATTTTCATAGTTTGATGAAACATTGATAACTCTTCCATATGCCACACCGGTATAGCTTCCGTCATTCTCCTTGTTCCATCTGAAGCTCTGTCCGCACTCAAATATATGCACTGCATCAAAATCCTTGACACCTTCCAATAATATTCCGTTTTGTATTTCTTTTATATGCATTTGCAGTTCTCCTATCGATATACAACCTATTTTACTATATTTTTTACCATAACGTTTACACTTAATACATTTAACCCAGTCATATATTCTACATCCTCTATTATAGTCTTCTGCATTTCTGTTACCATATTATCAATTCTCGAAACAAGCTTTATGGCTATTTCAAAGCTTATTATTACACCTATAGGGTTGCTGTCTGTTCTTATTTTTGACACTTTACTGACTCTTTCAAATTTCATGGCGCAAAAGGTTACCATCTGCATAAGTACGTTTTTGGATATTTCGTATTTGCCAAGATAGCTGAAGGTCGGTCTTATTATTGTTTTTTCTTCAATATTCAAGGTTTTATCCTTTTTTATAAATATTTTCAGAGAGTCGATAAAGTAGCCTGAGAAGTCTCTTTTTATCTCAACTGCCGGCACAGGTATTACATGCTTTCCTTCTTCTTTTCTTGATTTTCTCGCCAGTTGAATTTCTTTGTCTGTAGATATGTCATTAATAAGAATTGTTTCTCCTACCTCTGGAAGTAAAAGTACTCTAGCGATTTCGTTGATCATCTTATTTGAAGTTCCTAGTATGAGGATTTTATCGGGGTTTATTTCCTTTATTGCCTGTCTCACCGATTCCCTGTGCTTTTCGTCCTTAAATAAAGCTCTGCGTATTGATGATATTTTTGTTTTTTCTCTTTTTGCAGATCGCCCTGCAACTACTCTTGTTCCTCCTATAAACAATCCATCATCTATTATGTATTCTATTTCCTTGTCTCTAGCAACCATAAAAGCCTTGTAGCTTTTACCTGTACCGCTTTGACCCACCAGTGAGTATACCTTCATAATATAAAAACCCCTCCAAAATATAATATAAAATCATACATGATCTTTCTATAGCGAAACAACTTCAAAATTAAAGCTTTCCACTTGTTTCTCACAAAGAGATTGGCAAATCTTAACAAAAAGTATTTTGAGTTTTAGAGTCTATCTATAAATATTTTATCATATTTAAGCTTTGTTTATAAAGGGTTTATAAAACAAAAGAAAAAAGCCCGGATTACTCCGAGCTGTGCTTATGCGTTATTTTAATTATCCTTTTGGGGTGGAAAAAGCTTATTTAGTCCTACTATTATCATAAAAAATATAGACATAAATATAAATATTCCAGCCATTCCAAAGCCCATTACCCTTAAGCTCTCAAGGAGCATTTCCATTCTATCCATTTTAAATCCTCCTACCTAACAAGTGATAGTATCATTCCGCCTGCAATTATTGAGCCTATCTGACCGGCTACATTGGCACTTACAGCGTGCATTAGTATAAAATTAGTAGGATCAGCCTTCTGAGCTTCTCTTTGCATAACCCTTGCGGACATAGGAAATGCAGATATACCTGCCGCTCCAACCATAGGATTTATCTTATTTTTTGAAAATCTATTAAGGAGCTTGGCAAATAATACTCCGCCTGCTGTATCAAATATAAATGCTACCAATCCCATACCTATTATTAACAATGTATTGAAGTTTAAGAACTTTTCTGCGCTCATGGTGGAGCCTATTGTTATACCTAATAATATAGTTACAAGGTTAGCCAATTCATTTTGAGCTGATTTTGAAAGTCTTTCTGTTACACCGCATTCTCTTATCAAGTTTCCAAACATCAAGAATCCTACCAGTGCTACACTGGCGGGAGCTATTATACCTGCAATCAGTGTAACAACTATTGGAAATATTATTTTTACTTTTTTGGACACAGAGTCTTCCCTATATTCCATTCTTATTTTTCTTTCTTCAAGAGTTGTAAGCGCCCTTATAACTGGGGGCTGGATTATGGGCACAAGGGACATGTATGAGTATGCTGCAACGGATATAGGTCCAATAAGATCCTTTGCAAATTTCTTGGCAACATATATAGCTGTCGGTCCATCTGCTGCACCTATTATTCCTATGGCGGCTGATTCTCTTATATCAAATAAGCCTGTAAGTGCTGCTACTGTCATTGTAAAGAATATACCAAATTGAGCTGCACCTCCGAACAGAAGCATCTTAGGGTTTTTCAAAAGCGGTCCAAAATCTATCATAGCTCCTACTGCTACAAATATTAATAAAGGGAAAAGCTCGGTTTCGATTCCTGCCTTATATAGTATTTCCAATGCCACAAAACCTTCTGATTCTCTTACCAGCGGAATATTTGCCAGTATCGCACCAAAACCAATGGGCATTAAGAGCATTGGTTCATATTCCTTTACAACTGCTAGATATATAAGCACTCCTGCAATAATAAACATTACTAAATGTCCTATTTCCAGCGAACTGATACCTTTTAGCAACTCTTGCATCTTTCACAACTCCTTATCCAATTTCATATAAAATCTTTTAGATATCCTTTGGGCAATATTCAAAGTCATTAAGAAGACGAAGCAAATTATTAATAATTAACTTCGCCTGTAACTATTTTGTCTAAAGTCTCTACAATCAGTATTGTATTCCTTTTTATATCATATAACAAGCATTATTTCTTTTTTTTAGTGGTTTCTTCTCTCTCTTTAAGCAAATAAGAAATCGTAAATAAGCTCTCGCTTAAATGTACATTTTCTACAATTACATTATCGGGAACTTTTAAATCTACAGGTGCAAAGTTCCACATACCTTTTATTCCTGCATCTACCATTAAATCCGCAATCTTTTGACTATGGGCTTTGGGAGTGCAAATTATGCCTATTTCTATATCATTTTGCTTTATGAATTTTTCCAAATCATCTACATCCATTACTGTTACATCGTTAATGCTAAGTCCTATAACCTTTGGATTCACGTCAAATATTCCATGGAGCTTGAAGCCGCTTTTTTGGAAGGAGGTATAGTTTGCAATGGCTTGCCCTACATTACCTGCACCAACTATTACTGTTTTGTAGGTTCTATCCAAGCCTAGTATTTTTCCTATTTCATTATAAAGCTCTTCTACGTTATACCCGTATCCCTGCTGCCCAAATCCCCCAAAGCAGTTTAAGTCCTGCCTGATTTGCGACGCAGTAAAACCGGTTATTTTGCTAAGCTCCTGTGAAGATACTCTTCTAATTTCATTGCTTAATAAGTCTCCCAAATATCTAAAATACTTAGGCAGTCTTCTTACTACCGCCATTGAAATATTACTGAACCGCTCCATTTTATCTCCCCTCAATTACTCTATTATTTTATAGCCGATATAGGAAAACAACTGAAAATTAACTTTTGCTATTGATAATTTGTTTCCCTTAAAGGGTTTTATAGGGATGTGCATCCCCTCAGACTCTATAGCTTAGTATTTACCATATCTGCATATAATTTTATAGTATAGTTAAATTATTGTCAAGCAATCCAAAGTCTTGTTTGCATAAATCAATAATATAATACTAGCATCTACTCCTGGAAGCCATAATATTATTATATAAATTTAATTGCTTTTTTGTTAAAATATAATATAGGCACTTAACAGATGTTCTAGGTTTTTAGCAAAAACCCTATCACTTAATTCGGAGGTTATTATGATTGTATTATCTGCTAAAGATATCAAAAAAAGCTATGGTATTGATGTTATAATTGAAAACATTTCATTTACGGTTCAGGATAATGACAAGATTGGCATAGTGGGCGTTAATGGAGCAGGAAAAACAACGCTTTTTAAAATACTGACTGGTCAACTGGATAGAGATGAAGGAGATATTTACATAGGAAAAAACATGCGTCTTGGATATATGTCACAGGATTTCAGCTTTGAATCTGACAATAGTATTTGGGAAGAAATGCTGACTGTTTTTGACAACGTTATTCAAATGGAAAATACGCTGCGTGATCTGGAGGTTAGGATCAGTAAGGTTAGTAAATCAAATGAGCCTAATGTACTTGAGGGGCTATTAAAGAATTATTCCAGCTTGCAGGAGCAGTTTGCCAATGTTGACGGATTTTCATATCAAAGCCGCATAAGAGGGGTTTTAAAGGGCTTGGGTTTTACCCCAGAGGAGTATGAAAAGAAAATAAATACTCTCAGCGGAGGGCAGAAAACAAGAATCGCCCTTGGAAAGGTACTGCTTCAGGATTTTAATATTTTACTGCTTGATGAGCCTACCAACTATTTGGATATTGAATCTGTAGAATGGCTGGAGGAGTATTTAAAAAGCTGCAAGAGTACCTTGCTTATTATTTCTCATGATAGGTATTTCCTTGATGAGGTTACAAATAAAACCTTTGAAATAGAAAATAGAACTCTCAGCGAATATAACGGCAACTATACAAAGTATGTTGAGCTTAAGCAGATAAAGCTTGAACAGCAGCAGAAGGATTTTGATTTGCAGCAAAAGGAAATCGAGAGGCAGGAAGCAATTATTGCCAGATTTCGTCAGTATAATCGTGAAAAAAGCATTAGGCAGGCTGAAAGCAGGGAAAAGGCTTTAGAAAAAGTGGAGCGGCTGGATAAGCCTGTACCTTTGCCCAAAAGTGCTAAATTTCAGTTTGAGCCTCGCCTTAGAAGCGGACATGATGTAATGTTTATAGAGGATTTGTCAAAGTCCTATGACAGACAGCTTTTTCAAAATGTAAGCTTTGAAATAAAGCAGGGTGAGCGAGTTGCACTGCTTGGTCCTAATGGCATTGGTAAAACAACCATCCTAAAAATAATCCGCGGCATGGTTTTTCCCAACCATGGTTCAGTAAGGCTTGGAAAAAATGTTTTTGTAGGTTATTATGAGCAGGAGCAGGAAAGCCTTCATTCTGAAAAGCTGGTAATTGATGAGGTATGGGATGAATACCCGGAGCTTAATCAAACTGATATACGTACCAGACTTGCTGCATTTTTGTTTCAGGGTGAGGATGTTTTTAAAGAGATTTATAAGCTGAGCGGCGGAGAGAAAAGCAGAGTTGCACTTTTGAAGCTTATGCTTTCAAAGTCTAATTTTCTGCTTTTGGATGAACCGACTAATCATCTTGATATAAACTCCAAGGAAGTACTTGAAAATGCACTGACAAGCTACACTGGAACTGTACTATTTATATCTCACGATAGATATTTTATTAAAAAAGTGGCTACAAAGGTTATAGAGCTGCATGAGAATGGCTGCACTGTATGTCAGGGAGGCTATTCCTATTATTTATATAAAAAGCAGCCGCTAAATATAAGTCAGCAGCAGGAAAAGCTGTCTAAGGAGCAGCAGTCTGAGCTTAAGAATGACTGGCTTAAGCAAAAGGAAGAAAAATCAAATATAAGAAAACAGCAGAAAAGATTAGAAACTGTTGAGCAGGAAATAGAATACTGCGAGACACGCTTGGAGGAGGTCTACAGCTTATTGGAATCCCCTGAGGTATTTAGTGACCATGTAAAGTGTCAGGAGCTTAATGATGAGGCAGAAAGCCTTAAAAATAAGCTGGAGGATTTATATGCGGAGTGGGAAACTCTTACCGAGTAATCATTTTAAACCGTTTATAATATAAAATAAATGCCGGAGCTATGCTGGCATTTATTTTATATTACCTCTATTTCTATATCATATCTGTTTTTAAGCTCTGTATAGCTTGCACCTACAAGATCTCTGCCAAATTCGTCAAACATGACGGATGGCAGTATCATCACTTGAAAGGCTTCCCGAAAGTCCCTGATATATTCTTCTATATCGTCTATAACCAGAAGTCCTGCACATTTTATGTTTCCACCGAAAAAGCTGTTTCTAATTTTTTGCAATGTGATAGTTGTCGCCTTCACATACTCTGGTTGCTGATTCACCTCATATTCTTACGTCTCCAATAGTAAGGTTGGGTATAGCATTAAGCTTCAAATCCGAGGTGCGTCCGCTGATATACTTGTAGTAGGCTGCACAGCCTATCATAGCAGCATTGTCAGTACATAGTACGGGTGATGGATATAGTACCTCAATACCTGCGGCTTCACCCCTTTCCTTTAGTACCTGCCTTAGCCTTTTATTTGCTGCTACACCTCCTGCTAATGCTGCATATTTTGATTGTTTTGCCTGAGCAGCTTTTACAAGCTTGGCCGCAAGAACTTCAACTACAGACTCCTGAAAGCTTGCAGCAACATCTGCTACGATAATTTCTTCCTCTTTCATTTTTTTTGAATTCAGATAATTCAATACAGAGGATTTTATTCCGCTAAAGCTGAAATCATAGCTGCCTTCCTCAAGATAAGCTCTTGGAAAGTCTATGGCATCAGGATTGCCATCTGTTGCTATTTTATCTATTAAGGGTCCTCCAGGATATCCTAAGCCCATTGCTCTTGCTATCTTGTCAAAGGCTTCTCCTGCGGCATCATCTCTTGTCTGTCCCATAATCTCATATTTTTCATAGCTTAATACATTGACTATATGACTATGTCCCCCTGATGCTACAAGACATACAAAGGGAGGCTCCAACTGCTTATGTTCAATATAGTTGGCTGCTATATGCCCTTCTATATGATTAACGCCTATTAGGGGAATATTCTTGCTATAAGCTATTGCCTTTGCAGTTGACAAGCCAATAAGCAGTGCACCTACAAGTCCTGGTCCGCAGGTTACAGCTATAGCATCCAAATCCTCAAAGGTAACCTTTGCTTCTTCCAATGCCGAATCCAGTACCTGATTTATACTTTCCAGATGTTTTCTTGAAGCTACTTCGGGAACAACTCCTCCGAACTTCTTATGAACATCTATCTGGCTGGAAATAATATTGGATAGGATATTTCGTCCATTACTTACAACTGATACTGAGGTTTCATCACAGGAGGTTTCTATTGCCAGTATTGTAGTATTCTTACACAATGTGATCACCTTCTTTTTTAAAAATACTTAAGGCAGGATTATTATCCTGCCCTACATGGTACTACGTTCTAATACTTCAAGTACGTATTGTATATCTGCTTCGCCTACCTCAATCTTCTGGATTATTTCTGAAAGACAAAGCTTAATCTTCTCGTAGTTATTGTATTCATGGTAAAATACTTTTTCACCGCCGTTATTCATTACAGTAGCTATGTAAATAGTACCATCCTGAGTAAGATTTATAGTATGTCCGTCAACTGTAAATTCTCTAAGTAGCATTATACTCCTCCTATAAATGGTAACCTATATAAATGGCGATAAAACATTGCTGCTTGTATAATTTGTAACGCCATATACCGTAGTTCTAAGCACATATAAGTAAGTTATAATACAAAGCTATTGTTTTGTGCTTTTTATTCTATAAACGGCATATACAAAACTATCTATATATAGTTTCTGATGCCATTTATATAGAATATAGCCATTATACCATATACTAATCCAGATTAAAAGTGAAATAGATTAATATTTTGTTACAACATTTGTATTATATCCTCTCTTATTTAAATATATCCATATACTACCCATGTTCAGAATGGCATATACTGTTATTTAGAACATTTTTCTGAGTTTTAACCTAAAAACCCTATGCTTTTCGATTAATGACTATTTGCGTTTATGCAGCTATACTTCATTTATATGTTGTTCTTTAAAGAACCGCCTAATCTGGTGTCTACAGCCATTCCTAAAGCAACTATACTTAAGAATGCATATACCAGCCAGCCTATTACAGGTATAAGCTTCAACAGATATACTATTACTACCCCGATAAGCAGATGTATGTAGATAGAATTCCTGTTTTGAATACCTGATGCAATCCTTCTGCCTATTGCAATTTTCATTGGTATCATACTTATAAATGCTACTATTGAAAATACTATTACAAAGAATGGTATAACCAGTATACCTACTATTGTTATTGCCAGTGCAACTACTATTATGGGGCATAATATATAGGATAATGTTCCTATTCCAAATCTTCTTCCCAAATTTTCAAAGCTTTGAGAAACCATATTATTAATTCTCTCAGGTATAATTAACAATACTAACCATGATAGTCCATAGGTCATAATAACCCAGAAAATAGATGCTAAGGTTACAAGAGGTAGTAAACTTTGTCTGTTAAAGCCTAAAGATATGTTTGCATCGGCAACCTCACCTCTTACTACTGTTCCTTTTTCCTGAAACACGCCTCCGCCTACGCCTACTGCATCACCATTTATAATAGCGTTTCCCTTTGCTCTTACTGTGCCTAAAACTGCTACTGCGCTTCCGTTAACAGCACCCTTGATATTGACATCTCCAAATATTGCAACTGCATCTCCTGCTACACCGCCATCCACTGTAACACTGCCAAATATTGCAACTGCCGAACCGTTAATATTTTCACCCTGGCGTATATGCACATTACCGAAAAAAGTTATCTTATCTCCGTTACCGCCCCCAAGTGCAAATCCAGTTACTATTAGTGAAGCTGCTGTTAGTAACACTATCAACATTACTGCTACCACTGATTTATTTTTATAAAGTATCATACCATGGTCCTCCTTAATATATTAAATCTTTAATAAAAAACTAACCTTATGCAATGGTTTTATGGTTTCTGCTGAACCTTCAATGTCTTTACAAGAAGTATGTTGACCATAATGAATATTATGCCGCCCGCTATTAAAAGGGTCAAATAATCCCTGAGTAATATATTTCTAAATACTACCAGTTTGCTTATAACAACGGTACAGGTTAGGAATATATCTTTTATGCCGCTCATAGTCCAGTTTGCTATAAGAGCAAGCTTATCAACCAGGCTTGCAAATATTGCCGAGCTCTTAATCGTAGGTAAAACTACGTGATAAAAAACATTTAGCATAAATACTGCCAAGCCTGCCATTCCAATAAGCCATAAAAGCATAGTCTGGTTATTAAGCTCATAGTGCTTTTGATTTCTTATGTTATTCATTACCTTTGAGGTAAAGTCTTCTGGAACCTCTAAATCTGGAAATTCCTCTATGGTGTATATGGCATCGCTTAGTACTTCGAATTCAAGGGCACATTTTGGGCAGACTTCATTATGCCTTGTGATTTTTTCCATTTCTAATTCGCTTATATTGCCATCCAAGTACTTCATTACTAGGTTTTCTATTTCCCGGCATTGCATACTTTTTCACTCTCCTTTTCTGCTTTCATAAGTGACTCCTTCAGCATTTGCCGTGCTCTGTAAAGCCTATTTTTAACTATCGTAATGGATTCACCTGTTATATTCATAATTTCTTGATAAGATAAGTTTCTATGATGAAACATTATCAAAAATTCCTTATATTTATCAGGAAGCTTATTGATCGCATTTTGTACCTGTATCTGTTTCTCCCTTTTTATGTATTCCTCCTCTGGCGTAGGACCCTCATCCCCAAGGTTGTACTGTTCCTCTATGGGAACTGTTTCGCCCTTACGTTTTCGCAGATTATCCAAGCATAGATTTGTAGTTATTCTCAATACCCAGGTAGCAAACTTGTACTCTGGATTATATCTTGAGAGAGAATTATAGACTCTAATAAATGCCTCTTGAGATATATCTTCTGCTTCCTCCCTGCTTCCCATCATACGGTAGGCTGTATTATATACCAGCTTTTTGTATCTTTCTATCAGGACTTCAAACAAGTTTCCATTGCCCTTGAGACACTGGCTTATTATTTCTATGTCACTGGCATTCAAATTTATCGCCACCTTCTTTTCCATAGACCATGCTTCGTATAGTATAAAGCTGTTTGCTGTATGTTTTCACTATATATACGGATTGCATACTCATATGTCTGAGCTTTTTTCAAATAAGTGTATAAATAAAAATGCGACCTTGATATGTACAGGGCCGCATTTTTTTAGTTAATATCCTTCCACATAATCACTGCATCTTCGCCGGTATCCGAGTAGTATCCCTTTCTTACTCCGAAATCTATAAAGCCTAGCTTTTTGTATAAATTTCTGGCAGGTACATTGGATGTCCTTACTTCCAGTGTCATTTTGTTTACATTACTTTCTCTCGCAGCTTCAATAAGTGATAATACGATTTTCTCACCAATTTTCTGTCCTCTGTATTCAGGGTGAACTGCTATATTTGTAATATGTCCCTCATCCAATACCATCCACATTCCACCATATGCTGCTACTTTGCCGTCTATTCTTGCAACCACATATCTTGCCAGCTTGTTTTTTTCTAGTTCCTCTGTAAAGGCTTCCTTAGACCAAGGTGTCTTAAAGCTTAATTCTTCTATTTCAAATACCTGCTCCACATCCTTATGCTCCATATTGCAAATATCTATTTTTTGTTTTTTTTCATATTCAACTTCTGCTTGGGATTTTCTTATATATTGCGGTACAAAGCTATCATATGTACTATATTGTCCTATATTATACATTTCCTCTGCCAGTGCAGCACAGGAGGATGCTCTGGGAAGCTGATAAGCTGGAGGAGCTATTGATATATTTTCGCTATCGCCTATTATATCTCTAAATAGATATACTCCGTCTCCCAAAAGCGCTACCTTTTGATTCAACGTTTTTAGATATTCTATAAGCTTCTTTGCACTAATGACTCTTAAGTCCTCAAGCTTCGTTAATCGTCCGCTTTCCCAGGTGTAGAGTGAGCTGTAAACTGTCTCTCTCTGGGCGTCTAGTACGGGACATATTATTGCTGAACAATTATACAAGCTATAAGCCAATATATCTAAAGTCGGTACGCCAATAACCGGCTTTTTCAGTACATGTGCCATACCCTTTATGGTTGCAGCCCCTATTCTTAGCCCTGTAAAAGATCCTGGACCTGATGAGCAAGCAAAAATGTCAAGGTCTGAGGGTTTAAGTCCGCAATCCTTCAATAGTTCTTCAATCATTACAAGCAGCTTCTGTGAATGAGTCTTACCATTATTTAATATATATTCGCCAATAAGCATACCGTCTCTCATTACTGCTGCTGTTGCGGTAGCGCTAGAAGTATCAATCGCTAATATATTCACTGTTTTCCAGCTCCTTCACAATGTTAGAATATATTTCTCCTGTAGGCTCAAGTATTATTTCTCTTGAATCATCATCCTTAGTCTTTAGTATGGTTATCCATAGCCTCTCATTGGGTATTATTTCCTTTACGTTATCTGCCCATTCTACCACTATTGATCCGTCTCCATAAAAATACTCTTCATAGCCCAGCTCATACATCTCTTCAACGCTTTCCAATCTATATACATCAAAATGATAAAGAGGTATCCTTCCCTCATACTCATTAATTATTGTGTAGGTAGGACTGGTCACATGCTCCTCTATTTCAAGACCTTTGCCTATGCCTTTTGTAAATGCTGTCTTTCCTGCCCCTAAATCACCTGATAAACATATTAAGCTGCCTCTTTGCAGCAGCGTTCCCAGCTTTTGACCTATTTTAAATGTTTCATCTGCGCTATTTGATAAAAGCTTTAACATTTGTTACCTCCAGTAAGACCAAAGCCTTCGATGCAATTTGTTATCGAAGGCTGTATATTTTATTCTAAATGTTATTATATTCTTTTTTAGACAAAATGTATACATGGAATATAAAAAGAAAGAAATCCGCAGCTTGCGGATTTCTCTTTATTTTCTCCTAAATACTACATTCCCATCTATTATAACAATATCAGCCTTTGTCTGAGTATCAAAAGGATGTCCATTAAACATAACTATATCAGCATCCTTACCTACTTCCAAGCTTCCTATTCTATCCTTTAATCCAAGTATTTCAGCGGCATTAATTGTAATTGCTTTTAGTGCTTCCATTTCACCAAGTCCCTCTGCTGCTGCAAGTCCTGCGCACATTGGCAGGTATTGTACCGGTATTACAGGGTGGTCTGTAGTTATTGCAAACTTTACTCCCGCTTCTGCCAGCTTTGCTGGTGATTTAAAGGTTTTATTCTTCAGCTCATACTTAGATCTTTCTGTTAAGTGGGGACCGCTTATTACATATTTTCCTTCTTTTGCAAGTATATCCGCTATAAGGTGTCCCTCGGTGCAGTGATCCAGAGTTATATCTATATCAAATTCCTTAGCTATTCTAAGGGCAGTAAATATATCATCCGTCCTGTGAGCATGAGCTTTAAGGGGTATTTCCCTATTAAGCACCTTTACCAAAGGCTCCAGCCTTATATCAAAATCCGGCTTTTTATCTGGATCATCCTTTGCCTTTTCAAGCTTTTCCTTATATGCCTTTGCTTTATATAGCTGTTCACGAAGTAATGCTGCTATTGCCATTCTTGTTGAAGGCGTCTTTCCCTTTGAGCTGTAGCTTCTTTTGGGATTCTCACCAAAAGCTACCTTTAATGCTGCGGTTTCCTGTATTATCATGTCATCAACTCTTATGCCCCAAGTTTTTATTGTAGCAAAGGTTCCTCCTATAACGTTGGAACTTCCTGGTCCTGTGCATACTGTGGTAACACCGCCTTCTCTTGCCTCTTCAAAGGTTCTGTCCGTCGGTGTTATAGCATCAATAGCTCTCAGGTGCGGAGTTATCGGATCGGTGGCTTCGTTGCCGTCAGCTCCTTCAAAGCCTATGGAGTCCTCCCATATACCCAGATGACAGTGGGCATCAATTAAACCTGGCATTACAAATTTACCTTTTGCATCAATGACTTCTGCATCCTCTGGAGCTGTTAAATCCTCACCTATATAAGCGATCTTTCCGTCCTTTACCAGCATACAGCCTTTCACATATTCATTTTCAGCCATTGTAAAAATATGTGCATTCTTAATAAACAGCATTTTACCCCTCTTTTCCTTTAATAATTTGCTTTAATTCAAGCCTTTCATACTTAAGCTTATTCTGTTTCTATCCATATCTACGTCCATAACCTTTACCTTAACTATATCCCCAACCTGCACTACATCAAGTGGTCTTCTTACAAATCTATCCGCCAGCTCTGATATATGCACCAGCCCATCCTGATGTACGCCAATATCTACAAAAGCTCCAAAATCTATTACATTTCTTACTGTACCTGTCAGTATCATCCCAGGTCTTAAATCCTTCAGTTCCATTACGTCAGTCATAAAAATAGGCTTGGGCATTTCATCCCTGGGGTCTCTGCCCGGCTTTTGGAGTTCCTTTATTATGTCTCTTAGGGTTGGTACACCTATTTCAAGCTCTGCTGCCAGCTTTTCTATACTTGCTTGTTCTATTTCATGCAGTATAGTATGTATATCCTTTGGATTTATATTTTTCAGCTTGTTTCCTGTTCTTTCAAACAGCACTGCTGCTACTTTATAGGATTCTGGATGTACCGAGGTATTATCAAGTATATTATCACTTTCCGGTATACGTAAAAAGCCCGCACATTGCTCAAATGCCTTGTCTCCCAGCTTTTTAACCTTTTTTAACTGGCTTCTGCTTTGGAATTTTCCATTTTCTTCTCTAAAGGCTACAATATTTTTTGCTATTGCTGAGTTTATACCAGAAATATATTGCAACAACGAAGGTGAAGCAGTATTTAGGTCTACACCTACACTGTTTACGCAATCCTCTACCACTCCTGCAAGTGCCTCTGATAGTCTTTTCTGCGAAACATCATACTGGTATTGTCCTACACCAATTGACTTTGGATCTATTTTAACCAGCTCCGCCAGAGGGTCTTGAAGTCTTCTAGCGATAGAAATAGCTCCTCTTATGGAAACATTAATATCTGGATATTCCTTTGCTGCCAATTCTGATGCCGAATATACTGATGCACCTGCCTCATTTACTACTATGTAATGTAGTGTATTCTCTATTTCTTTTATTATTTCTGCACATATTTTTTCCGATTCTCTGGAGGCAGTGCCATTTCCTAGAGAAATTACCTCAATGTTATATTTCTTAATAAGGGCTTTCAATGTCTTTTTCGCTTCTTCTATTTTATTTTGCGGTGGAGTTGGGTATATTGTCGTGGTATCTAAAAGCTTTCCCGTTTCATCTACTATCGCAATTTTGCAGCCTGTTCTATATGCAGGATCATATCCCATAACAACTTTATCTTTAATTGGCGGCTGTAGTAATAGGTTTTTAAGATTTGCTGCAAATATCTTTATCGCCTGTTCCTCAGCTTTTCCAGTAAGCTCGTTTCTGATTTCTCTTTCTATAGATGGAGCTATAAGTCTGGTATAGGAGTCCTTTACAGTAATCTCAAGGAGTTCTATATAAGGCGAGCTTTGTTTTATAACATTATTATTTATTAAAGTTATTATACGATCCACTGGTGCTTCTACCTTAATACTGAGGATTTTTTCCTTTTCACCTCTGTTTATTGCCAATATTCTGTGAGCTGCTATTTTAAATACTGGCTCACTAAATTCATAATACATTTGGTATTCAGATTTTTCCTCAGTGTTTCCCTTGCTTATTATTGTTCCGTCCTTAAAAGTCAGGCTCCTGATTTCCTTTCTGAATTCTGCATTGTCTGATATCATTTCTGCAATTATATCACATGCTCCATTTATGGCATCTTGAACTGTCTCTACATTTAATTCAGGATTTATGTAACTTTCTGCTATTTCATATATTGTCTTATCAGCGGCTTGCTGATTCCATATTATTTCTGCTAATGGCTCAAGTCCTCTTTCCTTCGCTATGGTTGCTCGAGTTCTTTTCTTTTGCTTATATGGTCTATATAAGTCCTCTACCTCTTGAAGCACCTCAGCCTTTTCAATAGAGGCTTTTAACTCCTCTGTAAGCTTTCCCTGCTCTTCTATTAACCTAATTACTTCTGCTTTGCGATTTTGCAAATTTCTGAGGTATGTAAGTCTTTCATTTAAATCTCTTAGCTGTGTATCTGTAAGCTCTCCTGTTAATTCCTTTCTGTACCTTGCTATAAATGGTACTGTGTTACCGTCATCTATTAGCTTCACCGTATTTTCTACCTGCCATGGTTTAACAGAAAGCTCTGCTGCCAGTCTGGATATAATGTCCATCAAATTCCTCCTTATTTTCTTTGAATATGGTAAAAGTTGATTTATATTAAGTTTAACCAAAACATTTATATATTGTCAAATATTTGGCATAATATCCTGTTTATATAATTTACACGCCTTATCTGACCTAATGCTTGTATAGCTTGGCAATTTTATTATACTATATAACTAATAGATATTGAAGGCATTAAGTATACTGAAATCTATTTACCTTTATATATATAAAAGCAACCATAAATATTGATTTTGACTTAGGATTATGTTAATATATCTTAATATAAATACATGTGTATTTATATTAAGTACAAGCAGGGGGTGTTTCAACATTGGACAATCCAGAAATGTTTATTATAGCTTCAGATATACTGCCCGAGGTATTCCGAAAGGTTGCTGCTGCCAAGCGTTTGCTAAGAAATGGTGATGCAGCGACGATTCAGCAGGCATGTAAAATGATAAAGCTTAGCCGAAGTGCTTTTTATAAGTATAAAGACAGTATTTTTGATTTTTCATCTCAGGAGAGAGGTAAAATTATCATTTTATTTATGAAGCTAAACCATACTCCCGGGGTACTTTCAGATATAATTAATTTAATTGCATCTAATAAGGGAAATATAATTACTATAAACCAGAACATACCTATCATGGACACAGCCGCTATGACATTGACTGTTGACGCTAAAGGTATGGACATTACCCCTGATGATTTAGTAGAAAAGCTTATTCAATGTAAGGGCTGTAAAACTGTTGAGATAGTGGGTATGGAATAAAAAAAGCATATGGGGTATTTACAGCCCTCATATGCTTTTTGCTCTATAAATCCAAGCTTCATATTTTAAATCTTTGTAAAATCTGTTGTAGGTCAACTGCCATTTTGTTAAGCTGTGAAGCAGAGTCATTGATTTCCTGCATTGCTGAGGACTGCTCTTCAGTACTTGCCAGTACACTCTGCGTACCTAGGGAAGTAGCTTCCGCTATATCGCTTACCTCCTCTACAGCCTTTGAAATACGCTCACTTTCTACCTTAAGCTCCAAAACTGAGTCGGTAACATGGTGGATTTCTTCAGCCACTACATGTATGTCCTCAATTATTTTATTAAAGGTACTGTATGTTGTTCCAATTACTGCTGTTCCCTTTTCTACCTCGATCAGACCCTCATTCATAGCAGTTACTGTATGCTCTGTTTCCTTTTGTATTTCTAACAGCAGACCTTCTATATTACGAGAGGCATCCTTTGTCTGATCTGCAAGATTTCTTATCTCATTGGCTACCACAGCAAAGCCCCTGCCAGCCTCCCCTGCTCTCGCTGCCTCTATAGCTGCGTTCAGAGCAAGCATATTGGTCTTTCCGGCTATATCTCTTATAACCTTTACTATTCCAGTAACCTCCTCAGATTTCTTTCCTAACTTATCTACCAGTTCTGCTGAGTTTACAACATTATTCTTAATAAGACCTATGGTTTCGTTTATGGTATTTATATTGCGGGAGCCTTCCTTTGCCACTTCTGCTGCATCTTTAGCAGAGTTTGAAACTCGCTGAGTTTTTTCTGCGGTTTCAACAACATTTTGTGAAATTTCCTTAGCTACTTCAACTGTAGCTTTTACTGTATCCATTTGAGTTTGTGCTCCTTCTGCAACATCTTCAACTATTGAGGATATCTCCTCTGTGGCAGAGGTAGTTATCTGAGCACCGCTGCTAAGCTTTTTAGAGGTTTTGCTTATTTCACAAACTGCTTGATCCAGTTCTTTAAGTATCTGACTTAAGGACTCTGTCATCAAATTGAAAGCGTTTTGAAGCTGTCCTATTTCGTCCTTTGAAGTAATTTCAAGTCTTTTATCAAAATTGCCGTCTTTTATTTCTGTAACTACGCGAACCATTCTTACCAATGGTTTTGTTATAACCCAAGCCAACATAAGGCTTCCTATAACTGCTATTGCAAAAGCTACTATTGCAAAAATAACACCTGTGCTTTTAGCTTCTTTTACAGGCTTCATAGCTTTGGCTTCTTCTATTTCTGTCAGCAGCCCCCAGCCTGTAGCTGGTATTATATTATAAGTTCCAACTACCATTTTATTCTTATCGTTGAGATAGCTCTTTGTGCCTGATTTACCTTGAGCAACCTCAATAGCACCAGTAATCTTATTCTCAACTGCGTTATAGCTGTTTAAAACCTTTTCCTGATATTCAGGATGAGCAATTATGGTTCCTTGATTATCTACTATATATACTATGCCCCCATCGCCAAGCTCACTATCCTTACATAAATTTTGTATGTCGTCCATGCCCAGCTTTGCAACTGCTACTGCTTCTGTCTTGAAATATTGATCTAATACAGGAACTGCTATGGTTATTACAGGAGACTTGTATTTTACTTCACGTACAGCATTTGATACAAATCTTTCACCTGCCGCTGCCTTTTTATACCATTCCTCCTGTGATACATTTTGACCTCTAAGAACAGAATCCGTAGATGAAATAATATTGCCGCTAAGATCAACCAGCATTATATCTCTGTAGTTTTTTTCTGACAGCTTTCGCATCAACTTTTCACGTTCAAAGTTTTCAATGGACATAACGTCCATCTTAGGAAGCAATTCTAGAGTTGCGATTTTTTGGTTGATATAAGCATTTAATCTCTCTACTATGCTTTGATTGACTGCTTGATTAAGCTTTACAAGATTATCATTAATAGAGTTGCTCTGGGTAATGACATTGATTACGGTCTGACCTAGCAAGGGTAGTAATGTAATAATAATTACTAGTGTTATTATTCTGCCTCTCAAGCCACTAAACATGGCGGTAAGCTTAAATCCTGACAGCTTAGGCAGCTTTATGTTATTAAATCTTTTATTGTTTGCTTTTCTGCTACCTGCTTTTACGACATCAGCTTTAATACTACTAACAGCTAATTCTTTATTTGCCCTTTTCTTCAATCTTATACCTATCTTCGGAAATTTGATGTTCCTCAAAAACTTAAATAGCTGTTTTTTGGGTTTTGTCGAATTACTTTTAGGTACAATAGGAAACTTGATAAAGCTATCCCTCTTTTTCATAAAATTCCCCCATTTTCACCAAATAATATTGATTTATCAATATTCTGATTAACAAATTATTCACAAAATGTGTTTTATTCTCTTTTGTAACTTTATTACTGTTAATACAATTAATAAATGATAATACCATTTTAATATAAAATTAGAAAATATACAATAATTATTGATTGATTAAAAATTTTTTTTAATTAATCAATAATATTAAACATTGTATTTGCTTGACTTTATGATTTTTTTTAAAATACAATGATGTTATAATTATTAAAGTTCAGTTATAGAGAGACAATTTCAAAATTAAATTTTAATACTTATTTTTTATTGTTGTTTTTTAGATATGTGTTGATAAAATTGTCGATTTCACCATCCATAACTGCATCTACATTGCCAGTTTCCGCATTTGTTCTATGATCCTTTACCATACTGTAGGGATGAAAAACATATGATCTTATCTGGCTTCCCCAAGCTATCTCTCTATATTCTCCCTTAATATCCTCTATCTTTTCCTTTTGCTCTAGTTCTTTTATTTCAAGCAGCTTGGCTCTTAGTAATTTCATTGCCATTTCTTTATTACTATGCTGCGACCTCTCATTTTGACACTGTACTACCACACCGGTTGGAATATGTGTTATTCTTACAGCGGACTCGGTTTTATTTACATGCTGACCACCAGCTCCACTAGCACGATAGGTATCAATTCTAAGCTCATCTGCATTTATATCAATTTTTACATTGTCATCTAATTCGGGAACTACATCTACAGAAGCAAAAGAAGTATGGCGCTTTCCAGCGGCATCAAAGGGTGATAGCCTTACCAGTCTGTGTACTCCCTTTTCAGACTTTAGATATCCATATGCATTTACTCCTTCTATAAGTAATGTAGCACTTTTTATCCCGGCTTCGTAGTCCTTTAGTATATCAAGTATTGTAACTGTATAGCCTTTCTTTTCAGCCCACCTGGTATACATTCTGAACAGCATTTCTGCCCAGTCCTGAGCATCTATACCGCCTGCGCCTGAGTGTATTGTAAATATTGCATTGTTTTTATCATATTGACCTATAAGCAGTGTTTCGATAAGCATAGCTTCTATGTCTTTCTTAACACCTTGGAATCCAGATGATATCTCTGCTATAATACTGCTGTCGTCAGCTTCCATAGCCAGCTCTATCAATATATGCAGATCTTCGTATTCTTTTTTTAGATTTTCAAATTTTTCAAGCTTATCCTTAAGCTGTTTAACCTTTTTAAGAATCATACCTGCATTATCGGCATTATTCCAGAAGCCCTCCTGCTGCATTTCATTTTCCAGTTCGTCAATTTTCTCTTTTATTATAGTTGCGTCAAAGAGACACCTCTATTTCATTTAGTTTGCTTTCCAACTGCACAAGCTCATATCTGCATTGTTCTAATTCCAGCACCCTGTAGTCCTCCCTTAGCTTAGTGTTTTAATTTGTTTGTAGTTTAGGCTTGTGACTTTAAGTATCACAAGCCTTATGTTTAATTTAATCCGCAGCACTTTTTATATTTCTTACCGCTTCCACATGGGCACATATCATTTCTTCCAATTTTATCGTCCTTAACTACTGGCTTTCGTACCGTTTCCTCTTGGTTGGTAATAATCGGCTCTGCCACTTGCTCTCTTTGAGGAGCATGAGCTATGTTAGCATTAAAAATATATTTTACGGTATCTTCCTTGATGCTTCTTATTAGCTCCTCAAACATATCGTAGCCCTCGATTTGATATGCCTGTACTGGATCTTGCTGACCATAGGCTCTAAGTGAAATACCGTCCCTCAATTGATCCATAGCATCAATATGATCAATCCATTTAGTATCTACTACTTTAAGAAGTATTACTCTTTCAAGCTCTCTCATTTCTTCTGAGCCGAACTGCGCTTCCTTGGCGTCATATATCTTACTTGCTATTACAAATAGCTCTTCCTTCAATTCTTCTCTGTTATAGCTTGTTATATCCTTATTCAAAGCTGTATTTTTAGGCAGGAATATCGTGTGTAAATGCTCCTTAAGCCCCTTTAAATCCCATTCCTCGGCAAACTCACTTCCTACAGTATAGGTAGTTACTGCATTGTTTATTATGTCCCTTACCATTTCTATTATATTATCTTTTATATTTTCGCCCATCAGTACTTGCTTTCTCTGGCTATATATTACCTCTCTCTGCTTATTCATTACATTGTCATACTGAAGAACATGCTTTCTTATATCAAAGTTTCTTCCTTCCACCTTCTTTTGAGCGTTTTCGATGGCTTTTGACAGTAAGGCATGCTCTATTGTCATTTCATCATCCATACCAAGCTTTTCAACCAGATTCATGACCCTTTCGCCTCCGAAAAGCCTCATTAAATCGTCTTCCAGAGATACATAGAATCTGCTTTCACCTGGATCCCCCTGTCTTCCTGCACGTCCTCTAAGCTGATTATCTATACGTCTTGATTCATGCCTTTCAGTTCCAAGTATAAACAAACCTCCAAGATCAGTAACTGCCTCACCCAGCATAATGTCTGTTCCTCTGCCTGCCATATTGGTAGATATTGTTACCGCGCCCTTTTGACCTGCCATTGCAACTATTTCGGCTTCTTTTTCATGGTACTTCGCATTCAATACTGTATGGGGTACACCACGCCTTTTTAGCATAGTGCTGAGAAGCTCCGAATTTTCTATTGATATTGTACCTACAAGCACCGGCTGTCCCTTTGCATGTCTTTGTACAATTTCTTCTACAACAGCATTGAATTTACCCTTTATGCTTTTATAAACTGCATCTGGACGGTCATTTCTTATCATTGGTCTGTTTGTAGGCACTTCTACAATGTCAAGGTTATAGATGGCCTTAAACTCTTCTTCCTCAGTCTTTGCTGTACCTGTCATACCTGCAAGCTTCTGGTACATTCTGAAGTAATTCTGGAAGGTGATAGTTGCAAGGGTCTGAGACTCTCTTTCTATTTTTACACCCTCTTTTGCTTCTATAGCTTGATGAAGTCCATCACTATAACGTCTTCCAAGCATTAATCTGCCTGTAAATTCATCAACGATTATTACCTCACCATCTTTTACTACATAGTCTATATCCTTTCGCATCAGATTCCTAGCCTTTAGAGCTTGGTTAATATGATGCTGTATCTCCATATTGAGGGTATCAGCCAGATTCTCAATATTGAAAAATCTCTCTGCCTTCGTTACTCCATCATCAGTCAAAACTACTGAATGTGCTTTTTCATCTACTGTAAAATCTTCTTCTTTTTTTAATCCCTTGGCAAAGTTATCTGCTACATAGTACAGTTGTGTTGATTTCTCACCTATACCAGATATAATCAGTGGTGTTCTGGCTTCGTCAACCAAAATGCTGTCAACCTCGTCAATGATTGCGAAATTCAAGCCTCTTTGAACCATCTGCTCCTTGTATATTACCATGTTATCTCTTAAGTAATCGAAGCCGTATTCGTTATTTGTTCCATAGGTAATGTCAGCACCGTATGCCTGCTGCTTCTCTTCATGGCTTAAGCCGTGAATTACAAGTCCTACTGACATTCCAAAGAAATTATACAGCTTACCCATCCATTGGCTGTGATAGCTTGCCAAATAATCGTTTACTGTTACAACATGTACTCCCTTACCTTCCAGAGCATTCAAATATACAGGCATTGTAACTGTCAGGGTCTTACCTTCACCTGTTTTCATTTCTGCGATTCTGCCCTGATGAAGTACAATACCTCCCAGAACCTGCACATCAAAGGGTCTCTGCCCCAATACTCTTATAGCTGCTTCTCTAACAACAGCAAAGGCTTCTACCAATAGCTCATCCAGGGTTTCACCTTTTTCCAGACGTGCTTTAAATTCTACAGTTTTATTTTTAAGCTCATCATCACTTAATGCTTTCATAGCAGGCTCTAATGCGCCTATTGCATTTACAGTTTTCATAAGCTTCTTTACTTCTTTTTCATTTGGATTTCCGAATAATTTATTAAATATTGACATTTTATCTCTCCTCCAATTTTTCCTCTAAATTGTTTTATAGAAAGCACTGTTTGTAAATACTTATACTTTCTATATATCATATCAAGTACTGGGATATAAAATACTTATAGGGTTTTTAGCTTAAAACTTAAATCATTCCAAGCTAAAAACCTAGAAGGGAAGCAATAACTAGCCTATGAATAAGTTAAGATTTATGGTTGCTTCCCTATAATGCCATTTAAGGAGAGCTTAATAAACTGCACTTAGCCAAATATTATTTTTTACTATTCCATTGTTATAATAGTATATAAACAACAATATCAGCATTATAGCAGTTATTATTGTTATAATTGCGGTATTCATTGATGTAGTTGACGGCGAAATGTCTTTAAGGGAATTTATAATAGTTGTTTTTGTTTTATTGCTTAATAAATGCAGCTTACGCTTAATTGCAAGCTTTACTACATAATCATTATACTGTATGATTTTACCTGTTCTTACAGCATAAAAATCCAGACTTCGAGCACCTTCTGTACTTTCCATAACTGTACCAATATTGCTTCCGCTAAATACTGCAAAAACCATAAGTACAAATGCAAAATAACTTTTTATATAATTGTTATTATTGTTGTTCTTTAAGTTATTCATTTTTTACTCCAATTTCCACAATTAATCTTTTAAAACATACTGACTATATATTGTATCACATATTATATATTTATTAAATATAATAATGCAAAAATTATAGAGACTAAAGCCCATAATATAAAAAAAACAGCTATAGGTTTTTTAGCTTAAAATTTAATTTATTCCAAGCTAAAAACCTAGAAGAGAAGCAATAACTAGCTTATGAGTAAGTTAAGTTTTATGGTTGCTTCCCTATAAAAGCTGTTTATATAACAATTATTTAATTTTTCTAAGCTTATTCTTGACTATCATAATTTCCTGAATATATAAAAACACTCCTATTGCCATAATAATATCACCGATGCTGTAAACCTTAGGCATTGGATATGGTCTGCTGATTCTTAATATATCACCTAGAAAGCTAAGCCTTGTAGCTTCATTTATTACTGTGTGTGTTACAATTCTTCCAGCTTGTATAGCTGCCAGATTATCTGATAGTCCAGCTTTTAACATAGCATCAGACGCTACCGGCATCTGACCTCCATTAAGCATTATTACTAAAAAATTCAGCAGAAAACCTATTAATATTATTCTAAAGGCTGTTTTTTTTATGTTGAAGCAGCAGCCTGCAAATAGCAGAGTATAAGAAATAAGATGTATATAAAAGATATTATTGCTTATAAATAATACTCCCTTAGATGCAGTATAAACTGAAGCAAATTCTATAACAAATGCACTAATAAACAAATACCATTTTTTCAAGATTGCATCCTGAAAATTGGAAAATTTACCTCCTCTTAGTTTAGCAGCAGCTAATGATACTCCAACAGTCTCAACTAGCAATGCCTTTCAACTCCTTGCATTGATTTATGTATTTTACAAATGCATCAACAACTACAGAGCTAAATTGTGTGTCTTTTCCCTGCTCAATTATCTCTAATGCCTTTTCTGTAGACATTGCAGCTCTGTATGGTCTATCAGAAGTGAGGGCATCATATACGTCCGCAACACTTAGAATACAGGATTCCAGACATATTTCATTACCCTTCTTGCCATATGGATAACCTGAACCATCTATTTTTTCGTGGTGGGACAGTATGATTTCCGCTACATCCTTCAAAAAGTCTATTTCTTGAATTATCTTTACTCCAGTTATAGGATGCTGCTTAATCTTATCAAATTCGTTATTGGTAAGACTTCCTTGCTTGTTAAGTATATGTTCCTCCACACCAATTTTGCCAATATCATGTAATATTGCCGCTATTCTAATATTATCAATCCGTCTTTGGGACAAATTAAGTCTATTTGCTATGGCTATAGAATATTCACTGACTCTCAGAGAATGCCCTTGGGTATATTTGTCTTTTGCCTCAACTGCGTATGAAAGCGCGCGTACTGTTTCGATATATATGTTTTTCATATCAATAAACAGTTTAAAGGAATATCGAGCCAGCAAAAGGGGACCTAAAAACAAAACCGCTCCCACTACCCCATAGTTCTTATATGCAGCTGCCATAAGTATGCCTATAGGTGCTATAGCCAAGTAGTTTCTTACAACCCAAATTATATTATCATAACAGATCTTAAGGAATGGCTGATTGTTTAATAAGCTCATCAGTATAGATACTATGGTTGCGTTAACCGCAATATATACTACTATACAAGCTATGGTAGGAATGAATAAGGAATATAAATCAATTTCCCCCACAGTACCGCCTAAATATCGATATGCAATTCCTGCTATACCGGTTGCAAGTACTATATTAGCACCATTAAATAAGGTTTTGTGCATAGGATAGTTAAAGATGTGAATTCTCTTACCGTTATTTCTAAAGGTCCTAAACATAATCCCAATACTGGTAATCCAAGTAACCACTGGTACCGGGAACAGCAATATAGCGGTCATATTAATGACGAATCCCATTGATAATGTTCTGTTGCCCGGAGTGATAATCAACAAGGACTCTGTTAAAATTGACATTGCCATAAAAAATATTATTCCTGTTATATCCAAACTGCCTGCATTATTATATGGCATAATCAGGAAAATAATTGCCAATAAAATAATAAACCCTACATAAATTTTTAGTTTAAATGGCATAAAAATCACCTCTTTTGTATATTGGCCGACATAGTTTTTATTACAGCCAGCCCATATTTGCTCCACCAGCCAGCACAAGTGCTAATATTGAAGCTAATATTATTAATACCCTTCTCATTTTGTTTGCCCCCTTATACATCAATCTCTGTCTCTCCGCTAATTAAGACAGGCAAACACTCCGCTCTATAAGTAAGCAGCTCCTAGCGCAAATTTGGTTACTAAGAATTGCTTCTATACCTATAGCTAAGACACTTTAAAGTTGAAAATACTTTCAACTAAAAGTCTCTAAGCTCTTTTGGAGAAACAACTAGAAATATTAAATTATGAAGTTGTTTCTCTATATAGCTAAGACACTTTAAAGTTGAAAATACTTTCAACTAAAAGTCTCTAAGCTCTTTTGGAGAAACAACTAGAAATATTAAATTATGAAGTTGTTTCTCTATATAAAATGCCGGCCAAAGCTTAAAATATAAAATTTATTCTTCTATTAATAGCTGATAGAACTGCTTTAACTACTGATTCATCCTCAGCGGTGGTTATTATACTATTTCCCACCAACAATTCTTCCTTATTGTCTATCGAAATGCCAATCATTATAACAAATATTTCTCTAGCCGCAACTGTTATCCGTTCTAATCCTTCTAAGTAAAATACTCCCTTATTGTCCATATAAGCTTCCAAAGCCATAATTGCTGCCTCTGCAACAGCTTTAAATTTATTATTTTTAGATTTAACCTTAATACATCTGCCTTCGTATTTTATACCCTCCAGAATCAACGTAACATGAGCCTCTATAAAGTTATCTATATTCTTCACATTAATACTATCTATTCTTATTCTTGCGTGCTTTATCTCATGTTCATTAATTTGAGCAATGCTAATAACCTTATAATCTACTTGAATGCCGAATGCAGCAGTTATTGCTGACTGAACATCCCTGACAAGCTGTTTAATATTTTTATCGATAGTTGATAGAATATGAATTTCCTTTATAACTTCATCCTTTATGCATACAACACTACATTGTAATACTCCAGGCAGCTTGCAAATCAGTTTTTGAATCTGTTGTTGAAAGCAGGAAGCAATTTTGGTTGTACCTTTGTCCAAGCACATTTCCCCCTTTGTTTATGTGATAAGATATTCGACCAAATGGATGTAATACCTGCCTACTATATTAAAATATTCTATGATTATTAACAAATAGTACTTAAGACCTATACAATCCCACTCTATATAATTATATGAATAATATAGTATGAAAGTTCCAAATATATGAAATAATTCCTCGAATAGGACACTAGAAGTTTATGATTTGAGAAACTTGGGAATTCTTAGTTTTAGTCTGCTTATTTATATTTTAACATGAAAAGCTAAAAATAAAAATACAGCTATCATGTATACATAAATATTGTTTTAATAGGACAGTAAAAAAAGCCGACTATTAATCGGCTTTTTTTATTAAAACTCAGGTTCTATCAACCCGTAGTTTCCGTCTTTTCGCTTATATATAACATTGACTTCTTCAGTCTCAGAATTTGAAAATACAAAGAAACTGTGTCCTAAAAGCTCCATCTGCATCGCTGCCTCTTCTATAGGCATGGGCTTCATAGCAAACTTTTTAGATCTTACTATCTTTGCGTCTAATTCCTCAAGCTCCTCGTCGTGAGGTATAACCCAATTTTCGAACCTAATATTTGCGTCCTTATGTCTCCTTTCAAGTTTTGTCTTTTGTTTTCTCATCTGTCTTTCTAATTTTTCAATTACGTTATCTATGGAAGCATACATATCCTCGGTAGCTTCTTCTCCCCTTAAGATAACTCCATTAAATGGAATCGTAACTTCAATAATATGCCTATTCTTTTCAACACTTAAAGTTGCGTGAGCCTCTATATTAGATCCAAAATACCTTTCAAACTTTGAAAGCTTATTTGATACCCTTTCCTTTAGAGCCTCAGTGACATTCATATTTTTACCGCTTACTATAATACGCATAAATACATCTCCTTTCGCAACTATTATGCTACTGTATATATTTATTTTATTCTACATTTACACGAATAATCCTGCTAATTTTTCAAATTTTCTAATAATATACCAGTATGTCCTTTATAAACTATACGATAGCATTATTATATTCAAGGTTTTTACAAATATACAAACTGAAATCTGATTTTATCTGACAAATACTCCTTATACCTATAGGGTTTTTAGCTCAAAACTTATAGATAACCGCAAGTTTTATACATCATTCACATTTTATCGAAAATATATGCAAATAATGTCCTAATGATATTTAACCTTGGCTTTCTATACAGTGTCTGAATATATTATGTAAAGCGAACTATCAAATCTATACACACTGCTAGAGTTGTTGATTTGGAATAGTTTTAGACTAATGCATTTTTTAACACAAACATTTATTATCAGCCTTAGTCTGTGGATAATGTGCATAACTCTGTTGATAACTTGCTTTCCAAGGCTCTATCTGTTGAAAGAATTGTGGATTAATTGTTAAGTATTCTGTTGTCCACCGAACACTTTGTAAAATCTTTATATATTTATACAGTCGAATGTTGTAATTATCCAGCGAAAAATGTAATAAAAAAACCGCCTGTTTAGGCGGCTGTTTTATTATCTTCTTGTTTCAAAGCACTCTTTGCAGTATACTGGTCTTTCTTTTGTTGGCTTGAATGGTATTTGTGTATCTCTACCACATTCAGCACATACTGCTTCAAACATTACTTTTTCTCTTCTTGCTCCGTTGTTGTTTGCGTTCTTTCTTGAAACTCTGCAATCTTTGCATCTTGCAGGTTCATTTTGGAACCCCTTTTCTGCATAGAATTCTTGTTCACCTACTGTGAATACGAACTCACTTCCGCAATCTTTACAAACTAAATTTTTGTCCTGATACATGTAAAAATCCCTCTTTCCTTCTAGGGTGGTGTTGGCTTGCAGAACTTTCTGGGATTTCTAAAGACCAGGAAAGATGTTCTTGCACCCGCACTCATACCCGTATTTTATTCTTGTGGTTATTATTTCTAGCTGACCTGGTTTTTTACCCCACACCCGCCGTCTGGAAGGTTCGCTACTAAGAATTAACTCCTCACTACTACCACTCTCATTCACCATAAATTGTCTATGCATGAATGGACGGACTTACATCTAAACCGCACCATGCTCACAGGAATTTTTCCTGCTTACGTGGATCGTTTCGCCTGCGGCTGGCATCGATTTTCAACCACAGACCTAGATAATGAACCACAAATATTATTATATAATTATATTGTTGAATACACAAGTACTTTTGTGTATTTTTAGCAATAATTTGCATATTTGAAACTAACTTTGTAACCTGCATTTATTTTTTTCTATCTATATAGACACCATCAGTATTAATTATAGGAGTATCATAGGCTTTTAACGACTTTTTACCAGCCTTAAGCTGCTTCATCTCCAGCTTTAGGCTATCCATAAGAGTATTTAACTTCTGATTGTTGTCGTTTTCCAATGTAATTATTTTCTCTGCAAGCTTCATTATAGCTGCTACTTTTTTCTTAAGCTCGCCTAATGTTGGATATTTTTGTATATCCGCCTTTTCTAAGCTGTCTATTTGCAAAGTCTTCTTTAACATCTCAGACTGCTGCTTAAAAGCTAAGTCTATTGAGTCTATCTTATCAATGATCTGTTGTTTTTCATTTACCAGTATTTCTATATTGTCTGCTGTATTATTCTCTATATCATGCTTTTGTCTATTTGTTATATTATATATTTCATTGAAATATTCAATTTTTTTATCTAAAAGATTATGAAGATTTAATATTGCCTGCTCCATTTACTCACCTTCCTATGGATAACCAACTGGAAAATTTAAATTTTGAAGTTGGCTCTTTATAGACAAATTGCTATAAAATTATATAAGGACATATATATGTCCTTATATACTATTACTTATTAACAACCTGCTGTTTTGCTATTTTCATCGCCTGTGACCATGTGTCTCTAAGATCCTCTGCGTAGCCAAGTACTTCCTCGACTATTGCTTTATCTTTCTTGACGTTAGCTTCAGTAAGTTTCGTGTGCATATAGTCATACATAGATAATAAGCTATTAGAAATTTTATAGCTGGAATTTAGCGTACACATAAATTCAGTTATAATATCTTGAGATCTTATTATGAAATTATGAGATTTTTGTATGTTTTTCTCTTCAATACCTTGTATCGCCTGCTTTAGAAATCTTACTAATCCATTATACAGCATTAAAGTAAGGTCTTCTGGAGTAGATGTAGTAACTATATTTTTCTGGTATTGCTGATAGGCATTGTTCATCATTGCCATTTATATTCCCCCCTAATAATCTTCCTACTGTCCGCCTGTTTGTTGTTGCAGCCAGAAATTTTGTTTGCTCATCATATTCATGGCTTTTTCCATTTTTGCAAATTTCATATATAATCTATCTTCTTTAGTATATATCTTTCTTTCTAAGTCTGATATTAGCTTATCAGTTTTCGATATATCCCTGTCTATTGTATTAGAATATTCAGATGCATCTCCTATAATGCCAGCCTTTTCTAAAAGCCTTCCTTTTTTATTGGAAGAATCTCTATTAGTTCTAATGTTATCTTGAATTATATCTAATATCCTGTTTACAAATCCGTTTTCTTTATACCTTGCAGTTTTATCTGCCTCATTTAACTCTGGAGAGTATCTGATTGCTGATTCCTGTGAAAATAGGTTCATTACCTTATCAGGTGTATTTCGCAAAGCCTCTTTTAGCTTGTCTTCGTTTATACTAAGTTTTCCTCTATCTGTATAATGGGTAGTTGATATACCTATAGCCGAAAGGTTAGCTGCTAATCCATCCACAAGTTCAATTGCTGACATTTTAAGGCTGACAGCTATTGGTGATAATATGCTGTCGTTTCTTAGCAGCCCGGACTTAGCTTTTTCTTCCCATTTTGCAATTTCGCCTTCCTTCATGCTTTCTTTTTGTTCAGCAGTAAGAGGTAAAAAGCTTCTATACTTTTCTTCTGTAGTTTTCCTATTAAGTGCATCTATAAGCTCATTATATTTACCGATAAATGATTTTATCTTATTAAAGGCTGTATCTACATCTTGTGACACGTTTACCTTTGTTTCAACGTCTTTTTCCTTTAATGTATATTCTACTCCATCAATAGTAAAAGTATTAGAGTCTCTTACTATGTTCGGTGTACCGTTTAACTCAAATACTGCGTCTGTTCCATTTGATATTGTTGTATTAGTGATCTTTAGGACACTATTTGCACCAAAAAAATCACCGCTTATATTTTCAATCTCAATCGCTGCACCAGCACCAGTAGTATCCGATGTTAAAGTAAAGGAGTCTGTAACGTTGCTGTAGGACAGTGTAACGTTAGCAGCACTATTGTTTATTTCACTAATTACCTGAGTTAGCGTTTTTTGGTTTGCCTCAAAATTAAACTCAACGCCGTTTATTTTAAAATTTATATTGCCTGATAAGACAGTTTCCGTATTTAAATCACTTAATACTCTGCTTGTACTTATTCTATTTGATGCTCCATTACTAATCTTTAAACCGAATAGTGCATCATCCGTTGATCCCATAAGCATAGTCATGCTGCTGTTTGGAGCATCAAAAACCAGCATCGTATCAGTAACATCCTTATTTATTGATATTTTTCCGCTACCAAAAGCAGCATCAACCTTACTCTGGATCTCTGCTTTTAAGGTATCAATATCGTATGCTCCACCAGTTATAGTAATCATTTTAGTCTGTCCATTTAAATTAATGGAAAAGTTTTTGTCTGTAGCAAATTGAGAAAAATCTATAGCACTATTACTAGACAAAGTCTTTGTTACAGTGCCAGTGCTTGAGGCAGCAGCTGCTGTTGCAAGCTGTGTGGCCTTTATAGTATTACTGCCTATAATTGCACCACCTACAGCTTTTGCCGATACTGCATTTGCATTAGAAGAAACAGCACTGAAAGCCGTATATGTGGATTTGTTCCTCATATTTGTATCAGGCTTTAAGATATCAAAATACTCATCCTTAAAGCCTCGTAAAAGGTTTGCTATTGACCTGTATTCTTCTTTCCTCCACTGCATAAGCTGCTTGTTTTGCTGTACCTTATCTATTTTCATTCTATCTGCCTTCAGCATATCTCGTATTATAGTATCTGTATCCAGTCCCGAGCTCATTCCAGATATTCTTAATCTGCTGTTCAACGCATTAATCATGCTATTAGACATTAAGACTACCTCCTTTCATCTACAATTATGCCTGCTACTTCCCACATTCTAGCTACTAAATCTAGTATTTTTTCAGGAGGGATCTCCCTTATTATCTCTTTTGTTTCACTGTTAATAACCTTTACCATAATTTGTTTTGTTTTTTCGTGTATTGAATACTCAAAGGTTTTATTTGCACCTATAATAGCTTTATTTGCGCGCTCTATTAGAGCTATCCAGTTTCGCTCATCTAATGACAGCTCTTGCTCTGGTTTATGAACAAAATCTGTATAGTTAGATTGCTCCGGTCTTATTTCAGTGACCTTAGTCTGCACGCTCGGTGCTACTGGCGTTTTTATTTTTTCAACAGTGCCGCTGCTTTGTGTACTACTATTATTATTGTAATTAGTTACTGCATTTACATTTATTTTCATTACTATCCCTCCTTGGGTTTCAAATTCCGTTCCTTTATTATATTATCGAAATTCTTAAAAGCTTTCTTTAGTGAAAAAATAAAAAAACAGCTGAGACAAGCTGTTTTTTTATTTTTTCACTAAATACTGTTATATTTTGAGTTATAAAAAAATTACACTATGGCATATTTGTATTAATCGTCAAAAATCATGTTTGAATTATTGCTGTCCGCCTAGTATGGCTTGTAAAATAGCCTGCACAATATTCGGTAAGTCAATAATGTCTTCAACTACGCCGCTTGAATCTGTATCTGGCTCATATATTCCCCACAAGCTGGACTGAGCATTAAATAAACGACCGGCAATTGCTAAATCAGCTAGTGAAAATCTTCCATCTTTGTTAACATCACAGGGTGATTTTATAACTGTAAATGTTCTTCCTAAGCAAGCCGGAGTAATTTCATTACCAAACCCTTCCGCCAGTAAGCCAGATGACACTGATATATCTCCTGTTCCATTAACATTCTTTGCCTTAAAGGTGAGCTTTAAAAGCTGTACATTTCCATTTAATCCATTATCCATGCCCTTACTAGCTAATATGTATTTTGCTTGTCCTGATGTGTTTGTGTCGCTATGAAAAATTCCTAGTGCTGTTGGATTTAAAAGCTGTGAATTCATCAGCTCAAACAAATTAGTGTTATATGTAATATTTATATCCTCTGCATAGATATTTATTGCACCATCTACTGTAACATATACATCGAATTGAGTGCCACCTCTTATTTCATAGCTGTTTGCTTCGGTATATAATGTAGGAATTTGTGGTTGTTCAAGAGTGAATTCTTCCACTGTTTTAAGTTGTGCTGTTGTAGCACCTCCTATAGCATATATTTTATTATTTACTGTAGTTGCACCTAAACCAAACCTTGCTGTCGGCATATTGGCTTTTGTTGCCCATGTATTTGTAATAGGATCATACTCTTCTACAGTGTTTTTGACACCGCCATTATATCCACCGATAACATATATTTTATTATTCAGCTCTGCTACTCCTAAATTCCATCTTGGTGTTGGCATACTTGCTTTAGCTGTCCAAGTATCAGTACTTGGATCATATTCTTCTACACTATTAGCTGCTCCGCTGCCCCCAATAGCATATATTTTATCATTTACCACCGCTGCTCCAAAAATAGCTCTTGCTGTCGGCATGTTTGCTTTAGTTGTCCATGTATCTGTACTTGGGTCATATTCTTCCACTTTACTTAACTTACTTCCAGAAGGACCATTTCCGCCTATGGCATATATCTTGTTATTTACCACCGCTACTTCTAAACCATTCCTTCCGGTGGGCATGCTTGCTTTAGTTGTCCATGTATCTGTACTTGGATCATACTCTTCCACTGTAGTTAACAAGCTTGAACTTGATCCATATCCACCAATAGCATATATCTTATTATTTACTACTGCTAGTCCTAAATTGTACCTTGCAGTTGGCATGTTAGCCTTAGCTACCCACCTATCTGTGCTAGGGTCATATTCCTCTACTCTTCTATTGTCGCCCCCCGTGGCACCTCCGATAGCATATATTCTATTATTAACTGCCGCTACTTCTGCATAGGTTCTTGCAGTTAGCATGCTAGTCTTAGTAGTCCAACTACCTAAATTTTCCTCAGCATATACATTTACTTGCATACTGGTAAATAATAAACACATCACCAGCAATGATGCTAAAATTAAAGTTCCTAAGCGTTTTATTTTCATTGTTACCTCCTAAAATTTTATCAGTACAATTTAACTTTCCTCACATTTGCTTGACATGGTAAAAAGCCGCCGACTAACGTCGGGCGGCTTTTGAGATAAACTCATTCAAGATAAAATTATCTAAATATGAATTATCTTAATAATTGAAGAACGCCTTGTGGAGCTTGGTTAGCTTGTGCTAACATAGCTTGAGCTGCTTGTTGAAGGATGTTGTTCTTTGTGAACTCCATCATTTCCTTAGCCATATCAACGTCTCTGATTCTGGACTCTGCAGCTTGAAGGTTCTCTGATGTTGTATTCAGGTTGTTAACAATATGCTCTAATCTGTTTTGGTGTGAACCAAATGTGGATCTTGCTGTATTGATAGTGTTTATTGATGTTTCGATATCAGAAGTACTTGATCCGCTTCCTAGAGATTGAGCTAAAACTTGGATACCAACAGCAAATGTATCTGTGTCATCATCACTGATTACTATGTTAATTGTTCCACCAAAAGTATTTGTACTATTGAATTCTGTGCTAGCAATAATATTATCTATTTCTGTTCCTAGTTCAGTCATTTCTAGGTCAAGGTTTGAAATATCATCTGCGTTGTAAGTTCCGTTAGCTTTTTGTACAGAAAGCTCTTTTAATCTTACAAGCATTGAGCTTACTTCGTTTAATGCACCTTCTGCTGTTTGGATGTAAGAAATACCATCTTGAGCATTTCTTGAAGCTTGGTTAAGACCTCTGATTTGACCTCTCATTTTTTCAGATATGGAAAGACCTGCTGCATCGTCTGCTGCTCTGTTTATTCTTAAACCTGATGATAATTTCTCCATTGATTTTGAAGCACCTAGATTGTTAACTCCTAATTGTCTGTGAGTATTCATAGCCATTAAATTATTGTTTATTCTCATTATAGTTCCCTCCTTGAATTTTGAGTCAGGTTCCTTCCTGACTATTATTTTTGCAATTTCATAATAAAACATGGGCCCTATGTTTTATTTGTTTTGCTTATATTATATATATCGGAGATATATAATATTACTTTATAGGGTTTTGAAACTTTTTTTATAATTTTTATTTTTTTATAAGCTTTGTCAGTTCCGATAATAAAGATCCGCTGATATCAGTAGATTCAATATTTTCACTTTTAACCTGCTCCAGTAATTCTTTTCGCATTATTCTTATGCTTTTGGGAGCATTAATACCTATTTTCACCTTATCTTCACTTACGTCTACTATGAAAATCTCTATGTCATCACCAATAAGAATAGTTTCATCTCTTTTCCTTGTAAGTACTAACAAAAACTATCAGTCCTCCTTAACCAGTCTATGCTTAATAAGGTACTTATCTGACTCAAGGAGTTCTTGAGCTGCTTTTTTGTTTCTGGTATTGATTATTATAGGAGCTTTTAAATTAACAGTTGCATCTTTTATGTCTCCCTGGATATTTATTACTGCATATAAAGTAATTTCTTCTAGGTTGCATATATCTAGTTCTTTTACTGTATCCTCACTAATTTCTATATCATAGTCCTCCTTTATTATAAAAGGAGACATGACTATAAAGCATACATTTTCTTCTTCTATAGACTGCAAATAGCTTACCATTGGATTTCCCTCCAATGGCATCATAACATATCTTTTTAAGCTTTTAAGCCCAGGTATCCCATTTTTAAAATGTATTATATCGTTTTCTTCTATATTAATTTCTCCTAAAAACTTAGTTTTTATGTTCATTATATTGATTCCCCCATTTTTACGGATTAAGGTCAATTAAATGCTTTTGTCAAATTTATCACCAATATATCTGATTTCCAGCTTCGGCTGTTGAAGTAAATATATTTCAACTCTGCCATTCTCAACATCAATTATTGGCTTATTAGGCTTTGTATGCACCTTTACATAACCATCCTCTACCTGTATATCTACAGTACCGCCTGTAAAGCTTATTTGCGGTCTGCTTTTAGGTGTAAGTGTAAAGTTGTAATCCAATTTGGACTCCATATTATTAAATGCTATTTCTGCTATGGCATCTATTTTGTTTTCAATGGCAGCAAGCATATTGCCTTCCTCTGCTATTCGTGCTATTGCCTCAAAAGCGGCTTGTTTTCCAAGATCGGCATTAGTAGCTGTCAAGGTATTATTATCGGCTAAACCTGTTTCATTAAAGCACTGCTGCTGATCTATAACTACCTTTAGGTGTTCTGTTCTTATTTGCAGCTTTGCATCTTTTTTTTCTATTTCCATGTCAGCCTTTGGTTGTCTGATCTGCATTTTTGTATTTATTGTATTAATGCCTAGCTGTCCATTCACTCTGTTTATTTCAAACATAAAACATCACCTTACCTTAGAAAATCAACAAGTGACGGCTGAATTATCCTTGCGCCTCCTGATAGTGAAGCTCTATATACGTTTTCCTCCATTTTAAGCCGCATAATGACTTCACCCATATCTGCGTCTTCATTTTTAGAAAGCAGATTCTTGAGATTGATAACATCATCATCTATTCGATTAAGTGTAAGGTCAAGTCTATTGCTTTTTACACCTACCTCAGCTCTTATAGCACTAACATTGGATAACTGTTTATCTAGCTTATCTATATAACCATTAACTCCAGGTGCAATATTGGCATTTAAGTCTGCAATAAGACTGTCATACAATGATATCAATAGGGATTTATCACCAGGCTGAACCTTTGAGACAGACTGCTGACCGCTTGTTATACCCATTTCTGCAACATTTAATGTCCCTGATGTAATACTAAGAACATTATCAGAATCAAACATTATGCTATTGCCGTTTACTACTGCATTTACATGTCCGTTTAAAGGCGACAATGCAATAGCTGCATTTATATCTGCGGCTAAAGTAGTAAAATCATTGTATGTTCCTGTTATAGATATAGTTTCAGTGACACCTCCAAGATTGAAGTTTATTGTTTTACCTCCTGAAGCATCAAGGGGCGTTGCTGATAAATCCACAATTCTGCCAACTATAGACTGCTTAACATTAAGACTATCTGCCACTGTGTTGTCATAATCAGCAGGTGTAGTAAATAGTCCAAATACCTTCTGACCAATAAAGTTAACACCCATACTATCACTTATGCCTACATTTATTGCAATATTTTCATGTCCAAACAAATCACATCCGCTTAAATCATAAGTCCCATCACTCTTAAAAAGGGGCTTATCAGTTTTATAGCCAGAAAAAATGTAACCGCCTGCATAAGTAGAATTACCTACATTTACAATCTGGTCTCTTAGCTGTGTTATTTCTCCTGCTATTTTCTGCCGTTCTTCTACGGTGTATGTTCCATTACCCGCCTGAACTATTAACTCTCTTGTCCTCTGCATAACATCTATAATATTAGTAACAGCAACCTCTGTAGTTTCCAATAGTGATAATGCATCTTCAGTATTTCTTTTATATTGTTCCATTACTGACACATCAGTGTTAAGCCTAAGACTTCTCGATACACCGATAGGATCATCGGAAGGTCTGGAAAATTTCTTTCCAGAAGCAAGACTCTGCTGAACCTTATCCATTCTATTAAGATTCTTGCCTAAGTTTCTCATCATGCCGCTTATCATCATTCCATTTGTAATACGCATTTTATCACCTCATTATCTGCCTACCAGACCTAATCTATTTATCATAGTATCTAATATTTTATCTATTGACGTTATCATTCTAGCTGATGCACTATAAGCGTGCTGAAATTTAACCATGTTTGACATTTCTTCATCTAAAGATACTCCAGACTCAGACATTCTGCTTACATCAGTTTGATACACTATTGCCATTGTATTCTCTGTCATTCTTTTTGCTTGGTTAGAATCTACCGACAAGGCGGAAAAAAAGGATTTTATAAAATCACTAGGTGTACCAACTATTTTACCAGACATTGCTTCATCATAAAATATGTCCCTCTTGTCTCTAAAAGCAACCAACCTCTTTGCATTTTCATTATTGCTTATACCATTATTTAAAGAAGCAGCAGCCAGCATTGATGGGTTGCCTGCTAATTCTTCACTTACCTTAAAATTAATACAATTTATGTTCTTCCACTTATCTATAGGGTCTGGTGCGTCTGGCTCATTAAAAAAGTTTTTCCCTTGATTACCCTGTAGATCTACGCCCTCTTTATGCAGTATATTAAACTCTCTCGTAAAGTCTCTTGCAAATCTGTTTAACTGGTCTAAATAGAAAGGCAGTCCTCTATAGGTGTGATTTTGTCCGTCACCGCTTCTTATATCCAGCAGTCCTCTAAGCTCTCCTCCGCTGATTTTTACTTCTTGTAAGGGATTACCTGAAGCATCTTCCCACTTTACTATACTTATATCTCCTCCACCCATATCTGATATGCCAGGTACGGAAACATTATCAATAGTAAGCTTGTTATGCTTAAAATGGTTTACCAGCGTTATTCCTCCAATTTTTATATCAAAGTATTTATTATTATCATCACCTGTAATTTCACTTACCGATATGTCTACTATGCCAGCCAATCTATCTACCAGATTATTGCGCTGATCTCTTAAATCATTGGCTTTGTGGTGTCCCAGCTCCAGATTGAAAATTTGCCTGTTTAGTGCTGTTATTTGCTCAGCCAGTGAATTTACCTCATACACCTTATTTTTTACAGAGAAATTTATATCTCTGATTGAATTAATAATTTGTCGTCCCATATTGTTAATAGAGGTGGTAAAAGTTCGTGCTTTTTCGATTACTGCGACTCTGGTGGTAACATCATCTGCTTTTTTTGTTAATTCCTCAAGGCTGGCAAATAATTCATCCATAACCTTCCTCATTCCTGTATCAGAAGGTTCATTAAATATTGCCTCTATATCCTCAAGTCCCTCCATTTTTGTTTTCCATTCAGTATGCTGCTTTAGCTGCCCCCAGTATTTCTGATCTAGGTAATCGCTTCTATATCTGACTATATCATAGGTTTCTACACCAGTACCCAGCACCCCGGCTTGCCCTGCTATAATTGGCTGTGCTGCTCTTTGAAGCATTTTTTGGCGAGAGTACCCTGGGGTATTTGCATTAGCAATATTGTTGCTTGTGATATCCAATGCTCTCTGACTGGCAAACAGACCAGATGCAGCCGTATTAAATGTGCCAAATGTAGTTCTCATATTATATCACATCACCTTCCACTTAATCCTATCTTATTGACTATGGCTTCAAGCATTTCGTCCATGGCATTTACTACTCTGGCTGCCGCATTATATGAATGCTCATATTTAATAAGATTGCTCATTTCTTCGTCTAATGATACTGACATTAATGCTGCCCTTCTATATTCCACCTGATCCACCAATGTTCTTTGGGCTTGAGCTGATGTTGCTGCTTCCATTCCCTTTAAACCCAAGTCTGAAATAAAGCTTCTATAGAACTCGTCACTGTTAAATTTCCTATTAGCATCATTGGTTTCATATGAATTGGCGGAAAAAATATCCTGTAGCCTAAGGTCAAAAATTCTTACACAGTTTCTATTGTCTTCATGGTTGCCTGGTGTTGGTGAAAGTGCTGATGCAATATTGTTAATATCCAGCAGTTCCATATTAAATGATATATTTGATAAATCTACATTAGGGTTGTTACTATTATTTGCATCTACAAACATATATCTATTTACATTATCCTTATTACCAAAGCCTTCATAGTGCATCTTATTGATTTCGCTGGTTATACCAATGACAAACTGATTCAGCTTTTCTCTAAAGCCGTTAACCAGCTCATCTCTTGTATCAATAAGGGCCTTAATGCTTCCACCTGAAATATCTATATCCTCCATGGTTTTTTTCCACTTGATAACTGAATAGCCATCAGAAGCCGGGTCAGGATATGCTACCAGCTCCTCGCTTCTGCCATCTTCAACTATGAGTCTTCCTTCTATTGCTATATTAATAGTTTTGTCTTGTATTATCTGAACATTAGCCATTTTAGACAGCTCATTAATCAGCCTGTCCCTTTCATCTCTGTAGTCGTTGGCTTGGGATCCGCTTGCTTCAATTTTTTTTATATCATAGTTTAGCTTTGCAATAGTTTTAGTCATACTGTTTATTTTTGCTACATTTTCTTTAATTTCATTATCTCTGTTTTTTCTGAAATTAGTCAGCATTACATCAAGGTTTTTAACTGTCTCTATAAAAGCCAGAGTACTTTCCTTTACAAGAGCTCTTGCTGTAAGTCCTCCTCCGGGCTTTGAAAGCTGTGACCATGAATTCCAAAGCTGATTCATAACAGACTGCAAGCCTTCTTCTGTATTATCATTAAAAATTGCTTCCAGTTCTTCTATACCTGCTTGCCTTGATTCCCAGTAGCCTAGCTCCTTAGATTCTCTTCGCAGCTTTTGATCTAAAAATATATCTCTGTATTGTCTTATTTCTTGTACAGATACCCCTGTTCCAGCCTGCATAAGTTTGTTATTGCCGCTTCTTCCCACATTGCTTGGCAGTGTAGAGGAATGCATTACAATCTGTCTGCTGTAGCCAGGTGTATTAACGTTACTGATGTTATGCCCTGTAACATCTAAAGCTCTCTGCTGTGCAAATAACGCACTTATGCCTATTGTTAAGCCTCCAAATGACGATCTCATAATATCACCTCAATTAAACCTTTGTGTCAAAAATTCTTTTTTTGCTGGTTACGTTTTTATTTTTATCTGTTATATCTTCATACAACGACCCAGTAGCTGTGTTTGCGCTGGTTATAATATTTACGGAGTAATCTATATACTCAAGGGACTGCTGAATAAGCTTCCCATTCAGTTCGTTAATTGTCTTTAGCTCGTTAAGTGTATCGGATAACATACCTTGCAGCTTGGCAAGCTCATCTCTATATTTAGACCCCAGCACTTTAGTTAATTCTGACAAGGATGCTGTATCCATATCTATTCCTGACAGCTTGCAAATCTGCTCTGTTTCCTGTTCTCTTGCCCGTTCTAGCTGACCAATATCAAATACCATTTTTTGTTCAAGCTTAACAATTTTATCAAGCTCGGAAACTTTACCCTCAATAATAATAGATTTCTTGGTTTTTGATAATTCCAGCATATCATTATAATAGTTATATTCCCGCTTTAGTATATTTATAACATTTTGGACGTGTTTATCCGTCATCACAACACCCTCCCCCCGCCGGTAAAAAATACCACAGCCAGGTTAGCGGCCTTAAGCTGTGGTTTACTCTAAATTCTTATACCTAATTTACCTGTCAACATTTTTGCTGCTATTCTGCTACTGTCAACTTCATAGGTACCTTTTTCTATTTTTTCTTTTATTTGGGCTACAACATCCTCTCTAACTTCAGGCAGGTCCTTTGCTATTTTTAGTGATTTCATCACTGTTTGAAAGTCCAATGCTTCCTGAGATATTTGAATTTCATCTCTTTTTCCCTCAGTTTTTTGAACTTCCCTGATAGTCTTTTTAGCTTCTACCTTCTGATTGTTATAGACTTTGTTTACTCCACCAATCTTATTAAAGTTGATGCCCATTGTTAACACCTCTTTTTGTTGCTTTGCTTTCATATATTTTATCGGTACATTGTTTTTGTTTGTTTAGCGTTTTTTACAAAATAAACAAAAAACAAACACATTTATTAATGTAAAAAAAGACACATATTTTTCTTATTCAAAATTTAATGTATCATTTATATAATTTGCGGCTATCTCAATCTTTATCATTATTTATAGTATTGCAAAAATAAAGATAAAAGTTTCATATAACACAGTTATCTGAAACTTTTATCTTTATATCTTTTGAATTATATTTTATCTTCTTCTAGTAGCAGTATACATTTTTTCTGTTTTATGCTCTGTTCTTGTTGTAGTCTTAGTTGAACCAAGTGAATTTCTGAGCTCATTTTGTATTTCGTCTTTGCACTTATCACAAAATCTGCCAGTTCTTATAGATCTTCCACAGCGTTCACATTCCAAGAATATATTGCTATCCTCTCCAGATATTTCAAGTCTTTCATCTCTTAAAAACCTCATTATCTTGTCTACAGAAATACCTGTTGCGTCAGACACCTCTGGCATGTTTGCACCTGGATACTCGTCTATATATTCTTTTACTTTTTTAAATTCCTCTTCTTCGTCCTGCATGCATCTTCCGCATATAGGTCTGGCAATATAGTTAAATACTTTTCCACACCTGGGGCAGTTTCTTATTTCTCCCATAAAAGTACCTCCTTTTGGTTCAGTGATAGTTTTGTATATACATAATGATTGCGTCACTAAAATTATGTATTGCTTCCCGTAGCAGCAGTAATTACATAAACAGCTTTAACTCCGTGGTTTTTAAGTATCCTGCTGCATTCATTAACTGTACTGCCGGTTGTGTAAATGTCATCCAAAAGCAAAACATTATTATATTTATTAATATTATATAACATTTCTATGCTAAATGCATCAATAACATTTATTGAGCGTTGGTACTTATCTAAATTGTATTGCTCCTTAGTTTCTTTAACTCTCTTAATACAGTCCAGCACAGGCAGCTTGATATATTCCCTTAGATGCTGCGCTATAATATATGCTTGATTAAATCCCCTTTTACTATATTTGTTTGGATGTATGGGCACCGGTATTATAGCCTCAGCCTGTATGTCCTCATGTCTGAGTCTTTGATGCATAAACCTTGCCAGCAGCCTTCCCAGCTCTGGTTTTCCTTCGTATTTCATTTTATGAATCAGCTCTTTTCCTGTTCCCTCGTATTCAAAGCATGAATATGCTCTATCAAAGTAATATGGTACTGTATAACAATTAGGACAGTAGCCTTCCTGATATGAGTCATTTAAGCTTTTGCCGCATTTAAAGCACATTCTTCCATTTATATGTCTTATACTGCCCAGGCATACCTCACATATGACTCCAGAAATCTCGCAGCCGCATATACAACAGAAGCTTTTCTTTGGATATAGTATATTCAAAAATGTACTGATAGCTTTATGCATTTAATCAATCCTTGTATAGTATTTTAATATGATTTATCCAAAGGAATTCTATAATTTTATTGCATCAGCTTGTCACTGAATTTTAAAAGTCTTTCCTTTAGTCCTGAGTATCTTTTTGTTATATGATTGTTCTGTATCATCTGACTTATATATTTTTCCTTCCCTACCAGTACGACCAGTTGTTTTGCTCTCGTAAGTGCAGTATATAATAGATTTCTTGTTAGCAGCATGGGCGGTCCGAAGGTTATAGGCATTACCAGTATCGGAAACTCAGAGCCTTGACTTTTATGCACTGTTAATGCATATGCAAGATCAAGCTCATCCAAAAGCGTAAAGTCATATCTTATAAGCTTTTCATTATCAAATACAACTTCTATGAATTGTTCTTCACTATCTATATTGATAATTATTCCCATGTCACCGTTAAAGATCCCTTCACCTTCTTTTTCCAGATCAAATATACTTTGCCACTTCATCTTGTAATTATTCTTTGTCTGCATTACCTTGTCGCCTACTCTGAAGATAGTATCTCGGTACTGCTTTTCAGCTTTTTTGTTTTCTGGCGGATTGAGTATCCTTTGTAATTGGTTATTTAGATTTAAAACCCCGCAGGTTCCTTTTTTCATTGGGGAAAGCACCTGTATACCATCAAAGAAGCTTAATCCTGTAAACCCTGGCAGTCTTTCTCCGCAAAGATTTATTATAGTTTCTACAATTCGTTCCTGCTCATCCTGCCTGATAAAATAAAAGTCCTTATCCTTTGCATTAATAACTGGAGCTTCTCCTTTATTTATTTTATGAGCATTTACTACTATCATACTTTCTTCCGCCTGCCTGAATATTTCATTTAGTCTTATAACCGGTATTACTCCGCTTTCAATTATATCTCTCAGCACATTTCCCGGGCCAACTGAAGGAAGCTGATCCACATCTCCTACCAGAACAATTCTGGTTCCATCTGCTATTGCCTTTAGCAGGTTATTCATAAGCAGTATATCAATCATAGAAACTTCATCTATAATTATTACATCACATTCAAGAGGAGAATCCTCATTTTTTTGAAAGAACATTTCATCCTCCTCATCACCATAACCATACTCCAAAAGCCTATGTATGGTCTTTGCTTCTCTGCCGGTAGCTTCCTGCATTCTTTTAGCAGCTCTCCCAGTTGGTGCAGCCAGAAGTACGCTTAAATCATTTTTCTCAAAAAGTCTTATAATGGTTTTTATGGTTGTTGTTTTTCCTGTACCAGGACCACCAGTGATTACAAGTATTCCATTTTCCGCAGCTTCTCTTACAGCCAGTCTTTGATTGATGGCAAGGCTTATAACCTCCTCCTGCTCAATCCTTGCTATTTGTTCATCTATATTTTCCGATATCTTGACGGTGCAAAGCTGTGTAAATTCCAGCAGTCTTCTGGTGACTCCGGCTTCTGCACGAAAAAACACAACAGAATACACCGCCCTAATATCATCCAACTGCTCAATTACTATTTTTTTATCTATAAACAATCTGACAAGAGTTTCGCTTATGTGGTTTTGACTTACTCCCAAAAGCGCAGAAGCAGCTTCCACTAACTCTTTTTCAGGTACATAGGTATGTCCGTTTGCATGGAAATCATTTAGTATATATTTTGTTCCCGAGGCAAGTCTATACTCAGATTCATGGGATATTCCCATTGTCAGTGCTACCTTGTCTGCCATTTTAAAGCCGATTCCAAATATATCATCTGCCAGCTTATAGGGATTTTCCTTTATTTCAGAAATTGTACTAGCACCATAAGTCTTATATATCCTTACTGCGTATGTAGGTCCAATATCATACTGCTCAAGAAACATCATTATATCCTTTAGTTCCTTTTGCTCCTGAAAGGCTTCAAATATTTTTTGCGCTTTTTTCTCTCCGATGCCTTCAACCTCAGTCAGCTTGTCAGGACTGTACTGTATTATATCCAATGTATCAAGTCCGAACTTTTCTACAAGCTTCTTGGCAGTATACTGTCCTATACCAGGTATGAGCCCCGAAGCAAGATACTTCTCTATACCGTTTAACGTGGAAGGAGCTACCATAGTATAGGTTTCCATCTTAAATTGTTTGCCGTAATCAGGATGTTGAACCCACTTTCCGTAGGCTTTTATTCTTTCACCCATATTTATGTATGAAAAGTATCCTACAAGGGTGCTTGTATCATTTTCATCCTCAATATCCAACACCGTATAACCATTTTGATCATTCCTAAATACAACTTCACTTATTACTCCCTGTAGTTCATCCATAGTATCACTCCAAGCCTTTTACTGTTATAGCTAAAAACCCTATAGCTGCTGATATATTTATTATAGTATACATATTTACGCTTTTAAACATAAAAAATTCAGCCGGCGATTTACCGGCTGAATTTTTTATAATCCTGCTAACTGTTTTAATTGTTCTGCTTTATCTGTCTTTTCCCATGGAATATCTATATCTGTTCTTCCCATGTGTCCATAAGCAGCAACCTGTCTGTATATTGGTCTTCTAAGTCCAAGGTCTCTGATTATTGCTGCTGGTCTTAAGTCAAACACTTGAGATACTATTTCTGAGATTTTTTCATCAGAAATCTTTCCTGTTCCAAAGGTTTCTACTAATACTGAAACAGGCTTTGCTACACCTATAGCATAAGCTACCTGAACTTCACATTTTGAAGCAAGTCCAGCTGCTACAACATTTTTTGCTACGTATCTTGTAGCATAGGATGCTGAACGGTCAACCTTTGTAGGATCCTTACCTGAGAAAGCTCCGCCACCGTGTCTTGAATATCCGCCGTAAGTATCAACTATAATCTTTCTGCCTGTAAGACCTGAGTCTCCGTTAGGTCCTCCTATTACGAATCTGCCTGTAGGATTCACAAATATCTTAGTATCCTTGTCTATCATATTTTCTGGAATTATTGGGTTTATTACATGCTCAATAACATCTCTCTCGATAGTAGCGTGGTCAACTTCTGGGCTATGCTGGCTTGATACAACAACAGCATCAACTCTTGCTGGTTTTCCATCGATATATTCTATTGTTACTTGTGTTTTTCCGTCCGGTCTTAAATAATCAAGTGTTCCGTCTTTTCTAACCTGTGAAAGTCTTCTTGATAATCTATGTGCTAAAGAAATTGGCATTGGCATTAATTCTGGAGTCTCATCGCATGCAAAACCAAACATCATACCTTGATCTCCAGCACCAATAGCTGCTATTTCCTCTTCTGACATTTCACCCTTTTTAGCTTCTAATGCTTTGTCTACCCCAAGAGCTATGTCAACGGATTGTTCATCTATTGCTGTCATAACACCGCAAGTATCAGCATCGAATCCAAATTTTGCTCTTGTGTAGCCTATTTCCTCTATAGTTTTTCTTACGATTTTGGGTATATCAACATAGCATTTCGTTGATATTTCCCCCATAACTAAAACTAAGCCTGTTGTAACTGATGTCTCGCAAGCAACTCTTCCCATTGGGTCTTGCGCTAGTATTGCGTCCAGCACTGCGTCAGATATCTGGTCGCAAATTTTATCTGGATGCCCTTCTGTTACTGATTCAGATGTAAAAAGTTTCTTAATCACACTATTACCTCCCAAATTTATTTTTAAATTAATAGAAGCTTCAAAAAAAATTAAAACTCCTTACGACGAAGGAGTTATTATCAGTTCTCCCCCATCTCTCAGATAAATGTTTGAATACTTAGTGTATAAAATCATTTACCCGCAGGAATTGGCACCGTACTCTTGCCGGTTGCCGGGTTTCATAGGGCCCTTCCCTCCACCTCTCTTGATAAGGACATTTGTATTAATTTGTCATACATATCTTACCACAGTATATATACATTGTCAAGGAATATTGTAGAATTTTGTAGAATCATATTCTGTTTTAATCATAAAATAAACGTAAGACTCTCTATAGAGAATGTGCTAAAGTTTCAAGTGTATATAGAGTCTCATACTTACTTGCAATGTAAAATCTTTATCATCAATTATATATATTATAGACTTCATTTATATTTTAACCAAATATTAAAATATAATATATGTAATAATTTATAAAATAAAAAACGTACTTGCATTTGCAAATACGTTAAATTTCGTTTTAATGGAGCTGGTGATGGGACTCGAACCCGCGACCTGCTGATTACAAGTCAGCTGCTCTACCAATTGAGCTACACCAGCATTTAAATGGTGGGGAAAGGCGGATTCGAACCACCGAAAGCGCTGCTAACAGATTTACAGTCTGCCCCCTTTGGCCACTCGGGAATTTCCCCATGCTTAATTAGTTTACACCAAGTTTTACATTATGTCAAGTATTAATTTTTATGGTGGGCACAACAGGGATCGAACCTGTGACCCCCTGCTTGTAAGGCAGGTGCTCTCCCAGCTGAGCTATGCGCCCGTATTTTAATAAGATTAATGGTGACCCATAGGGGACTCGAACCCCTGTTACCGCCGTGAAAGGGCGGTGTCTTAACCGCTTGACCAATGGGCCTTAAACAATTTTCAATTTATGGTCGGGGTGACAGGACTTGAACCTGCGGCCCCATGGTCCCAAACCACGTGCGCTACCAAACTGCGCTACACCCCGACGCGACTTTCTTATTATAATATACAAATGCTCATATTATCAATGCTCAATTATGACCATAATAACTCATTATATGGGTCTATACTTATTTATATAGATATTGCTCACGTTTACTACTACTTTCACATAATTTTAAGCTTATATTGTTAATTTGTATAGGTTTTTAGCTTGAAACATGGTTGCTTACTTATAAATAAGTAATAAATGAATTGTTCCCTATATATATATTATACAGTATAGACTCAATGCTTTATATGGGGGGGATTATTCTTGATTGATAGTAATAGTCTGAAAGAAAGTGATAGAGCCTTTTATTTTAATGCTGGTGCCCATAAGCTTATAGCTGATTATCTTAAATCAGTCATAGATACCGATTGCCTTATTCTTTGTATTGGGACTGACAGATACATTGGTGACTGTCTTGGACCTATTACTGGTACTCTTTTAGAAAAACGCGGCTTTAAGCACCCGCTGCTTGGTACTCTGGATAGTCCTGTGCATGCTGTAAACCTCAAAAAACAAATGGATTATATTTATGATAAATATCCTAATCACAAAATTATTGCGGTTGATGCTTGTCTTGGAGATCAGGAGTATGTGGGCAGTATACAAGCAAGAAAGGGCTGTATATACCCTGGCAAGGGTGTCGGAAAGCTGCTTCCTCCTATTGGGGATATCTCAATAATAGGAGTTGTTGACTCAGCTACTCGTGATGAATTTTTTAATATGCATAATATAAGGTTAAGCATGGTCGTAAAAATGGCTGAATTGGTTTCTGACGCATTATTTAGTGCTTTAGAATGCTAAGCCTTATATGCATTTTATAAGCCACCTAATACATATTTGAAGTACTTGAATCTAGTTTGTTATAGCAGCAAAATAAAAATGCCATTGAACTTATATCAATGACATTTTCTGCTATTTTGCGTTAACCAAACCGAACATCATTTCGCCGGAAGCTGCAAGCTCGTCTCCTACATATGCTTCCGCCTTGGCTTTCCCTATTCCTCTTTTTAATGCCAGCATCTCTATCTCTAGTCTTAGAGTATCACCAGGAACTACTTGTCTTCTAAATCTTAAGCCGTCAATTCCAGCAAACACAGCCAATTTCCCTTTATTTTCTTCCATTCCAAGTATTGCTACTGCTCCTACCTGTGCAAGAGCCTCGACTATCAAGACACCAGGCATAATGGGATTACCGGGAAAATGACCTTGAAAAAAAGGTTCATTGCATGTAACATTTTTGATTCCTGTAGCTTTTTTTCCGTACTCTACATGTGTAATTTTATCAACTAATAAAAATGGATATCTGTGAGGTATAATATTCTGTATTTCTATATTGCTTAACATCCTATCCCCCTCTTTACTTATTAAAGTTTTTTATTAATTGTTTGTACATAATATCTCCAAGTCCTATACCATTTCTTTTGGATAGTTCCTCAGAGTATTTTTCGGTTAACATTTCATCGTACATTTCCTCTGCCTGACTTTCCCCAAAAAGGCTTGTTTTTTGAACTGTTTTCTTCATTTGCGAAAACATCATATTAATAAATATTGCTTCGAATTTCTGACAAGCATTTTTAAGCTTCTTTTCGTCACCGTTAGCTACCGCCTTCTCAAGCATTTTTTCAAAATCACTTTGCTGGGTTTCTTCAAGCTTGTTTTTTGAATCTATGCTGCTATAGCTGTTATTGTTAACATATTTATTTATTGAATTAATCATGTTATCAGCTCCATAATAAGTTTGAAGGGCTTGGCAATGCCAAGACCCATTATCTTCTTAAATTATTAGCCATTCCAAGCATTTCGTCTGCTGTTTGAATGGATTTTGAGTTTATTTCATATGCTCTTTGAGCCTGTATAAGTTTTACCATTTCTTCTACTATCTGCACATTAGAAGATTCTAGATATCCTTGCAGCAATCTTCCTCCAGTACCGTCATTTTGTGTATCAAAGGGTTCTCCGCTTACAGTTGTTGCTTTATAAAGATTCTTACCAACACTTTCCAAACCAACAGGGTTCATAAAGGTAATTATTGATATGTTTCCAACTTCCTCTAAGGAACCATCCGTTCTTTGAACGGTAATAAGTCCATTTTCATCTATTATCATATCCAGCACATCTGAGCCTAAATCAATTTCACCATTTTCACCTTGCACATAGTATCCTTCTGAAGTAACAAGCTTGTAGCTTTCGCCATCTACGGATATTTTAAAGCTTCCGTCCTTTGTATAGTATTCCTCGCCGTTTATACCCAGCACTTTAAAAAATCCTTGCCCGTCAATTGCCAAGTCATATGGATTATTTGTATTTTCCAAATTTCCTGTAGTAAAAAATTTAACAGTTGCTGCCGTCCTTACTCCGTGTCCAACCTGCAAATTTACAGGTCTGCCTTGACCGTCCTTTACTACTCCTCTTTCCAATGTTTCATATAATAAATCTTTAAATTCCACTCTTGATTTTTTGTAGCCTATAGAATTTACATTTGCAAGGTTGTTAGATATATTATCCACATTAAGCTGCTGCGCCATCATACCTGTACTAGCTGTCCAAAGTGCTCTCATCATAGTTTTTTCCTCCTACTATTTCTATACTCTGCCTATTTCATTTACCGATTTTGACAACAATTCATCGTGTGCCTTTATTAATCTTTGACTTGCTTCATAAGAGCGAAGTACCGTAATCATTTCTACCATCTGCTTAACCGAATTCACATTAGAGCCTTCGATAAAGCCTTGGTTAACTGTTCCAGTGAATTCTATGGTATTATCATTTAATTCCTGATCTTTAATATTCATAAGACCATCGCCCTCTTTAAAAAGCCTGCTGTAATCCTTAAAGTCTACAAGCTGCAGCTTATCTATATATTCCTCATTATTTAATATTTCACCTTTTTCATTTATTTTAATGTTTTTTCCATCCAGCCTGATATGTCCATTTTCGCCAAGTACTTTATAGCCTTCCTTTGTAACAAGATATCCTTCTGAATCAAGTGTGAATTCACCATTTCTTGTATATCTTGTTCCAGCAGGCGTTTCTACTGCAAAAAAGCCCTTGCCTTGAATTGCAAAATCAAAAGGATTTTCAGTAGGATGAAGCTGTCCCTGCTCAAAATTTGTAGCTACTCCGTCTACATGTATCCCATAACTGAAATTTCCTATTACATTCAAGGGGTTCACTACCTTTAATCTGTCAACCTCATTGCCTCCGGCAAATATACGTCCAAGATTATCTACTGATACTTCTTCTGTTCCTACAAATATAGGACCTTTTTGACCCAGTATATAATCACCCTTTGGAGTAACTAAGTATCCATCCTCGCTTGTTGTAAATTTAATATTTTGACTATTAGATACTCCCAAAGCTGTTTTTATTTGAAAAAAGCCAGTTTTGGTTGCAGCACTATATATTCCATTATCAGCTTCACTATTAACACCAAAAGGTGATTTACTTCCTAACAAATCCTTATCAAAAGGATTTGGTCCAATCTTGGATATTAATATTTCCGGGAAGCTTTCGCTGATAAGTGTATCTTTTTTAAATCCTGTGGTGTTAACATTAGCCATATTATTTGAAATAACATCCATTCTTTTGCTTTCTGTTATTGCAGATGAAGCAACTATATACATTCCTCTAATCATAATTATCCACCTTCAAAATTTATGTTCATTATATTTATCGGTTGCATTATCAAATTACTTTAATGTTTTAAAAAAAATAATAATACAAAAGCCGTTGCATCAAACAACGTCTTTTATATTATTATCATAGGTAGTGATCATTCTACAATTATTTGATGTTAAAATTCAACTTTTATGTTAGTATGTTACATTTATTATTTTTCTGTTTGAATTAATATCTGCATCACTTAATATATCAATATGCTCCAATGATTTTCCTGTACCTAGAGCAACGCATGAAATAGCTTCCTGTGCTACATATACAGGAATCCCTGTCCTTTTAGCAATCAGCTTGTCCAGACCATGCAGCAACGATCCTCCGCCGGTCATTACTATTCCTCTATCACTAATATCGGCAGATAATTCCGGTGGTGTTCTTTCCAGAACTGAATGTACTGCATCAGCTATGGTAGCAACGGGCTCTGACAACGCTTCAAGCATTTCATCAGAGGTTACTTCAATAGTCTTTGGCAAACCTGATATAAGATTTCTTCCTCTAACTTCAATTTTTACAACTTCATCTCTTGGAAAAGCTGTACCAATATTGATTTTAAGCTCTTCAGCGGTTCTCTCACCAATCATTATGTTATGCTTCTTTCTCATGTAGCGTACTATTGCTTCGTCAAACTTGTCTCCTGCAATCTTTATTGAGGTGGAAACAACTATTCCGCCAAGTGATATTACTGCAATATCAGATGTGCCTCCTCCAATATCAATTACCATGTTGCCGCTGGCTTTTGATATATCAAGACCTGCTCCTATAGCAGCTGCTATAGGTTCCTCAATAAGCCTTGCGCTTCTTGCACCAGCATTATTTGCAGCATCTATTACGGCTCTTTTTTCAACCTCTGTTACTCCACTTGGAACACATACAACCATTCTTGGCTTAAAAAGTCTTTTTCTGCCAACTGCTTTATCTATGAAATATCTAAGCATTTTTTCAGTTACATCATAATCAGATATTACACCTTCTCTTAAGGGTCTGATGGCTACAATATTGCCTGGTGTTCTTCCCAGCATAAGTCTTGCTTCTTCTCCTACGGCAAGTATCTTGTTATTATTTCTATCAATAGCTACTACAGATGGCTCCTTAAGTACAATTCCCTTGCCCTTAATATATACCAAAACACTAGCTGTACCTAAATCAATACCAATATCTTGTACACCGAACATACATTTACCTCCAATATATAATCAGTAGTGTAGGACTTCCCTTGTGAATATTTCTAAAATATTATGTGCTTGGTACTATCCCAATTTTTTATCTAATCCGTGCAAAATAATAAATTTGGCACGAATAAATAATACTTTTATTCAAGTTAAAAAACTCTTCCTAAAATACTATTTTACGACAACTTTCCATATAAAGCAATATAAATATCTCCAGCTAAATACAATATATAGTTCAAAAAACAGTAGGCTCCGATTTAATGAAGTAGACTTATATTCTGCTTCACTAAGCCGGAGCTTTTGTTCATAGTCATTTTATAAGCTAACTGTTTGATACTTGGCCTTTGTTGCCTTTCCGCCTCTAATATGTCTTTCCGCCTTATTCTTATCCATAATTTCTTTTACCTGAAGTGCTACAGTTGGATTTATTCTTGGGAGTCTTTCCGTAACATCCTTATGTACAGTGCTTTTGCTTACTCCAAATATCTTGGCTGCATCCCTAACTGTTGTTTTGCTGCTTATTATATATTTTGCAATTTCTAATGCTCTTTCTTCAATGTAATCCTTCAATTACTACAACCCCCTTATTGGTGTCTTTTTACATTAATATGCACATTTTTAATCTATTAGAACCTTTGTAGCCCAAAAGATAATGCGTCAGTTGGTATACTAGTGCGTGTTTCCACATAATTCGGTTTGTCTGTCTTATCTGTTTAATGATTGCCTAGGAAGATAGTTTTTGGGATCAATATGCTTCCCGTCCTTTAGTACTTCAAAATGCAAGTGCGGTTCTTCTACTATTTCACATAGTGCAGTTTTTCCAACTCCGCTTATGACATCACCCTTTTTTACATTCTGACCTACAGAAACAAGATCCAGAGTCGATAAGTTGCAATACTTGGTTATGATTCCGCTTCCATGGTCAAGTACAATTGTCAATCCCCACTGAGGGTCTTTCTTCACTTCAGCTACTATGCCATCCATAGCTGCTCTAACCTGACTTCCTTCCTCAGCTTTAATGTCGATTCCGTTATGTGTTGTCCACTGATCCAGGGTTTTTGAGTATACAAGGGCTGTATTACAAAAATCGCTATTCATACTTCCAAATACCGGTACTACCATTGCTTCCATTTTTTCTTCCCGTGCCTTTGCTGCGGATGCAACAGTATTGTTATTGCTATTATTATTGTTATTACTGTTATTATTTGTTTTGCTGTTAGCTGCTTTCTGCTTTTCTGCATCCTCCACGCTATTTGTTCCTGTGCTTGATACTTCCTTTATAGGTTGATCCTTGTCTGTTCCTTCTTCTGACTTCTCATTTATTATTTGAAGCCCGGTATTATATTCTGATTCATCCATAAGCAGCGAGTCTTCATAGTCATTTAATAGACTTTCCATTTCCATCTGTGCTAGCTTGTTGTTTACAAAGCTCCTGTACTGCCATACACCGCCGGCTAAAAGTAACACAAATATTATCATTACCGTAAGTTGAATATTTTTTTTGTTCTTAAATAGATCACTGATTTTCATAATTTACACCTCCGCTTGTATTATTTCCATTGGCTTCAAAAATAATACAAGGAAGTATGCAATTTTTATAAAAATTAATCTTAGTAATATTCCTTGTCGTTTCTTTTCATGTATTGTAGATAACCAACTCTATAACTCAAAATACTTTTCGTTAAGAGTTGCTAATCTCTTTGTGAGTAACAACTGGATAAATTTTATTTCGAAGTTTATTCTCTATAGTTTTTAGTTCCCAAGTCGTAGTTGATATTAATTATTTCTACTCCCTTATAATAGTGCTTGATAATGTCTTCATAGAAATACCCTGACTTCGCCATACCGTCTGCGCCGTACTGGCTCAATCCAACTCCATGTCCATAGCCTGTTACTTTAAAGTTCAGACTGTTTTGGTTAAAATCAATTTTGAAATTTGAAGAATTTAAACCTAGAGCGATTTTAACTGCTTCACCGTCAAATATCTTGTTTCCGATTTTAATTCTTTTTACTCTGCCGCCTTCACTTCGCTCCAAAATCTCTATTTCGTTTTTTAAATTTTTTGAATTGATATTCACATTTTTGTCTAACTTTTTTATGTTTTGTATAAAATCTGTGGTTTTTATTTCATTACTGGTAACCAGCTTTGGTGAATGTATCTCAAATTCACTTACAACGCTTCTTAGATATGGTATCTGAGCACTCCATATTTCTTCTGAATTTTCTGTTTTACCGCCGCTGGTAGAATGAAATACTGCATCAATCAGATTGTCACCATAAACTATTACCTCTCCAGCAGTGGCTTCAACGGCACTTTTGTATATTTCTAGCGCTTTCCCTTCTACACTGAAATTCACATGAGCCTGACAGTGTGCAGGATCGGTGCATACATCAGCTCCCGGGTGATTAAGACAGCCTTTGCCTCCAAACTTGTTCATTCTCAGTACTGCATACGTCCTTGATGCCAGACACTGCGCCTTTAATGCTTCTGTATGAAAAGATGCAGGCATCTCTCCTGCAACTACTCCTAAAACGTAGTCCTCAAGATCCATTTCAACAGTCTGGTTTTTCCGTGTATCGTATACGTTAATAGATAGTTTTCCTACAGCTTTCGCAAGCTCGCCATAGTCATCAATTACGCTTTCACTATGGGTTTTGTTTCTTTCACAGCCCTTTAGCAGTGCCAGCGGTAAGGTAAAAAGTAATATAAAAAGAAATAATATAATAACCAAAAGCTTTTTCAATAAAGCTCCCCCCTCGTCCTTTGATACATCATCATATGAAAGGGTTTTTTATATAATATTTATTTGAGTGTAGTTATATGACTATATTATTTTTATGAATCAAGAACATAAAAAAGACCTGACTTTTTAACTGTCAGATCCTATTCATCTATTCTTGTAATGTTTACTCCCAGATTTTTTAGCTTTTCTTCGAATTTTACATATCCTCTGTCAATATGAAATATATCAGATATTTCTGTGTAGCCGTCAGCACATAATCCTGCTATGGCTAAAGCAGCACCGGCACGTAGATCAGTAGCTTTTACCTTGGCTCCGCTAAGCCTTTCACAGCCCTCTATAATGGCACTTCTTCCATCAACCTTTATTTTGGCTCCCATAAGCTTCAGCTCATTAATATGCATAAATCTATTTTCAAATACTGTTTCAGTAGCTATGCTTGTTCCTCTAGCCAGACACATGGCTGTCATCATCTGTGACTGCATATCTGTTGGAAAGCCGGGATAAGGCATGGTTTTAATATCTGTTGGAGTTACTACTCCATCAGATTTTACCCTGATGGATCTCTCGTGTTCATATACCTCAACGCCCATTTCCTTAAGCTTTGCTGTTACAGGCTTCAAATGTTCCGGCACGACTCCTTCAATTACTACATCGCCTCCAGCTACTGCCGCCGCTATCATAAATGTACCTGCCTCTATCCTATCGGGAATGGCGGTATGGGCAGCGCCTTTAAGCTGCTTTACACCCTCTATTTTAATAGTATCAGTTCCTGCTCCTCTAATATTAGCACCCATATTGTTTAAGTAATTTGACAGATCTACTATTTCCGGCTCTTCAGCAGCATTTTCAATAGTAGTAGTGCCCTCTGCAAGACATGCAGCCATCATAATATTTTCCGTAGCTCCTACGCTGGGAAAGTCCAAATATATGCTCTCACCCTTCAGTCGTTCTGCAACAGCCTCAATAAAACCATGCCCCATGGTAATACTTGCCCCCATTGCGGCAAAGCCTTTCAGATGCAGGTCTATGGGTCTGGTTCCTATAGCACAGCCTCCGGGAAGTGATATTTTTATTCTCCCAAATCTAGCAAGCGTAGGACCCATTACTAAAAAAGAAGCTCTCATCTTTCTTATAAGCTCATACACAGGTTCATGATTGGTTATATTTTCTGCTCTAATCCTTAATCTTTCTCCGTTCAATATTTCAAAGCTGGCTCCCATAGATTGTATAACCTCACCCATAACTTTTACATCTTCAAGATATGGTATTTCGTTTAATATGCAATCCTCTCCGCTAAGAAGTGATGCTGCGATGATTGGCAGAATGGCGTTCTTTGCACTGCTTATATTTACTGTACCTCTTAAACTGCATCCATTGTTAATTACTAATTTAGCCAAAGTACTTCCTCCTAGTATTATGCCACCCAATGACATATGATTATCAATATTCTACATGTATAAGTGGTGAACCTACCCATATATAGGTTTTATCGTCATAGGCACTATACCTAAGTGCAATTTGAATATTAACTTTTTTATCATTTGACATTATATATGTTTCTATATTACTGCTATAAGCTGATATGCTGCTTATAGTGGGCTCTTCTATCCCCTCTACTCTTTTTGCCTTAACTGTGCTTAAAACAGTCTGAAGCTTTTGCTGTATTTCTATATCATTGAGTCTCCCGTTAAAGGTTCCTATTACACAGCTATTGCATTTAATTTGTTCTCCCATTCCCTTTAATATCAGTTCCAGCTTTTCTTTTTCCTTTATAAGATCATTACTATCCTTATTGATGTATACGTCTGCAATTATATATGTTTCACCTTTGCCGCCATTATTAATGGATTCAATGGCTATTTCGTAGCTTCTATTATCCTTAAAAGCATATATGATCTGTTTACTGATGTCTTCATTGCTGTCGGATAACCTTTCAATACTATTTTCATCAAGATCAAGCTGTAGAATTATTTTATTTATCTTTTCTTCGACCTGTTGGGCAGTCATGAATATATCATTTATCTTGCCCCAGCAGCTTATTGTACTTTCTAAAATATCAGCCCCAGAGCTTTCAATGCCTTCACCAAGTACGTTTTCAACTGTACTATGATCGGGTTCATTTGCTCCATATAATACCCCACTCAACAATAATATGATAATAAAAAATATCAATAATGCCTTATTTTTCATTCTCATCCCTCCCATTCTTTTGTTAAAATTATTGCCTTACAGCAGGATTAATATTCAAAAAAACGCCTTGTAAATTTTTATTTTACAAGGCGTTTTTTTGAATATTTTATTATTTTTTGTATAGGAACTAAACTTCCATTACTTTTAAGTCTTCTGATATTTTAAGTTCGGCCTCTGTGGCTGCTATAACTTCCTCCAATGTGGTTTCTGGAGCTATTTCAGTTAGCAATAATCCATCTTGTGTTACCAGCATAACACCCATTTCTGTAACTATCATATCCACTTCTCTAGCAGCAGTTAACGGCAAAGTACATTTTTCTAGAATTTTAGATTCACCTTTTGCTGTGTGTTCCATAGCTACTATAACCTTCTTTGCCCCAACAACCAAATCCATGGCTCCACCCATTCCCGGAACCATTTTACCGGGTATCATCCAGTTGGCAAGATTTCCATGCTGATCTACCTGAAGTGCGCCTAATACTGTAACATCCAGATGTCCTCCTCTGATAATCGTAAAGGACATACTGCTGTCGAAATATGCAGCACCCGGTATATGGGTTGCTGGCTGTGCACCTGCATTTACAATATCCTTGTCTTCTTCTCCGGGCTTTGGAGAGGGTCCAAGTCCTATAAAACCATTTTCAGAGTGCAGCATTATATCAATTCCTTCGGGAATGTAATTGGCAACCAGAGTGGGCATACCTATACCAAGATTAACTACGTCTCCGTCCTTCAACTCGTTAGCTATTCTTTTTACAATGACCTCTCTTTTTCTATTCTTATCCTGTATCAAGAGATTCACTCCTTTACTTAATATATAGGGTTTTTAGCTTAAAACTTAATTTATACCAAGCTAAAAACCTAGAAGGGAAGCAATAACTGTCCATGAATAAATTAAATTTTATGGTTGCTTCCCTATATCACTTTTTATAAGGTATTCATTATCTGATCATGCTTTACAGCTTATTCTACTATAATATCTACAAATATTGAAGGTGTCATTACGTCTGAAGGATCGATTTCTCCTATTTCCACAAGCTTTTCTGCTTCTACTATAACCAGTTCAGCAGCAGTTGCCATTAGTGAATTAAAATTCTTTGTTGCTTTATTATAATATATATTACCCTTCTTATCTACTATACTTCCCTTCAAAAGTGCTACATCAGCTTTTATAGGCAGCTCCAGCAAGTAGTCTTTTCCGTCCACATTAATTTTCTGTTTTTTTTCTTCGATAACTGTCCCAATGCCTGTAGGTGTAAGAATTCCCCCAAGTCCCGCTCCTGCCGCTCTTACTCTTTCTGCAAGTGTGCCTTGTGGAACAAGCTCAACCTCCAGTTCTTTTTCATTCATCTGTTGACCTGTCTCAGGATTTGTCCCTATATGAGATACTATTACCTTTTTTACATTTTTATTTACTACCCATTTTCCTACTCCCTTATCTGGAAAAGCTGTATCATTGCAAATGAGTGTAATATCCTTTATGCCTTTTTGTATAACAGCATCAACCAGCTTTTCTGGAGTACCTACTCCAAGAAATCCGCCTACAGCTATTGTCATGCCGTCCTTTATATATTCTAATGCCTCTTCGATAGTCTTTATTTTGTTCACAACGCCACCTCCAAATTACTAACAATACAACATAAAATTTAAACTCAAATATATATAGAAACAACTTCATAATTTAAACATCTTCAGTTGTTTCTCTCAAAGAGCTTAGACACTTTAAAGTTGAAAGTGTTTTCAACTTTAAAGTGTCTTAGCTATAAATAATTATAATATAAAGTATGAGGGTTATCTATAGGTAAGCAATCATAAAATTTAATTTATTCATACGCTAGTTATTGCTTTTCCTATAGGTTTTTACTTTGGTTTTCCTAATGTAGGTACATAATCTGCTGGTCTTTCCTTTAGTATTCCGAAATAATACAGCAGGCTATTGGCTATTCTCTCGGAAGCATGACCATCTCCATATGGATTTATAGCGTTTGCCATTTTGTTGTATTCACTCATATCATTAAGGAATACCTCTGCCACATTAACTATGTCTCTTTCAACAACACCGACAAGCTTTAATGTTCCAAACTCTATTGCCTCTGGTCTTTCGGTTTCTGTTCTCGTTACTAGCAAGGGCTTTCCAAGCGAAGGCACTTCCTCTTGCAGTCCGCCTGAATCTGTAAGTACCATATAGCTTCTGTCCATCAGGTTATGCATTTCAGAAATGTCTATAGGCTCCAGCAAATGTACTCTGGGTGTATCATTAAGTATTTTATATACTATTTCCCTTACAGCCGGGTTTTTATGTACTGCATAAACAACTTCAACATCGCTATAATTTGTAACAATAGTTTTTAAGGCTCTACAAATATTTTCCAATGGCTCGCCTATATTTTCCCGTCTATGTGCTGTAACTGATATAACTCTCTTAGCCTTATAATCTATAGCTTTTAGTTCTGCTGTGTGAAATTCAAAGTCTCTGCTTATTGTAGTCTTTAATGAATCAACCGCGGTATTTCCTGTAATAAATATATTGTTTTCCTTTATTCCCTCTTTTATTAGGTTTGACTTGGAAAGCTCTGTTGGTGCAAAGAATACATCCGCCATTGCATCGGTAAGCTTCCTATTTATTTCCTCTGGATATGGGGAATACTTGTTGAAGGTTCTGAGTCCTGCCTCAACATGTCCTATAGGCACTTTATTGTAAAAGGCTGCCAGAGATGCTACAAAGGTAGTAGTTGTGTCTCCATGAGCTAGAACAATGTCTGGTTTAACCTCTTTTATTACCTTTTCCAAGCCCTGTAGTGCGTTTACTGTTATGTCCGTAAGTGTTTGGCGGTTTTTCATTATATCAAGGTCAAATTCGGGTTGAATATCAAATATTTCTAATACCTGATCCAATTGTTTTCTATGTTGTGCTGTTACACATACCTTAGAGTCAAAGTGTGGATTTTGAGACAACTCTTTAATAAGGGGAGCCATTTTTATAGCTTCTGGTCTTGTCCCGAATATTGATAGAACTTTTATCATTTAATCAACTCCTTATGTAATTGTTTTTTGTAATTAACGTGAGTTCGATAAGGAAAGTATAGATATTATTTCACTCACTGAATGTTTCGAGACAAAGAAATTCTAAACTTGCTGCGGATTGCGTCAAAACTCGCTATGCTCAAACACTTGACGCAATTTTCACTCCGCTGCGTTAAGAATTTCTAAGTCTCTACACAAGGTTCACTACATAACATCTATACTTTCTTTATTCGTATCGAACTCACGTTAATTTACTAGAAGCTTAATAAATTAAAAGTGAGAGAAATCATACTCCCACCTTTATTATCTATGGATTTCTATATATATCTAAGCATCTATTTTGTCAGTGCTTGTCTTTATGTCCATAAGCCCCAAGTATTTTACCCCCATAGAGGCTAAGAGAAAAACCGCGAATACCAGTGCTACTGCAACCTTTAAGGTAGCTTCCATCAGTGCTACCGCACTAAAGCCCAGTACTGCGCTGACGCAGTATAGAGTAAGTACTGCTTGTTTTTGAGTCAGTCCTGCATCCAATAGTCTATGGTGTAGATGCCCTTTATCAGCTTCTGCTATAGACCTTCCGCTGAGTATTCTTCTTAACATTGCAAAGAAGGTATCAAATATCGGAATACCCATTGCAAAAACAGGAACTAATATTGATAGTGCGGCTGCGCTTTTCAGAACACCCATAATTGATATTACCGAAAGCATGTAGCCTAAAAATAGAGACCCTGAATCTCCCATAAATATTTTTGCAGGATTGAAATTGTGTGGCAAAAACCCAATTGTTGCGCCAGCCAAAGCAATTGCTAGGATTGCTATAGGCATTTGAATATTAAACAATGCAACTGCAAATAACGTTATTGATGAAATGGTGGATACGCCCGCAGCAAGTCCATCCAATCCGTCTATAAGATTTATAGCATTTGTTACACCTACAATCCATACAAGTGTAATTGGATAGGATAAAATCCCTAGCTCTATTGTAGATGACATATCCCTAAATAAAAAATGCAAAGGGTTTGTGAGTCTTTCTATTGTTACACCACTACTAATAACTATTATTGCGGCTAGAAGCTGAACTAGAAATTTACGTTTAGCTGAAAGAGGTTTTATGTCATCAAAATACCCTGTAACTACGATAATAACAGCTCCGACCAATACACCTGCCATCTCCATTAACATGCCTTGAGGAGCTTTAGCTTTGAAGCCAGCTATTGCAGCTAAGAAAGCAGCTATAAACCCGAGAAAGATTGCTATTCCTCCAAGTCTAGGCGTAGGAACCTTATGAACTCTTCTATCATCTTTTGGTACATCTATAGCACCCACCCTGTTTGCAAGTTTAATAACAAAAGGGGTCACTACGTAAGATACCAACAGGGCGCTAATGAATGCTATAAAGTAATAACTCATTTTATCACTCCCATGTATAGTATACTTTTGTTTTTTATATTTTTCCATAAAAATAATTTTACACCAGCAAAAACACATTGTCAATTTACGCTTTTATATAGTTTCCCCATAAAATTTAATATGATATATGTAATATTTTGATTCCTATGTATTTTCTTCTCAAAAATATTTTATTTTAATATATCACTAAAGCTTTACTATATAAATACCAATAAAGATTTTACATTTACTAAGGTAAGAAAAGTATTTATATTTGATAGACACGTACATAGGGATTGGCTGATGTAATTTCTTTAACGTATTCTATATAGCTCAATATCAGACTCTTTTAAAATATCAAGGGCTAGTCCATCATTATAGGGTTCGCTGAGTACAATTCTTACTATACCAGCGTTTATTATCATCTTTGTGCATAAAATACACGGAGATAATGTTGTATAAATTGTACTCCCTTGGATACCTACTCCAAACATTGCTGCCTGTATTATAGCATTTTGCTCAGCATGAAGTCCTCTGCATAGCTCATGCCGTTCGCCTGAGGGTATATTCTGATCATCTCTAAGACAACCGGTCTCTTCACAATGCTTTAATCCTGAAGGAGCTCCATTATAGCCTGTAGACAATATTCTTTTATCCTTTACTATAACGGCACCTACTTTGCGCCTTAAGCATGTGGAACGCAGCTTTACCAGCTTTGCAATGTCCATGAAGTATTCGTCCCATCCCGGCCGCATTCATACACCTCCTTATCATACATATAAAATCACCATATGTATAGACGTGTATTTTTTTATTTTGTTCCAAACAGTCTGTCTCCGGCATCTCCCAGTCCCGGTACTATATAACCATGATCATTGAGTTTTTCATCCACTGCTGCGACAAATATTTCTACATCGGGGTGTGCATCTACAACTGTCTTAATGCCTTCTGGAGCTGCAATAAGGTTAACCAGTCGTATACTTCTTGCACCCTTATCCTTTAAGAAGGTAATAGCTGCTGCCGCTGAACCGCCTGTAGCAAGCATTGGGTCTAGTACTATCAAGTCTCTTTCTGCTACGTCACTTGGAAGCTTGCAGTAATATTCTACTGGCATTAATGTCTCAGGATCTCTATATAAGCCTATATGACCTACTTTAGCAGTAGGTATAAGCTTAAGCATGCCGTCTACCATACCTAGTCCTGCTCTTAGTATAGGGATTATGCCAAGCTTTTTTCCCGATATAACCTTAGTTTTTGCTATGCAAACAGGTGTTTCAATTTCAACCTCTTCCAAAGGAAGACTTCTTGTTACCTCATAACCCATAAACATAGCCAGTTCTTCTACCAGTTCTCTGAATTCCTTAACGCCTGTATTTTTATCTCTTAATATTGTAAGCTTATGCTGAATCATAGGATGATTCATAACCGTAACGTTTTTGTATTCTGTCATTATAATTCCTCCTTAAAAATAATGATCGTTAGTATGTATATATAGAGAAACAACTTCATAATTTAGTATTTGTCTATATTTTATTGTACTTAGTTTCTATGGCTTTTATCTTTTCTATTCTACTTCCGTGTCTGCCTCCTGAAAACTCTGTAGTCAGCCATATATCGACTATCATTTTTGCTAGTTCTACACCTGTAACTCGTTCTCCCAGAGAAAGTACATTTGCATCATTATGCTCTCTTGAGGCCTTTGCTGAAAAACAGTCTCCGCATAAGGCTGCCCTGACTCCCGGAACCTTATTGGCAGAAATTGATATTCCTATACCTGTACCGCAGCATATTATTCCTCTATCATATTCACCTGAAACCACAGCTTCTCCAACAGCCTGCCCAATATCTGGATAATCAACAGCTTCAGTAGTAAAACATCCAAAGTCTCTAAATTCATATCCTCTTTGCTTTAGCAGCTTTATAATCTCATTTTTTAAAATAAAACCACCATGATCGCTTCCTATGGCTATTTTCATCTTTTACCTCCCTAAGAATCTTTTAGTCCTTTCTCTGCTTTTACAGCATTAAAATTTCTAAGTACTGTATTATTCGCAGGTCTTCAACTTATGTATAAGTTTTTGAAGGTTATCAAGTATTTCATCACGGCAGTGCTTATAAATATCTAAGCTGCCGCCAAATGGATCACATATATCTTTTTTTTCTGATTCTCCGCAATATTCTTTTAGAGTGAACATCTTATGTTTCGCTTCTGGGCTCATATTTTCTAGATATTTTTTATGTGACTTGGTCATAGTCAGCACTAAATAAGCCTCTTTTAGCATCTTTTTGTCAATCATTTTTGATGTATGGGATGAAAGGTCAATATCTATTTCATCTAGGGCAAGCACAGCATTGTAGGATGCCGGCTGCTCTGTTTCGGCAAAGGTTCCGGCAGATTCTACACTATAATCAAAGGTTAAACCTTCCTTTTCCAGCATATATCTGAATAGTGCCTCAGCCATACTGCTTCTACAGGTATTGCCAGTACAAACAAATAGTATCTTCTTCATATGCTACACCTCAATAATATTAAAGCCTGCTGCCTTCTTCATTCTATTCATTACAGCCATGCCAATATATTTTTCTTCTATTGCCTCAGCAAGTATAATATCTACATCAGTTTTGTCAAACTCCCTCAAAGCCGCAAATATCCTTGAAGCTATTTCTTCTGTATTGCTTCTTCTTCCAAGTGATATTACCCTGCAATTTTTATAGCTGTTTTTCGTTTCTTCTGATGCTAATACACCTGTCAAAAGGTTATTTTGAGCATTTATATCTACCATTTGCTGTATTTTATTTTTCACAGCTTCTATTTCACCTTTGATAATGACCATATCTGCTTTAGGAGCATAATGTGTATACTTCATTCCCGGAGCTTTGGGAACAGCATCTGAATCTATAAGTCCCGGATCAATATTTACTTTACCAATAATTTGAGTTAAATCCTCATAGGTTATTCCACCAGGTCTGAGAATCGTAGGTGTATCCCCTGACAAATCCAGTACTGTTGATTCTACTCCAACTCTGCTTTGATTTCCGCATAATATCGCATCCACTCTGCCGCTCATATCGGCAATAACATGCTCAGACATTGTAGGACTGGGCTTTCCAGATAAATTAGCACTGGGAGCAGCGATAGGAAGTCCGCTTGCTTCAATCAGTCTTAATGCTGCTTCGTTATCCGGCATCCTTACAGCTACTGTTTCAAGTCCAGCAGTAACCTCTATAGGAACCCTTGAGGATTTTTTAAAAATCAGTGTTAAGGGTCCTGGCCAAAACTTATCTATCAAGCTCTGGGCTGTTTTGCTTAGCTCCTCGCCAATTAAATATATCAGCATATCCAAGCTGGATACATGTACTATAAGCGGATTATCTGACGGTCTGCCTTTAGCCGTGAAAATACGGCTTACAGCCTCTGAGGATAATGCATTAGCCCCAAGCCCATAAACCGTTTCTGTAGGAAATACAACTGTGCCGCCTGTTCTGATTATGCTGGCTGCTTTGTCGATTATTATTTTGTCAATATTTTCTTCGTTTAAATAATACACCTTGGTATCCAACTGAATTCCTCCTGTGTATAGGGAACCAACCATAAAACTTACCTTATTCATGGGCTAGGTATTGCTTCCCTTCTAGGTTTTTAGCTTGGAATAAATTAAGTTTTAAGCTAAAAACTCTATATCTCTTTCTTGAATTTATTTAAATTAATAATAACATAGTAAATGCTTCCATGCAATATTATGTATCCTCTAATTGGATTAGTTAATATCCTTAAAGTATCCCCGATATGTATATTCCACTCATTATACCCACCAGCATACCTATGGTAGATATTCTTCCCTTATAGATGCTCTGGGATTTGGGTATCAGCTCACCACATGTTATGTACAGCATCGCCCCGCCTGCAAAGCTTAGGCACAAGCATATGAACTGATACGATATTTCACCCAGCAGCTCGCCTATCAATGCTCCGAATCCCATAGGAATTCCGGCAAGAATTGTATATATAAGAATCCTAAATTTGCTGACTCCACCCATTTTTAAGGGTGCAGCCATAGCGATCCCTTCAGGCATATCGTGCAGCCCTATTACTATAGCCAGCCCTAATCCTAATGAATCGTTGGCAGCAAAGCCGGAACCCACTGCCAGACCTTCTGGAAAGTTATGCATAGCGATTCCCACGCCTAGCAGTAAACCGCTTTTTATAAATGCCAATGCAGCTTCTGTTTTATTGGCGGAGCTTTTTTTACTGACTATCCTTTTAGGCAGAAGCTGATCCAATACTAAAATGGCAACTACTCCTATTCCTATGCCCATAAGACTAAGCTCCATTCCTCCGATTCTAAAGGCTTCTGGAAGAAGGTCAAAGCATACTACTGACAGCATTATTCCGCTGGTAAAACCTAATAATACAGCCATAAAACGTTTTGTAGGGTTTTTGATAAAAAAAGTTATTACTCCTCCTAGTCCCGTTCCCACCATTCCGCATATGAAGCCTATTAAAGTAATAGCGACAAGTCTGTTCATAATTATTCCCTCCTACAATGAAATTATGTGCATTTTACATTTATGTAAATTGCAGCTAGAAATATTCAATCTTGAAGTTGTTTCTCTATAAATATATTCTATAGTGCAGAATCAGAGAACGCTCTTGAGGGATATATTAGATGTAAAGCATGGCTATAATCCAGATAAATAAAAGACTGCTGATATATTACCTATATCAACAGTCTGACGCTGCAATATTACTCTTCGTTATTTTTAAGCTTTTCTGCCTGAGTGCTGGTTATTATGGCATCTATCATTTGATCTATATCTCCATCAAGGAAGGAATCAAGCTGATAAAGCGTCATTCCTATTCTATGATCTGTAACTCTGCCTTGAGGAAAATTATACGTTCTTATTCTCTCGCTTCTGTCACCGGTTCCTACCTGACTTTTTCTTTCACTTGCTATTTCGGCATTGTGTCTTGCAATTTCTAAGTCCAAAAGTCTTGATTTAAGTATTTTTATAGCCTTATCCTTATTTTTAAGCTGTGACTTTTCATCCTGACAGGATACTACCAAGCCTGATGGCAAATGTGTTACCCTTACTGCACTGTCCGTTGTATTAACGCTTTGACCTCCATGTCCTCCTGAACGGAAAACATCTATTCTCAAGTCGTTCATATTTATGTCAACATCCACATCTTCAGCCTCTGGCAGTACTGCAACCGTCGAAGTAGAGGTATGTATCCTTCCGCTTGCCTCGGTATCCGGAACCCTCTGTACCCTGTGAGCTCCGCTTTCATACTTGAGCCTGCTGTAAGCACCCTTTCCGTCAATCTCGAATATTACTTCCTTATAACCTCCGATATCCGTCGGACTTGAGCTTAAAATTTCTATCTTCCAGCCCAGTCGTTCTGCATACCGGGTATACATTCTGAATAGATCTCCTGCAAATAAAGCTGCTTCATCTCCGCCTGCCGCTCCCCTTATTTCTACTATAACATTCTTGTCATCATTTGGGTCTTTAGGCAGCAGTAATACCGTTAGCTCCTGTTCCATGTTTTCCTTTTTTCCCTCAAGCTCTTTAAGCTCCAGATTTACCATTTCTTCGAAATCTCTATCTAAATCATCCTTAAGCATTTCGTGGGAATCTTCTATTCCCTTTATGACTTCTTTGTACTCACGGAATTTGATTACTATAGGTTCTATGTTAGCATGCTCTTTAACCAACTTTTTCCACCGCGCTTGATCTGCAATTATTTCCGCATCGCTTATCTTATGGCTCAAATCTTCATATTTATCCTCTATAAATTCAAGTTTATCAAACATAATATCAACTCCTACACTACATTTAATTTATCTATACCTAAATCCAAATACGCATCTATCCAAACCTGCTAAATCCTTTTGGATATTAATATTTGTATAATAACCACTTTGCTTCATAAGCTCAATAACACTCTCTCCCTGATTGTAGCCTATTTCAAAGCACAATATGCCGTTTTGCTTTAGAAAATTATGGGCTTCCCTTATTATGGCTTTATAGAAGTTAAGACCGTCATTGCCTCCGTCAAGTGCTAGTATCGGCTCATAGTCCTTAACATTTACAGCAAGCTTGTTAATATCCTCAGTTGATATATAAGGAGGGTTAGAGACTATTACGTCAAAGCTGTTATTTAATTTCATACTGCCAATAGCTTCAAACAGGTTACTGTTAATAACAGCCACCCTTTCAGACAGCTTGTGTCTTTCTAAATTTATATTAGAGCATTCAATAGCTTTTTGCGATATGTCTACAGCAATAATCTTGGAATCTGGAATGTAATAAGCTATGCTGGCTGCTATAGCTCCACTGCCAGTACACATATCCAGTACATGAACCTTCTCTTTTTTCTTGCACAGCTCTATTACCTTCTCCACTATTATTTCTGTATCAGCTCTGGGAATCAGAACCCCCTCTTCTACATAAAGCTCCAAGCCCATAAATTCCTGCACATTAGTTATGTATTGTACAGGCGTTCCCATTTCTCTTTTATTAATTTGCTTAATAAAGTAATCTGCAACTTCATCTGGTATATGATTGCCTCCATTGGTAATAATTTTTATTTTGTTCATTTCATAGCCATGCTTATGCATGGTATATATAAATATCAGTTCTGCATCTAAAACAGGTGTTTCACTGCTAGCTTTCAGTATTTTAACAGCATTCTTTAAAAGTTGATTTATGGTATGCATTACCAGTTGTCAGCCTCCGAACCTTCAACAATTACATTTTTTAATGCCGTAATCGCTACTTCAATTTGCTTTTCGTCAGGCTCTCTGGTTGTAATTTTCTGTAGCCACATTCCAGGAGCAGACAGTATGCACGCAAGCTTGCTGCGGCTTTTTCCCGCCCACTTAATCAGCTCATATGAAATTCCTGCTACTATAGGCATTAAAAGTATTCTGGTAGCGAATCTTACCAGCCTGTTTGACCAGCCGAAAAATGAAAATAGAAGGATACTTACTATCATAACTATAAACAAGAAGCTTGTACCGCATCTTGGGTGCAGTCTCCCATGCTTCTTTACATTCTCTACCGTTAAATCTTCGCCATGCTCATAACAAAAAATCGTTTTATGCTCTGCTCCATGGTATTCAAACACTCTTTGTATTTCCTTCACTCTGGATACAGCTACTATATATCCTAAAAACATTACTATCCTTATTATGCCTTCGATTCCATTTAACATAAGCTTGTTGGTTGTCAATACCTTGAAAAGGTCGGTTAAAAATGTAGGTGCTAAAATAAATAGTCCCACAGAGAAGAATATTGATATGACAACAGAAATCCAAACAACATTATTGCTCAAAAAATTCTCGATTGCAGAAGGTTTTTTGTCTGTTTCCTTTTCTTCTTCCTCTTCAAAAAACTCAGCAGAGTACATTAAGGATTTTACGCCTAATACTAAAGAATCCACAAATGCGAACATACCTCTGACAATAGGTATTTTTGATATGGTTTTTCTGTTGCTTTTAAGCTGCTGCTTATCTATTGCAATTTCTCCGCTTGGAATTCGAACAGCTACTGCGATACTCTCCGCGCCCTTCATCATTACACCTTCAATTACAGCCTGACCTCCAACTGCCTTGGGTTTTATGTTTGCTATTTTTTTATCACTCATCTAATATACCTTTCTTTCTTTCAAAGTAGTTATAGATATCTAACTCTAAAGCTCAAATTACTTTTCGTTTATAGAAAGCACTAATATGCCTTTATAATCTATTATGCAATATATAGTATATCCCTCCTTGCAAAAATTTTCAAGCTATTGCTCAAAAGTACCATATAATACAGCTTTTCTTTATAATTGTATTTTATACTTGTTTCAATATTTGGGATTTTATGATAAAATATTGAAATGATAACATATTATTTAAAATGTTTTTTTATGATTTGTTGAGATGATAATTATTTATTGGGGGGTATTGCATGGCAAATATTCTTATAGTTGATGATTCACCAATAATGAGAAGAAACCTGTCTGCTATTTTAAAAGCAGCCGGTCATACTGTTGTTTCAGAAGCAGTGAATGGGGAAGATGCTTTTAGAGAGTATGAAAAGCATAAGCCGGATCTTGTGACTATGGACATTACAATGCCAGTTATGAATGGTGTTGAAGCTGTAGAAAAAATTATTGGTTCTTTTGAAGATGCAAAAATTATTATGATTAGTGCTCTTGATCAAAAATTTATGGTGCTGTCTGCATTGCAATCCGGTGCGAAGCACTATGTAATTAAACCTTTTACACCTGAAAAAGTTATGCAGATAATAAATGAGGTTTTAGAAGTTAGCAAGGATGCTGAAGATTCCTTAGAACTTGAAGCTCACAGTAATGCTAACGACATGGAGGGTGCTATAGGCAGTATCAAAAGTGCAATTAGTTCATTGAACAACACTATAAACTCCCTTGAGGAAAAGGATAACAGCTAATATATAATTTAAGGTGCTGAAAAACAGCACCTTTATCTTTTAATATATTTATCTGGAACTTCATGACACTTTCTGCATCTCGCTTCGTAGCTCTCCTTGGCACCAACTAAAATTATTGGATCATGGAAAGCTGCCGGTCTGCCATCTATAAGTCTTTGAGTTCTTGTGGCGGGGTTACCGCATATTATGCATATAGCTTGTATTTTGTCCACAAATTCGGCTGCTGACATCAACTCAGGTGTGGGACCAAAGGGCTCTCCCCTAAAATCTTGATCCAGCCCTGCAACGATGATTCTTCTTCCTTCATCTGCAAGTCTTACACACACTTCTACTATATCCTTATCAAAAAACTGTACTTCATCTATGGCTATCACTAATGCCTCTTCATCTATGTACTCCAGAATATCACTGGCCTTTGAAACCTTTATAGCTTCTACACTGATGCCATTATGTGATACAACGTGATCAATTGCATATCTGTCATCTATACAGTGCTTGAAAACTTGTACCTTCTGCTTAGCTATTCTTGCTCTGTTTATTCTTCGGATCAATTCTTCACTTTTCCCACTAAACATGGGACCAACAACTACTTCCAGCCAGCCATGATCCTTTGGTCCATACATGATTTCTCCCCCTTACATTAAAACAGAGGTTAAAGTTATGAACTCTAACCTCCCATTTTTATTCCTCAGTCTTAAGGTTGAATCTTTTTCTGAATTTGTCAACACGTCCGCCTGTATCTATAAGCTTTTGTTTGCCTGTAAAGAAAGGATGGCACTTGGAACAAATTTCAACCTTAATCTCCTTTTTAACGGAGCCTGTTTGGAATGTTTCGCCACATGCACATCTTACTACTGCTTCAGCGTATTTTGGATGAATTCCCTCTTGCATCTTGTTCACCTCTTTCCGTATAACCTGTTTATGGACACGACGACATTTAAAACATTCTAGTCAATTTCCATAAATGTCCTCTAATTTAATAGACTACTTTCAACTGTTATATTGTAGCATAGAATTTTTTTCTTGGCAATTATTTTTTTAGATTTATACCGCTAATATTCGACTTTAAATCACGCTAAGTTTTTTACATATACATAAGAATCATTTCCATATACATCCTTCAAACTGCACAAAATATTCTATGAGTCAACGCCCAAGAAGCTTATTTAATGTGATTTATATGTATTACTCTTTAAAATTTGCTTGGCGGATTGTTTCTATAAAGTCTTCATTTGTTCTTGTATGCAGAAGCTTATTAATAAGATATTCTGTAACCTCTGAATTAGAGCCGTTGCTAAAAGCTCTTCTGATAGACATAATAGCTTCATAGCCTTTTTGAGTTAAAAGCATCTCTTCTTTTCTTGTACCTGACCTATTCATATCAATAGCTGGGAAAACTCTCTTTTCTGAAAGCTTTCTGTCTAAGTGTACTTCCATATTGCCCGTTCCCTTAAATTCTTCGAAAATAACATCATCCATTCTGCTGCCGGTATCTACTAAAGCTGTTGCTAAGATTGTCAGGCTTCCGCCTTCCTCAATATTTCTAGCTGCACCAAAGAATTTCTTGGGTTTATATAATGCTCCAGGATCTAGGCCTCCCGACAGGGTTCTGCCAGTTGGGGCAATGGTTAGGTTATAGGCTCTTGCCAGCCTTGTTATGCTGTCTAAAAGGATTACTACATCCTTTTTCTGTTCTACCAGTCTTTTAGCCCTTTCAAGAACTATTTCAGCCACCTTGCAATGATTTTCCGGCATTTCGTCAAAGGTGGAATATATAACATCACCTCTGATTGACCTTTTCATATCTGTCACTTCTTCTGGTCGCTCGTCAATAAGAAGTACTATTAATTCAATTTCTGGATAATTATTGGTAATGTTGTTAGCGATTTTTTTCAAAAGAATTGTCTTTCCTGCTTTCGGAGGTGAAACAATCATTCCTCTTTGTCCCTTGCCAATCGGTGCTAGAAGGTCAATTAATCTTGTTGACAAATCCTTTGGTTCATTTTCCAAAGTTATTCTTGTCTCTGGGTAAATTGGTGTTAAGTCTTCAAAGTTTGGTCGTCTTATAACGGTTTCCGGGTTATCTCCATTCACTCCCTGTACATACAGCAGTGCCTGAAATTTCTCCCCATCCTTTGGAGCTCTTGTAATACCTGTGATCCTATCGCCAGTTCTCAGGTTAAACCTTCGTATCTGTGAGGGTGATATATATATATCCCTATCCCCCGACTGATAATTGTCTGATCGTAGGAATCCAAAGCCGTCAGGCAGGATTTCCAATATTCCGTCCGCTCTTCCGCCTTTTTCTACGTCCTTGCTTTCAAGGAACCTTTTTTCGGCTTCACTTAATTCTGGAGTTTTCTCTTTTTGTTCTCTTTCTTCTTGCTCTATGATCTTTTCCTCATTCTTTTCTTCACTTTTCTCTTCATTTTTTTCTTCACTTACATTATCTTGTTGAATTGATTCTTCTCTTTTTATTTCTTCGTTATTATTTTCCATCGCCATACCCTGAGCCAACCTTGCTTCTTTTATTTTATCAAGTATTAGTGCTATTAATTCCTCTTTTTTAAATTTGTAGTAGCTTTTAATATCCATTGCTTTAGCCATCTCTCTGAGTTCGCCCATAGTCTTTTGCATCAATTCGTTCAACCTTTTATCACCTCTTTTTAAAATTATTTCCAGCAATATTAATATTAATTCATTTACCACATAGCTGTCAATCCACCAATAATAATAATGGTGGATTGAGCATCAATATTGACAATAAAAAGGAACACGAGTTTTACGCTTAGGTCTCGTGTTCAATATAAATTATATGCCAAGAACATTTATCAGCTCCTGCAAATCTCTTTCATATTGCATTGCCATATCCCTTACCAGCTTTCTGTTTCCAATAAACGCTATATCCATCCTGCTGGTAGGGCAGGTAAGAATCTTAACCTTCTCGCTAAGAACTTGTCTAGAATTAAAAATATATAGATGCTCTTTATCGCATCCCAAGCACGAAATATAAACACGGAAGTTTTTGCAATCACTGCTTTTTATCTTAAGTATATTTGTTCTACAATCACAGTCAACATGATACAAGTCTCTATTAGATAAGTCAAATAAGGATACATCAATAATATTGAGCTTGCCACAGCTCTTACATTTGATTGAAGCGCTAATATTCATGTCAAAAAGCATGTCACATCACCTCCTAAGCTTAGCATAAAGCGATAGATCTAAAAATACTAATGATTAATATAGGGAAGCAAGCATAAAACCCTATAGTGAAACTATCTTGAGCTTTAGAGTTGCTAATCTCTAATATACTATTTCTACATCTAATTGAAAAATCCTTTTAATATTGTAAAAACAAGGCTTCAAATTTTTACCTTTTATTTATGCAAGGTTTAGAATTTTTCTTGCATCTTTGGGAGTTGCTACTTCTCTGCCACATTCTTTAGATATTCTCACAATTCTTTCAACCAATTGTGCATTTGACTGAGCTATTACCCCCTTTGAGTAGTATATATTATCTTCAAAGCCTACTCTCACATGTCCCCCCATAACTATAGCCATTACCGCAAGCGGAAGCTCATATCTTCCTATACCTGCCACTGTCCATGTACAGTCGGAGGGTATGCTGGATACCAGATACATAAGATCTCTTGGCTCTCCTATTATAGCTCCCGGTACTCCCATAACAAAGTCAAAATGTATCGGCATTGTCAGTAGTCCCTTTTTTACTAATTTCATAGCATTGTCAATCATGCCTTTTTCAAATATTTCTATCTCTGGTTTTACGCCATTTTCCATCATTACTTTAGCGAATGTTTCCATATATTCTTCTGAATTCATAAATACATCATTTCCAAAATTGCAAGTACCTGTACTAAGTGATGCCATTTCAGGCTTCAGATATACAGGCTGTATCCTTTCTTCTTTAGAGTGCCATACCGCACCTCCTGTTGAAGGTTGGAATATAATATCACATCGTTCTTCTATTTTCTTTTTTATTTCTCTATATACTTCTATATCTTGAGTAGGTGTGCCGTCAGCTTTTCGCGCATGTACGTGGGCTATTGAAGCTCCTGCCTTCCAAGCCTCATAAGCTGCATCTGCAATTTCCTCTGGCGTAATCGGCAGATTAGGCTGTACATCCCTTGTTACCTCTGCACCAGTCAGGCATGCTGTTATTATTAGTTTCTCCATTGAAATATTCCTCCAAACAACATATTTATGAAATAATACTAATATATATATCTTTTAGTACTCAGCAACACAATTCTCAACACTCTTTTTAAGGCTGTTTATTCTTATAGCAGCATCCTCCAGACTTTTACCGGTTACTGAGAAATAGATTTTCAGTTTTGGCTCTGTACCGGACGGTCTCAGGCAAAACCATGATTCGTCTTCCAGCGTAAAATAAAGTACGTTTTCCTTGGGCAGCTTTATAGCTCCCTCATATACCATATAATCCCTTACCTCAACAACCTTTAATCCGTTTATGGTTTGCGGAGCATCTGCCCTCATCTTGTTTAGAAGATCCCGCATCATCTCCATACCTTCCTTGCCCTTAAAGGCTATTGAGGCAGTGCTTTCTGCATGGAAACCATATTTGCTGTAAAGCTCCATCAAGCCTTCGTATAATGTCATTCCCTTTTTCTTATAGCAGGCTGCCATTTCGCATATAAGCATCGAGGCTATAACTGCGTCCTTGTCCCTGACAAAGTTTCCTGCAAGATAACCATAGCTTTCTTCATATCCGAATATAAATTCTCTGTCGCCTGCTGCTTCAAAGCTTTTTACCTTATCTGCTATATATTTAAAGCCCGTTAATACAGATATTACTCCTGCTCCGTAAGCTTTTGCTATTTTATCTCCCATTTTACCTGTAACTATCGTGTTAATAATTGTGCTCTTTTGATTAAGCTTTCCTTGCTGTTTTAAGGAAGATAATAAGTATTCTATCAGCAGTGCGCCTGTCTGGTTTCCTGTCAGAACCACATATTCACCAGAGGAATTTCTGACTACAACACCTACTCTGTCACAATCAGGATCTGTTCCTATTATCAAATCTGCATTTTCTGATTTTGCCAGATCTATTGCCAGCCTAAAAGCGTCCTTTTCCTCTGGATTAGGATACTTGACTGTTGAGAAGTTTGGATCAGGCAGCTCCTGCTCAGGTACTACTATTACATTTTTAAAGCCTACTTCTTTTAATATTTTTCTTACAGGCTTATTACCTGAACCATGAAGGGGCGTAAATACTATTTTTAATTCATCTGATATTTCTTTAACTATTTCTTCATTAAGAGAGAGAGTTTTAACCTTTGCTATGTACTTTTCATCAAATTCTTCTCCTATAATCTCCAGTAAGCTTTTGTCATTTGTCAAGCTATCCATTCTTTTAATGTCTGAAAAGTTTTGAATTGCATTGGCTTCTGCTATAAGCTCCTCTGCTATGGGAGAGATTACTTGAGCTCCATCATTCCAGTATACCTTGTAGCCGTTATATTCAGGAGGATTGTGGCTTGCTGTTATTACCAAGCCGGCGGTTGCTTTAAACTCTCTGACAGCAAAGGACAGCTCTGGTGTAGGTCTTAGCTCACTAAAAAGATAAACCTTTATGCCATTTGCATTGAGAACCTTTGCTGCTTCTTCTGCAAATTCTCTTGAAAATCTTCTGGAATCATATGCTATAGCTACGCTGGGGCTTTGTATATTTTTCTTTAAAATATAGTTCGCCAGACCTTGAGTAGCTCTTCCTACTGTGTATCTGTTCATTCGGTTAGTACCTGCGCCTATTACGCCTCGCAAGCCGCCAGTACCGAATTCTAAATCCTTATAGAATCTGTCTTCGATTTCTTTAGTGTCAGTCTTTATTTGTATAAGCTCTGACTTTGTTTCTTCATCAAAAATCTGCTCTGTTATCCATTGAGTATACCTTTCTTGATAGTTCATTCTTCAACCTCCATATATGTTTAATATTTATAAATATATTAACTATATATCTGCACTAAGTATATTATTTTTAGAAGAATACGTTAAGTTTTAAGCTAAAAACCCTATAGTATAAAGTACTTAGTGTTTTCTATATACTAATTTTCTTATTTGTTATGGAATAAGATTAAAAAAATTTACTGTAGTATAGCTTAGTATATACATAATTGTGCCCGCAATTATATTTCCTAAAAATATTGCCGGAAAAGCAATCTTAATACGCATATTTAAAAGAGCAGCCATCAGGCTGCCAGTCCAAACTCCGGTACCTGGGAGAGGAATGCCAACAAAAATAATCAGTCCCCAAAAACCATATTTTACAACATCTCCGCTTTTTTTCATAGCCTTATTTGTAATATTATTTATAATTTTCCTTACTCTCTTAATTTTCTTTAACCTTTCAAACAGAGGTCTGATTCCAAGCAGTATAAACGGTATTGGTATTGTACTGCCTATGAGACTAAGCATTAAACTGGACATGGGAGATAAACCGGAGGCAACACCAAAAGGTATTGCCCCTCTTAATTCTATTAGTGGTACCATAGACATTAATATTACCATAATATCTACAGTTATATACTTAAGTAAGCTCTGCATTATTTGTATTCCTTCCTTGTACTATAGTTCTTTATGATTTACCTTTTCGATTATGCTCTTTAGGTAAGTTGAAAATTCGTCTTTTAAATCTTCTCTCTTAAGTGCAAATTCAATTGTAGCCTGCAAGAAACCTATTTTGCTTCCTACGTCGTATCTTTTACCGTCAAACTTGTATGCATAAACCGGTTGTTGTCTTGCAAGTACTCTAAGAGCGTCAGTCAGTTGTATTTCACCTCCGGCTCCTGGTGCTGTATTCTCTAGTATATCAAATATTTCCGGCTTTATTATGTATCTGCCCTGCACAGCTATATCAGACGGAGCATTTTCTAGCTTTGGCTTCTCAACCATGTCTGTGACTCTAAAGATCTTATCCGTTGCTGCCTCAAAAGCAATTATACCATATTTTGAAACATCCGCTTTCCTTACCTGCTGTACTCCCAAAACAGTAGCTTCATGCTTACTATATATATCTATCATTTGCTTCAAGCATGGAATTTCAGAGTCCACTACATCGTCACCCAGAAGTACTGCAAAGGGTTCATTACCTACAAAAGCTTTTGCGCAGTATATGGCATGACCTAATCCCTTTGCTTCCTTTTGCCTTACGTAGTGTATGTCCACAAGATTTGATATATCCTGCATTTGCTTTAGCAAATCAATATTGCTTCTCTGCTGAAGCTCCAGCTCCAGCTCTACGGATTTATCAAAATGATCCTCGATTGCTCTTTTATTTCTCCCTGTAATTATGAGAATTTCTTTAATACCAGAAGCTATCGCTTCTTCTACGATGTATTGAATTGTCGGCTTATCTACTATGGGAAGCATCTCCTTAGGCTGTGCCTTAGTGGCGGGTAAAAACCTCGTGCCTAAGCCTGCTGCTGGTATTACTGCTTTTTTTACTTTCATTTTAATACCACTCCGTTTCATAAATAATTATAATTCTAATTTCTGCGTATATTGCTGCGAAGTTATGTGCGTTGTTGCTGTGAAGTGAGTGTATTTTACGCCATTTATGCAGTATAATTTACTATAGGGTTCTTATATAAATACCGATAAAGATTTTACATTTACCAAGGTGAGAAGCGATATTTATATTTGATAGAACACGTACATAGCGATTGCCTGATGTAATTTCTTTAACGTGTTCTATATAGCTTGAAACTTAAATTTTATGGTTGCTTCCCTATAATATATTGGAAAATCCTTTATAATATTGTAATATATTAATTGTACTTAATAATACAGCACAATAACATTGTTGCTTGAAGCATTTCAATACGAAGATGCACAAATAGAAGGGAGTATCATGTATGTATGCTGATTCACTAATAGTTTTAAAGTGGTGGTTATATATTCTACTACTAGGCGTAATATTCCTTCCAATTACTCAAAAATACTTCGGAAGGTTTTTTGATAAGGGGTATTCATTTTCAAAGGTTATTGCTATTGCTGTTTCTGGTTATATTGTATGGTTGTTGTCCGCTTTGAAGCTTGCAGCCTTTAGTCGAACTGAAATTTTTATAGTATTGCTTGTACTCGTTTGTATTAATGTCTATATAATATTTCGTCGGGGAAAGAGTTTCCTGATATCTGGTAAGCTAATAAGCATATATGCTGCTGAGGAAGTTATTTTTCTTATCCTATTATTGTTCTGGAGCTATATAAGAGGCATCAAGCCTGATATTTACGGGCTTGAAAAATTCATGGATTTTGGTTTTGTCAATGCTGTTTTAAGGGCGGAGTACATGCCTCCAATTGACATCTGGTTTGCTGGCAAGGGTATAAATTACTATTATTTCGGTCATTACATATGTGCTTTTCTAACTAAACTAACTGCCATACCTTCTGCTGTAACCTATAATCTTATGCTGGCAACTATACTTGCTCAAGCTTTTACATTATCCTTTTCATTGGTCAGTAATATGATTTATTGTATGAATAAGGATAAGCTTAGAAAGGCATTAATAGCTGGTCTGATATCGGCGTTTATGGTATCCTTTGCAGGCAATCTGCATGGCTTTGTCTACTCCTATGCAAAGCCCTTTGTAGAGAAGAATATTACTCATACCAAATCGGAGTACAGCTATTTTTATCCTCACTCCACAAGGTATATAGGTCATAACCCTCAGACCGAGGATAGAACGATACATGAGTTTCCTATATATTCTTTTGTTGTGTCAGACCTGCACGGTCACGTTTCAGATATTCCCTATGTAATTACGTTTGCGGCACTTATGTTCGCTTTTTGGGAGAGCAGGAGGCAGCGTAAAGGGCTTGACGTAAAAACTATACTTTTAGGCTCTCTGTTTCTGTCTGTAATGTATATGACCAACGCCTGGGACTACCCCATATATGCAACTGTAGCATTAGGGGTAATAATAGCATATGCTGTACAGCAGGTTAATAGTAAGACATATAGTATAAATCAGGATAACCTGAAACATAATCGGAGCCTTAAATATGCGTCTCTTATACCTTGGGCAACATTTTTCTCTTTTTTAATTTTGTCTCAAATATTGTTACTGCCCTTTAATATGAGTTTTGATATGATATCTAATAAAATTGCTTTTGTATGGTCACGTACGCCATTTTACCAGCTTCTCGTATTATGGGGGCACCAGTTGTTTTTTGCATTATGCTTTACTGCTTTTATTATTCGTAAGATTGTATTATATTGTAATAGACCATGTAAGCATGAGGATACTCACAAAGGTTTTCCCGGTCTGCTTAAATTTTTGTCTGCTAGTGACACCTTCTGCTTTATACTTGTTATTTGTGCTGTAGGGCTGATTATTCTACCTGAAGTTGTGTTTGTCAAGGATATTTATCAAGCGAAATATCACAGGGCTAATACAATGTTTAAGCTTGTGTATCAAGCATTTATATTGTTCGGATTAGCTATAGGATATATCTCGGTAAGACTTATGCGGAAAAAGCATTCTTCTGTTATTAGATTAATTATATCAGTTGTATTTATCATAATGCTGGTGCTTCCAATGCTATATCCAGCAATGGCTGTAAAGGGCTACTACGGAAGCATAAAGCCATCAAATTATAAGGGCTTGAATGGGCTGAGTTTTCTTGAAAGGACTTCCAAAGGTGATTTTGATGCAGTTCAATGGCTTAATGCAAATGTGAATGGGCAACAAGCTATACTTGAGGCTAACGGTGACAGCTATTCAGATTATTGCCGCATTTCCATGGCTACAGGTCTTCCCACTATACAAGGCTGGTATGTACATGAATGGCTATGGAGAAACAGTTCCGAGCTGCCTAAAGAGCGTGCAGCAGAGGTTGCGACGGTTTATGAATCTGCCGACATAAAAGAGACCTTGACTGTTTTAAGAAAATATATGGTGAAATATATTATAATAGGAGATCTGGAAAAAAAGAAGTTTGCTAATATAAATATAGATAAGCTGCTATCTCTGGGTGATGTGGTTTTTGATTCTGAGAAAACTATTATTATAGAAACAAAGGACTTTTGATTATTTCAAAAGTCCTTTGTTTCTATAACCTTATTAGCCGCTGCAATGCCCTCACGTACAGCATAGTTTACCCCTCTATCCTCTGGGTATATGCTGCACATACTGACTGTATACAAGCCCTCTACAGGTGTTGAGTAGTCAGGCTTTATGCTTGAATAGCTCAAAGGAATAATTGGCTGGGCATAAGCATCCTTAAAGGTTACTGATGCCGCTATCCAGCTTTCATCAAAATTTGGATTTATTTTCTTAAGGTGCTTTATGTATTCCTCTAAAAGCTCCTGCTGATCCATGGTATAATACTTGCTGGTGTTAAAAAGGTAGTTTGAAATATACAATATATTGCAGCCGCCATATTCCTCTTCGTCCAGCATATTTGTATGCTCTATAATTCCGCCAAAGGGTATGCTTTCATCCCCTATATTCATCCAATAATACTGGCTGAACTGCTGGTTAAGTATAATAATAGTACATGCAACGGAGGTATAATCTATCTGTTCTTTTTCCCTTATATATTCAACTGGCAGAATATCCTTTGCTATTTCAGTAAATATTGGTACAGGAGTAGTACAAATAACCTTGTCATATGCAAAATCTCCCCATGAGGTTTTGAGAAGAAAACCTTCATCAGTCTTATTGATTTTATTTACCTTGCAATTTAAACGTATTTTTACTCTTCTGTCAGTAAGCTGCTTTTCCAGCGCATCAAGCAGAGTTTTTGTGCTTCCATCTATATAACCTAATACTTCTTGTCCATTTTCCTTGGAGGTTCCTCTAAGTTTAATCTTTCCCCAGAACCACGACATGGAAATTTCCTTATATCTATCTCCGAACTTACTTGTAAGAAGTGGTTTCCAAACCTTCTGATATACCTTTTCTCCTACATTTTGAGTCAGCCACTCATAAGCACTTATATTCTCAAGACTTTTCCAATCCTTGATACTCATAATCTTAAGTACTCCTAACCCGAACTTAAGCTTGCTCCAGATAGATAATGGTCTAAAGCTTAAAAGCGATAGTGGTGTACCAAACTTATAGAGTCTGTTATCAACAAAAAATCCCATACTGCTGGGAAGCCATCTAACCTTATCTGATATTCTAAGCTCTTTTATCAACTGAATTATATGTTTATCAGATTTGAAGAAATGATGATAGTATTTCTCTATTGGCATGTTATTTATATAGGTTACCCCAGCGATGCCGCCTGCCTGATTGTCTGCCTCGAATATATCAACCTCTACATCGTTTTTACTAAGCTGGTAAGCCGCAGCCAAGCCAGTAATGCCAGCACCGATTACCGCTATCCTTGTTTGCTTCATTGATTGTTCACCTTTTCCATTTTAATATTAGCTATTTTAATGTTTTCTCTTATCAGTGCATACATTCCCAAAGCTATGGTATATAGATTCATAAGCAAGTGGTTCAGGGTTGATGCTATACCAATAACTGCTCCTGTATATCCATAAAAGGATAAAACCAATATCATAGTACCTTCAAATACTCCCAGTCCGCCGGGAGTCACTGGGATGATTTTTGTCAGATTTGCTGTCATATTGGCAAAGGTAATTATTATGGGACTTATATTCTGTCCTAATGAAAGAAATATAAAATAGGTTATAATGCCTTCGCATGTCCAAATAAATGTGGAGCATACCGTCATCCTTAAAAGCTTGCCTTTATTTTTTATAGAGCCGTGAAACACTTGCCGCATTGCTTCTATTAACTCCACAAGCCTTTTATTTTTAATACTCTTTAACAGCTTTTTATTGTTAATAATCACTTCCAAAAACACGAAGGTTAATACCAGGGCAATAATTCCAAGCAGCAGCATATTATAAAACCATCTGTCCAGCTTGACTGTGGTTATCACGTATACACTGCATATTAGTATTACAATATAAACGCCGACAACATCAAATATCCTGTCCACAAAGGTTGCAGGCAGTGTCTTGGCATATGCCAGCTTATATTTTTTATTCAAGAAATATGAACGAGCAATGTCGCCTATTTTGGCTGGTATCAGTATATTCATAGCATTCCCCAAATTGTATGCTAAAAAGGAGTCGGTTAATCTGATATTTATACTATTATCCTTTAATATCTGCTGCCATCTGTATGCTCTCACCATCATATCAACAGTGTACAGCATAGTAGCCGCTGCTATCCATGTATAGTTTATGCTTGCTAAGTATTCTGGAAGCTTTTCAAAGCCGATTTTTTTTAATATTGCATACATTAGTATTAGTGCAATTGAAAAGCTGATAATTATAGATATTTTATTTTTCTTCATCTGTGTTTATTTCCCTTTCAATTATATAAAGAGGTCTGTTTTTACTCTGCTCATACATGCGCCCTATATATTCGCCTAATATTCCGATGGATATAAGCTGTACACCACCTAGAAATGTTACAGTAGTCATAATGGAAGCCCACCCTGCAACAAGGTTTTTGCCTCCCAAAATCCTATAGGTGACTGTATATATAAATACTGCAAGTGCTACTATAACTGCCAAGAAACCAAGAAACTGTGACACCTTTAATGGCTTTGTAGAAAAGGACACTATTCCATCAAAAGCAAACTTAAGCATCTTTTTTAGAGGATATTTTGTAGTACCTGCAAACCTTTTCTCTCTTTCGTATTCCAGTGGTATTTGTTTAAAGCCCGCCCAGCTTACCATGCCTCTTATAAACCTGCTTTTTTCAGGCATACTTCTAAGTACATCGGCTACCTTTCTGTCCATTAATCTGAAGTCTCCAGTATCTAGGGGTATTGTAACGTCTGAAAGTCTGTTTAATATTCTATAAAAATATTTTGCTGTAGCTAGCTTAAACCTGCTTTCTCCTTTCCTTTTTTTTCTTTTGCCGTATACTACATGATAACCCTTTTCCCAAAGCTCTATCATTTGTGGTATTAATTCAGGTGGATCCTGCATATCCGCATCTATAAGAACTACTGCCTCGCCCTTTGATTTATCTATGCCTGCTGTAACTGCTAATTGATGCCCGAAATTTCTGGAAAAGCTCACTACCTTGACTCTTTTATCTTTTTGGGCTATATCCTCTAATATATCAAGTGTTCTATCTGTGCTGCCGTCATTAACAAATATCAGCTCATAGTTATATTTTATATTATCCATGGTTTTCAGAAGCCTGTTATAGCATATAGAAGCTACTTCTTCTTCAAAATACATAGGTACAACAACTGATATAAGCTTTTTATGCATTCTTATTACCTCTTTTCCTATAGAAAATAAATCATTAAACATATAGATAACCAACTCTAAAACTCAAAATACTTTTCGTTAAGAGTTGCTAATCTCTTTGTGAGAAACAACTGGATATATTTAATTTTGAAGTTGTTTCTCTATAATATACAGCACATGTTTATTCTATAAACATGTGCTGTAATAAATCCTTCCAAAACTATACTTAGTTCAATTAGCTATGACCGCTGTTTACTATTTATCGATTATGATTGTTTCAGCCATTATTATTCCAAGCTCTTCTTTTCCTATTATGGAGAATAGCTTAATGCCTTTTTTGATATCCTGAATAGTAAGCGCATCCAGTCTCTTATTGGCTATCTTAGCATCTGTAGCATACACATGCTTGGTTACCAATTTATTTGAGCTATCAATATACTCTATAAGTATAAGAGCTTTATCGTAAACAATCTCTTTTACAGTTGCTGATATAATATTTACTCTGGTATCTGAAACAACTGTAACTATCTTAGTAACCTCATCATTTTCAAGTGTAAGATCAACAAGCATATTTGGTCTTAAATCATATAAACTTGATATTTCACCTTCTACTATAATATTTTCATCTTTAATATTATTGTTTATATAGTATTCAATCTTTTGTCCGTCTTCTCTCTTTATTATTATCTTGGCTGGAGCTGTTCTGCTAAAGCTGATAGATTCGATAACTCCCCTATCACTGTTTTTGGTTACGTCTGCGTTAATTTCTATCAGTTCTTGATAGGATGTGATTATGGCAATACTCATACCTGCTTTTAAATCTCTGTAAGTTGCTTCCTTGCCATCTTTTACAACAGTAGTTTCATTTGTTAAAGCAAAGCTTTTCTTTTCACCCTTTTCAGTTTGAACCTCAAAGATTATCTTTTCGTCTGCAATACGTATATCCTTTATAGTTGCTTTTGTTTTTTGAATTTTACTTTCAGCTGCTACATTTGCTATTTCTCCATTTATTAAAGCTACTGTCACCGAATCGCCCTTTTTGAGTCTCCAATAAAAGCTTTGAGCTTCATCTATAGTGCAAGTTATATCTTTTGCAACTCCGAATACCTTACTAAGGGTTGTTCCATTAGTTTGCTTTATGCCTATAACAATATTTCCGTACTCAGGTATGACTTCCTCTATATAACCCTCAAGTATAGTTTCATCCTGATTTATGTCTCCAATTTCATCTTGAACAGGTACATCGGCAGTATCTTCATTTGCATCGTTGTTTACTGTATCATTATCGTCTGCTTGATCAGCAGCGTCTTGAACTTCCGATTCTTCTTCAATGTCTAAATAGTCCTTTTCGTAACAAGCGTTCGAAATATCAAGCATCTTTGCGAATACCGCTCTTGTTACTGTAGTTCTTGGATTAAAGTTTCCGTTTGCATCGCCCTTTCCATCAATAACGCCAATCTTAATTAAAAAATCCACATGCGATCTATACATAATAGGTATCTCACTAAGATCCTTAAAGGAAAGTGCAACTGGCGGATTCTTAGCCGGATCATATTGTATTTCAAAGGCTCTTCCAAGATACAAGCTTGCTTCTATCTTTTGCACATTAGGAAAATCACTGAACCATTGAACATCATAAACAGTTATGATCTGTTTTTCAAGACAAAATGCAACTGCTTCTTTTGCATATGTAGGTACCTTGTATTTATCAAGCACTTCCGTTTTGTATTTTTCTACAAGGGCTGTAAGATTGGATACCTTGTCCGCTCTCATCATACGTGAGATACTTACCATTACATCATATTTCTTTACATTGTCATTGGGCTTAAAAAGTGTGTCCTCAATAGAATCCATCAAACCTTTATTATATACATTAACTATATGCTGCTTTGCCCAGTTATTATTTATGTCAGTAAGAATAGATGCATCATTACCCGCAAAAACCACACATGCTGATGTCAGTAATAATACTGCTGTGATTACTGCTATCATTTTTTTAAAATTGTTCATTTGTATCCTCCTTATATTTTTATCATTGATAATTAATATATTCTGTTAAATATTCACAAAATCCTTCTACCTCCTTAATAAAATTAAAAAAAATATTAGCTTGCTGAAAATCGACAAAAACCTAATAATAGTTGATACGACTTTGTTTGCTATCATATTAGATGCATATTGTGCCAAAAAAGTTCTAGTTTTTTCTTAAGTTACATAAAATATATGCTTTTCTTAAATCAGTTTTTCTAATATAATAACACCATGACATCACAAGTTAACATAATTCAAATGTATTACGACTATGTAACAGTTTTTACACAAATATTTCGGATATTTACAGTATGTTTACCGCAGCAGGATTTAAAAAAGTCATGTAGAATTATGTTAACATGAACAAGCTAATAAATCAATTTATCTACAACCTGGAAAGGAGGTGCATAGCATCGGTCGCAGTAGAGAGTTCGATCAAAAAACTATTTATAGTTTTAAAAATCAATTTTCAACAAAAAATAAAAAGAGATTTGAGGAGGAAACAAATTTTATGAACAAAAAATTTATCGCACTTTTTCTTGCCTTCGCATTAATGTTTTCAACATTGACAATTGCATTTGCAAATACAACAATAAGTGATGAAGCAGCAATAGCAGAAGCAATAGGAATGTTAAAAGGTGAAGGAAATGGTGTAACACCTGAATACCTTGCTACACAACCAACAAGATTACAAGCAGCTATAATGTACTTGAGATTAAGAGGTCTTGAAGAAGAAGCTCTTGCATGGACAGGCACAGCAAACTTCCCAGATGGTGAAAACTATGTGTGGGAAGGTGGAGAAGCAATTATGGCATACCTTAAGTCACATCCTGAACTAGGATGGCAGGGTGCTGATGGTATGTTCTTACCAAACGCTAAAATCAATGCACAATCCTTCTACAAAGTAATGCTTGAAGCTCTTGGCTACAAGCAAAATTCAGTAGACGTAATCGGAGACTTCACATGGGCAGGTACTTTCAACTTTGCGGCTGACCTAGGTATGGTTTCAGTTGCTGACGTTACAAACTTCACAGTTAATGATTTAGCAATTGCTACACTAGAAGCTCTAGTAATACCTGTTAAGAATTCAGAAATGACTCTAATAGCAACTCTAGTTGAAGCAGGAATAATAGACATGGAAACAGCTATCTTAGTTGGTCTTTATGAAGATCCAGCTACAGTTGAGCTTGAAAATGCTATAACAGCAGCAGAAGAAGCTATTGCAGCTCTTCCAGCAGTTGTAACGCTTGCACACAAAGCTCACGTTGAAGTAGCTAGAGCACTTGTTGATGCAGTAGCAGCTTTAGATGCAGAAGCAGTTATTGAGAATATAGCAGTTCTTGAAGCAGCAGAAGCTGTAATAGTTGAACTTGAAGAAGCAGCAGCAGATGCAGAAGCTAGAGAAGCAGCTAAGGCAGCTCTTGAAGCAGCAATGAAATCTGTATCAGCAATAGCTAATAATAAAATACAAATAACTTTATCAGAAGCTATAACAAGTGTTGAGGTATCATCCTTCGAAGTTAAGAATGCAGCAAACAACGCAATAGAAGTTAAATCAGCTACACTTTCAGCTGATGGTAAAACAGTTACTCTTGTAACTGAAGCACAAGTACCATACACAGTTTACTCAGTAAAGGTTAATAATAAGTCAATGCAATATGTTGCAGTTATGACTGATTCTGTAAAACCTACAGCTACAGCGGTTGTTGATGGTTATAACAGAGTTAAAATAACATTTAACGAAGCAGTAGATAAAGCAATGGCTGAAAATATTGCTAACTACACAATTGATAATAATCTAACCGTATTAAAGGCTGCACTTAATGAAACTGGAACAGTTGTTATATTAACAACTGCACAACAAGTAGTAGGAACAATCTACAAAATTACAGTTCAAAACGTTGCTGATGTATCAGGTAATGTAATGGATAAATATGAAGTTTTATTTGGTGGTATGGCTAAGGATACAACTAAGCCAACAGCTACAGCAGTTGTTATAGCAAACAATATGGTAAGAGTAACATTTAGTGAAGTGGTTGATAAGGAAATGGCTGAGAATATTGCTAATTATGCAATTGATAATGGTCTTACAGTGTTAAAAGCTGAACTTAATACAGCAGGAACAATTGTAATATTAACAACTTCTGAGCAAGCAGTAGGAACAATCTACAAAATTACAGTTCAAAATGTTGCTGATATAGATGGTAACGTAATGGATAAGTATGAAACATTGTTCGGCGGTATGGCTAAAGATACAACTAAGCCAACTGTACTTTCAGCAACAGTTTCTACTAATACAAAGATTACAGTAACATTTGATAAAGCAATGGACAAAGTAGTAGCTGAAAATATAGCTAACTATACAGTAGACAACGGTCTAGTAGTATTAAAGGCTGAGCTTAATGCAGCAGGAACGGTTGTTACATTAACAACTTCTGAACAAACAGTAGGAACAATCTACAAAGTAACAGTACAAAACGTTGCTGATATTTCAGGTAACGTAATGGACAAATATGAAGCATTATTCGGCGGTATGGCTAAGGATACAATAAAGCCTACAGCTACAGTAGCAACAGCAGCTAACACCGTAACAGTAACATTTAGCAAAGATATGGATGCAGTAACAGCTACTAACGTATTAAACTATGTATTTGATGGCAATCTAGGATATGCTACAAAAGCAACATTAGACGCTACAAACAGAATAGTAACATTAACAACAGCATCACAAACTCCTGGTAAGATCTACAACGTAACAATTAACGGAGTACAAGATATATCAGGTAATGCAATAGCAGCAGATACTAAGATAGCATTTGTAGGAGTTGGATCAGTAGCAGCTTCACAAGTAACACTACAAGCTATATCTATAGTAAACGAAAATACAGTTGACTTAATATTCGATAGAGAATTAACAGCGACAGACGTAACAAACCTAGTTATGACAATTGATGAAGATAATAATGCTGTTTATGTAAATCCAGTTGGATTGGCTTATGCTAAATTCCAACAAGCTAACAAGAATATAGTAAGAGTGCAATTCAGAACTGCAACAGCTAACCCAGCGTTATTCGAAGCAGGACATGTATACAAAGCAACAATTACAGGCATAGCTAACCTTATAACAGCAAACAGCGCTAATGTTAAAGCATTTGCAGGAACTAACGTAACTAATCCTATACCATATGTAATGACAGCAACAGCACAGAACAACACAGCAATAAAAGTAACATTCAGCGAGCCAGTAACAAACGTAACAGCAGCAGCATTTACAATAACACCAGCAAGAACAATTACAGGTGTATCAGTACAAGCGGCTGATGTAGTAACAGAAGCTATAATATACCTTGATTCTGCAACAGCACTTGCAACTTCAACAGTTTATGAATTAACATTTAACGCAGGTGTAACAGATGCAGCCGGCTACAATGCAATGAGAATACTAAATGCTGATGCAACAGCATACAAGGTACAATTTGCAGGAACTAACGTAGCTAACACAGCTCCAAAAATGAGTGTTGTTATACCTATAGATAGATACACATTTGACGTGTACTTCACAGAAGCAGTTATTTTAGGTAATGCAAGCTTTGGAGTAGTAAAAGTATCAGGAACTGGTAACAACCTAAATCTAGCAGGTGCAACTTATACTCAATCTGCTGATAAAACTAAATTAACAGTAAGTCTTGATGCAGCGACAGTAGCATTAGTATCAGGAACAGTTTATGAGTTAACAATAACACCAGGAACATTATCAGACCTTCAAGGTGAAACTTATGATGCTACTCTAAATGCAAATAAGGTTCAATTCGGTGGAGTTGATACAGTAAATGCATTACCAGTAATATCAGCAGTATCAATAAATGCAGCTAACAACGAAATTACTGTAGTGTTTAATGAAACAATAATAGCTTCAGGCTTAGATATGACATATTTCACAATAACAGGTGCTGATTTCACAGCAGGTGTTGACACAGCAGTATTACAAGCAGATGGCAGAACAGTTGTAATAACATTAGAGCATACTCTAACAACTGGTCAATTTGCAACTATCAGATTATCAGCAACAGGACTTGCAGGCGTAACAGACATCAATAACCAAGCTCCATCAGCTTTAGTTGACGCAATCCAATTTGGTACAAGATAATATAACTATAATAAGATTAGCATTATAATTAAAATACAGGTATCCTATATTAGGATACCTGTATTTTTTATTTAGGTTCAACAATGAATTTTGTGAAACATTAGAGTTTCCATAACTTACATTGCCGATATACTGGCAAAAAGGGTACAAAAAATCCGATATATCTCTTATTATCAAATGTGCAACCAAAATCAAAATAAGGAGATGATATCGGATGAAAATCAATTATGATTTTATCCAAAAACACCTCGGTTTGCAAGGGATAGAGGTAACTTATACCAATGTAAATAATGGCACATTTGAAATACATGCTGTTTGTATGCATAACTTTACTGTATGTCCAAGATGTAAAAGAATAACTCAACAAGTACATGACTCACGGTGTCAGCCTTATTAGCATCTTCCTATATGGGGAATGCGAACAGTTATTATGCTTAACAAAAAGCGTTATGTGTGTGATTGTGATCCTGTTCATCCTTTTGATGAGCAGTTTACGTTTATCAGAAAATATCAACGCCAGACCATCCCCTATGAGAAATATGCTTTTACCCTTATGCACAAAAACACAATAAAGAATGTTGCAGATATTCTTGGTCATAGCGAGCATACTTGCCAGAGAATATTTAACCACTATGTAAATATGGTATTGGATAATGCACCACCCGAACCGCTAAAGTTTCTTGGTATTGATGACATTGCCCACAGGAAAGGGCACAACTACAATATAGTAATATATAATCTTGAAACTGGTGCGGTAGTATCAATGATTATCGGTAGAAAAAAGGAAGATGTCGTTACCCATATCCAGACCTGGCCAGAGGAGATTAGAGCAAGTGTATTAGCTGTCTCCATGGATATGAGTCGGACTTATTGTCACTCAATTTTGGAATGCTTCCCTAATGCCAAGCCAGTAATCGACCGATTTCATATTTCGCAACATTTGCATAGGTGTGTAGATGAAGCAAGAAAACACATTCAAAACCATATTAAAAAATATGGTAAAAAGGACGAAGTCTTTAAAATACGCTGGGCACTTCTTAAAAATGTTGAAGATCTTACCCATGAAGAAGCCTTACGGTTGATATTATCCTGCACCAAGTATCCACAAATAGAACAACTTCATTATCTTAAAGAAGAATTCAGGGAGTTTTTCTTTATAGAGAACAAAGATAATGCTGCTGCATTTATCGCCTATTACAACGCCTTGGTTGCAGAGTCTAATATTCCGGAATTAAAGATCTTTTGTAAAACGCTTAGCAACTGGCTTCCATATATCTTAAATTACTACGACTACCCGATATCCAACGGACCTACTGAAGGAAATAATCATAAAATAAAAAACATCAAATGCAGGGCTTATGGATACCGTAATACTACAAATTTTGAGCTAAGGGTAAAACTAGAAAGCATATGTGCTTAATG
>CALGKJ010000017.1 GCA_937930535.1 uncultured Clostridia bacterium
ATGGTTGCTTCCCTATAATACTTCTATATTATTATTAGCAAATACAATTTTTATATAACATTGTATTTATTAATATATTTTTTAACTGTACGCAAGAAAGCAATAACCAGCTATGAATAAATTAAGTTTTATGGTTGCCTCTATATAACATATAAAAGGAGCTTCCTTTTTATTGATTAGGCAATCAGTAAAAAGGAAGCTCCTTTTATTTAAACTATTTGTTTTATATTAACCTTGCAATTTGACTTAGACAAATCAATGTATTCGCTGCCGGACTTAACTATGGGCTGCCATACTCTGTTTGGATTAATAAATACAATCTCGGCAAGCTCACCATTATTAAGCTCAACAAAGTCTCCTAGATATGAGTTGGCAATATTTTTTAAAAATACTGTAAGCACTTTAGTATCAAGCTTTCCAAAGGTTTGCATTTCAAAGTTTCTGATCACCTCAAAAGGACACATTTTATCCCTGTAAGAGCGATTAGAGGTCATGGCATCGTATATATCTGCAACTGCAATAATCTTGGCATACTCTGGTATATCCTTATCAGCTACACCTAATGGGTAGCCTGTTCCGTCAATTTTTTCATGGTGCATTAAGACAGAAAGCTTTGCCTGTGCAGAAATATCACTGACCTTTTCTACTATGCTGTAGCCTAGTATTGTATGTCTTTTGACTACTTCAAACTCCTGGGGTGTGAGCTTTCCGGGCTTTGAAAGAAGCTCTTGGGAAACCTTGGTTTTGCCAATATCATGCAATAAACCGGCAGTAGCAATTTCGTCAATTTGCGAGTTGGTGAAATTCAACCATCTGGCTATTATTATTGATATCAGCGATACATTAAGAGAATGTGCATAGGTATAATCATCTAATGGACAAACCAAATGAAGATAATTTATTACGTCGCTAAGAGTATTAAAGTCATGTATGATATGCTTGCTAATCTCATTTACCTTTCTCAGGTCCACAAATCCGCCTTTACCGATTTCCTTTATAATTTGTGTTACCTCATCAACCTTTTCAGTATAATTGTCGCGGAATTCTTCGATTCTTATGCTGTCATATATGCTTGTAATTTCTGAAACCGCATCTAAGGAAGGGTTATCTATTTCCTTAATCTTAACCTTTATCTTATCAATACTGTTAAGCTTAATTTTTTGAATGTATCTTTCATTTAAAACAGTATCCCTAAGCAAAATAATTCCGCCATTACTGTTAAAAACATCTTCATATAGTATCATACCTGGAGTAAGCAGATCTGGAATTATATTTAATATCTTCATATATACCCTCACCTATACAGAATAGTTTTTAATTCAGAGTATACTTTCTATAGTTTTATTATATCATTATTAAGTTACTTATAGAAGATACGATTCAAAAAATATAAAATATTTTGTAAACTTATAAAATATTATTATTTTTGTATAACTATCTTATTATTTTATAATAGCCATTAAAAAGCTTTAAAAGCATTTCTGCCAGCACTTCATTTCTTATAACCCGGCTGCAAAGCTCAGGCTTGCACGGCTTAGCAGTATTCATCTTGGTTAAAAATGCTTCCAGCTTCTTTTCCTCAAGGATTCCATCCAGACTAAATAAAGAAAAATCCTCCACTCCGCATTCCTTAAGTATTCCTATGTCCTTTTCAAACTCCTCCATACTTTCATAATATGGCTCATTACCCAGCTTGCCTACATTTGTAACCCCTACGGAAATGGCAAGCTTATCCTTTAGCTTTTCCTTTAAATGCATCACTTGATGATAAATCAGATAGTCTACATTTACCCTCTTAAGCTTTTTCAGCTCGTTTCTTATCATTGTTGCGTAATACATAAGGTTATATTTATCCCAATCAATGTCAAACACAGGCACTTCAAGGGCGTTTTGCATTATTTCTGTATTAAACTTCAAATCATAGTAGCAATATCTTATGCAGGTAGCATAGGCTTCATAGCCTCTTTGCCTTAAATCTCCCACGGTGTTTTTTAAAGTTTCCTTGGCTGTATAAAATCTCTTTTTATTGAGGTTATGTGTCAGAAACTTTGCACAGGTAGCTATGGAATCTATTTTTCTCTTTGGGTTAACTATGTTTTGTATATCTGATAAGGGAGATTCCAAGTCGATACATAAGCCTTTTATTTTTAATTCTCTTTCCTCAAATTTATCGATCAGCTCCTTTGAATATTCCTCAAAGTGATGTGCGTTTTTTTCATTTATCCAATAACCCATTTCATCTGATAATGTAGCCCAGATCGAAATCGGTATTTTGTGTTCATTATACTTTTCTACCATAGAAAAAAAATCTTCACTGTCATGTCCATATTCTAATTTATAGTTTAAAGTAACATTATACTTTTTAAAAAGCTCTAGTATATAATCCCTGCATACTTCCTTTGGAGAAGTAAATTCACACCATACCCTTGTATCCATATTTACCTCCAAATTTACTGACTTTTAGTTTGTAATGAGCTGCAATATTATTACCCATAAAATTTAATATAAATATCCATTCATTCCATAATATGAAGCTACAGTGATGCTTGTGTTACTTTATATCTAAAATTTATATCAAGCCTCAATATCCTGTACTTTTTGTATTTTTCCCTCGACACATATAAATATTTGAGTATAGTAATGACACAGCAGGTATAGTTTTTTGTTTATGTTAAATTTAATTTTTATAGTATAATATTGTTATACAGTGTTTTAGCTCTTTGTGCGAAATAACTGGAAATATTAGATTGTGAAGTTGTTTCTCTAT
>CALGKJ010000018.1 GCA_937930535.1 uncultured Clostridia bacterium
TTTCCTTTAATTTAGCACGTATGTAATTTACTAATACGCTTTTATCTAATGAATATCTTATTTCAATTTCCATAAAATACCCCATATATATGCATAATTCAAAATAAATAGTTATATTTATTATTATACTCACTTGTTGTGTAAGCGTCAAAAAAGATAGTATATAGCAATAAAGCAAAAAACCTCGAAAAATCAAGTTTTTGCTTTATTTGAATCTTTCTTGGGCTTTTGAACTTGATGAAAGTAATTTCAATGTAATCCATATATTCCCATATAGTATATTCTGAAAAACACTATCGTAATTTATAAGTCGTCAAGTTATACACCCGCTTAATGCTTTTATAAAAATAATGAACTAAAAGAAAGAGGTATACGGACTTTTCTTTCTTTTAGTTCATTCCTTAAAAACAAAATATTTTTCGTTAAGAATTGCTAATCTCTATAGACTTAGTTGAATAAATTAAGACTAAACAATGCGATAGCTTCAGAATAAGTAATTAGCAGCAGCACTACTGATAATGCTACTATAAAAGGCCAAACTTCCTTTATGAAGTCCTCTAGGGCTACACCTATTATTGAACATACTGTAAACATCATAGAGCCAAATGGCGGAGTTAATCCTCCGATCATGATATTCACTATAAACACCATGCCAAAATGTACAGGATCTACGCCAAGCGCTTTAACTGCCGGAACTAACAATGGGGCTAATATTACTAATGCAGCTCCCCCTTCAATAAACATTCCTACAAATAATAGCATAAGGTTTATTATTAATAATAATATAAAGGGACTATCTGTCACGCTCATAAGTGCTTGTGTAATCATTTGTGGAATTCTCTCCAATGTAAGGTAGTAACCAAATACTTTGGCACTGGCAATTATAATTATTACTGCACCAGTACCTTTAACTGTGTCCATTAATATAATTGGTAAATGTTTCAATTTTAACTTTTTATATATGAAGAAGCCTACTACCAAAGAAAATAATACCGCTATTCCGCCTGCCTCTGTAGGAGTAAATACACCGAATCTCATTCCAAGAATGATGGCAAAAGGAATCAATAATGCCCAAACGGATTTAATTAATTCAACAATGATCTCTTTAACAGATGCCATTTTATCTCTGCTTGGTTTATAATCTCTCTTTCTAGAAATAATCGCAACAGTTATCGCCATAGATATAGTCATCAGTATTCCTGGCGTATATGCTGCTAAGAACATATCCCCTACTGAAACACCTGCAATGATTGCATATAAGATGAGGTTTGTTCCCGGAGGGATTACCGGACTTACTACTGATGAGGCAGCAGTTACCGCCGCAGAAAATGGTTTAGAGAAGCCTTTCTTTACCATTTCGGGAACCAATATTTTGGCCTGCATAGCTGCATCTGCGTTGGCAGAACCAGAAATTCCACCCATTAATGCACTTAGCAATACATTAACTTGAGCCAATCCACCTCTCATATGCCCTACTAAAGTGTTTGCGAAGTTCATCAATGCTTCGCTAATTCCTGAATAATTCATTACAGAGCCCAGCATAATAAAGAATGGTACTGCCAAATATGGGAAGGATTCTATTGAAGTAACAAACTGCTGAATTACCATTTCCATGGGCATTGAAGTATTAATGAATACAAAATAAAATAGTGCAGAACCCATCAATGCGTATGCTATTGGTATATTCAGAAAAAATAAAATAAAAAGAACTATAATCGGTAGAATAGTCAGCATTTGTTATATCCCCCCTTGATTTTCAGCATTTTCATTTGATAATATCTTCTTGAAGCTTCGTACTGAAAATATAATTGAATATACAGTAGTAAGTGCAAAAGCAATTATTATAGATACATTTATATATTTGTATGATATCTCTAATGCTGCAGTTATCTTGGTAGATCCTGCTACATATTTAAAACTAAAGTAAAACATAACACCAGACAAAAAAGTTAGCAATAAGAAAGTGAAAAATTCCATTACATTTCTTCCTTTTTTAGGCAACAACTTCAACAAAAATTCTACACCAATAAGCTCATTGCTTTTGTAAGCGCTAGCAAAACCTAAGAATATAGTCCAGACAAATGCGCTTACAGCAATTTCTTCTGACCAGTGAAAAGTAAACTTTAAGAAATACCTGGTAAATACGTTCATAATTACAATTATTGTTGTTACAGATAAGAAAAAACTTCCTAAATAAAGTTCAAAGTTTTTCCCAAATTTTTTTAAATAATTATTCATTTCTACCTCCTGTAAGCTTAATACCTCCAGGCAATTGCCTAGAGTTTCGTTTCTTGGAAGATGGTTTACGTTTTAACAGCTTATCTGTTTCTTCCTTTGCAATGACGGAAGGTACATGATTGTTAAGTTGGAAGAAGATAAACTCCTTCCAACTTATTAATATATAATTAGAGATACACTATCTATTTGTTTTGTTTTATCTTATCTAATTCCTTTAATATCTCTTCATATATACCTGGAGTCCATTTATCGAACTTTGTATATACTGGAGCCGCAGCTTTAAGGAAAGCATCAGCATCTACTTGGTGGAAGTTTACGCCTAATTCTTTTAATTTAACTTCATACTCTTTTTCTAGCTTAATAGTCTCTGCCAAGTTGTCTTGCATTCCTTTTTGGAACTCTTCTTCTAAAATGGTTCTTTGTTCTTCAGTTAAGCTATTCCAAACCTTAGGTGAAATTACAACTGCTGAAACTCCTAGCAAATGGTTTGTTACAGAGTATTCTTTAACATTTTCATATTGCTTGGTTCCATAATAAGTCATTATTGAACCTTCTACTCCATCTATAACACCTTGCTGAAGTGCTGCATAAGTATCTGGATAAGGCATGGCAATAGGGTTACCACCCATAGCTTCTATTGTATATGTATATAATTGGCTGGTTGGGACTCTTATGTTTAATCCCTTCATATCTGCTGGTGCCTTTATTGGTTTCTTAGTCATCATGCTTCTAAAGCCAAATACCCAATCAAGAGAAAGTACTTTTATACCTTTTTCTTCTGCTTGTTTATTTAGATTTTGAACCAATGGAGTTTTCATCATAGCAAAATACTCATCAAAGGTTTGATATAAAAATGGTCCAGTTACAGCATTATAGTCTGGTATGTAATCTCCTAAAAAGTTTATACCATCTACTAATATCCAATCCGAACCTTGAACTACTTGTTCCATGCCGTCTTTACCGATTGGCAATATACCACCTGTAAACAATTGCAGCTCTAGTGATCCATTACTTCTCGCATTAACAGCTTCAACTACTTTTTTCAGTGATATAGCAGTTTGCTCATCATCAACAAATTTTGTAGTAACCTTAATAACTTTCTTTTCTACCTTAACATTTGGTGCATTAGCATTTGCATCACCAACAGTTGCTTGATCTCCGTTATTGCTGCATGCTGCTAACGAGAAAATCATAGCTAGCACTAGCAAAATTGACAAAAATTTTTTCATTTAATTTCCCCCTTTGTTTTTTCTATATATTTAAATCTCCACTAACATATAATCTGACTTTTCGCTTCCCAATATAGTCAGATTATTGATAGTATCAATTTAAAATCATTTTCTTATGTTGTTTATACCGCTTCTTCATTGTAATATACTACCTTTTATAGTAGAAAAAGGGTACAAAAAAATCAACATTAAAAAACACATAGTTAAAATGTGTTATTTATTGTCGACACTTTAATTCTTCTGTCAGACCATTGTATTTTTTGTTTATTGAATTCAACAACTTATATACTACCATATCTTGTCTTGTTTGTAAAGTGCTTTATAT
>CALGKJ010000019.1 GCA_937930535.1 uncultured Clostridia bacterium
TAGTGATGTTTAAAAAAAATAGATTAATTTATCCTTTATTATACATATTTATAAAGACATACCTCATACATATATAGCAAATACACTTTTACCAGTTTTGTTTAAATCACTATGTTTAAGTATTTGCTGGATAAAGCCGTATTAATACTCAGGAGGTGCTAGTGTGGCAGATATAAAAAGGATAGTTGTAAGTTTGCCGGATAGTTTATTAAAGGAAGTTGATGACATAGCCTGTTTGGAGTGTCGCAATCGAAGTGAATTTGTGAGAAACGCCATGCGTTTTTATATTAAGGAGCTGAAGAGGATTAGTACTATGGAAAAGATGAAAAATGGCTATCTGGAAATGGCAGAGATAAATGCTACACTGGCGGAAATAGGGCTTACTGCTGATAATGAAACTTTTTTGGGTTATGAAACAAGACTTGCGGAGTGTGAATGATGTGATTATAAAAAGAGGAGATATCATCTATGCAGACTTAAGCCCGGTAATTGGTTCAGAGCAAGGTGGAGTAAGACCGGTACTTGTCGTACAGAATGATATAGGAAATAAATACAGTCCCACAGTAATAGTCGCTGCAATAACATCACAGATAAATAAAGCAAAGCTGCCTACTCATGTGGAGATAAATGCTGAAGAATATGGAATACCTAAGGATTCTGTTATTTTGCTGGAACAAGTAAGAACCATTGATAAAAAACGTCTTAAAGAGAAGGTAGGACATCTTTCCGACGATTTAATGAGACAGGTTGATGAAGGATTGCAAATAAGCTTCGGATTGGTTGATTACAGCTTATAGAAATTTATAAAAAGCCGCTGCTGAGAAATCAGCAGTTTTTTTGTGTATGGTGATCAATAAAGAGATTAGCAACTCTTAACGAAAAGCATTTTGAGTTTTAGAGTTGGTTATCTATAAAGAGAAACAACTTCAAAATTTAAACTTTCCAGTTGTTTCTCACAAAGAGATTAGCAACTCTTAACGAAAAGCATTTTGAGTTTTAGAGTTGGTTATCTATATGAAAGGAGGCGAAAGCTTGAATATACTACACCTTATTAATTATGCAGGCAAGGGAGGAACTGAACGATATATTGAGAATCTTATAGATAATACACATGGAAGACTTGCAAACTGTTTTTTAGCATACAATCAGGAGGGGCTTCTGGTTCAAAAGGCACTTGATAGAGGGCTCGAAGTATATAATATTCAGATGAATAGTCCTTTTGATTTAAAAGCTGCAAAAAGAGTAGCCAAGCTGTGCCAGCAAGAAAAAATAGATATAATACATACACATTATCTTAGGGAAAACTACATAGCTTTACTATCCAAGCTATTTAATCCCAAAATCAAGGTTATTTATACAAATCATATAATTTTAAAAGACACTGCCGTAACAAAGCTTTTTAACACCTTCTTTACCCTGCTGCAAAGCAAGGTTATAGCAATATCAAACAAAGCAAGGGAAATATTAATAGAAAACAAGCATGCGGCTTCAAAAATCAAGGTAATTCATCATGGGGTCAATATCAATGACTACGAGTATTTAGCAAAAGAAAAACAGGGCGAGGATTTTATAATTTTTTGCGGCTCAAGATTTACAGCAGAAAAAGGACATATTTTTTTAATAAAGTCTATAGCTGAGCTAAAGAATACAACAAATCTGAGCTTTAAGGTTGTGCTGGCTAATGATGGTCCCATGTTAGAGCAGTGCAAGGTAATGGCAGGTCAGTTAGGACTTGAAAACTATATAGAATTTATAGGATTTACCGATAAAATATATGAGCTGTATAAAAAAATTGATATCTATGTAAACCCTTCCGAGGAGGAGGCATTAGGCTTTGCAAATCTTGAGGTGCTATCCTATGGAATACCGCTAATTGCTACGGATGTAGGCGGTGTCAGTGATATAATAAACTCTGACACAAAATGCGGTTTGCTGGTTCAATATGGTGATGTATCAGACTTTGCAAAGGCATTGAACAAAATTATGACTGATGCTGATTTGCGTAAAAGCTTGTCATTAAACGCAAAGAAAGCTGTCGACACTATTTTCAGCATGGAAAACATGGTAAAAAAGACAGTTGCTCTTTATTGTGAAGCTTTGAAGCAGTAACAAAATACTTTTCGTTAAGAGTTGCTAATCTCTTTGTGAGAAACAACTGGACAAGCCTAAAATTTTATTTATTAAAAATATTAATTTGAGAAGGAGATTAAAAGATGAAAAAATTTGGTGCAAAAAAATACGTAATATTAGCTTTAACAGCGGTATTGGCAGTGTCTTTTCTTATAGTGAGCTTTGCTGACGGAACTACTCCGGGCTCCACTGGAGATCCGATAGTTACACAAAGCTATGTAACCAAGATAGCAGAGCAGCTAAGGAGCTATTTTGATAATAGTTTGTCAAATGTATATCAGGATATTACTAAGTTAAATACTTCAATAACCACTAATACAGAAGCCGTAAACAATCTAAAAACACAATTGGATGCAAAATCTCAGGAAATAGAGGCATTAAAGGCGCAGCTAAAAAACACAACTGCTGCAACCTATGAAGTAATACTGGTTAAAAAGGGCAAAACTCTTGTAGCAGGTCAGGGTACTGAGATAATAGTAAGATCAGGAAAATGTACAGCAATAGCTACTGCTAACGGAGGCTTGGCAGATGCAACCGCAGGTAAGGATTTAAAGACTGATGAGGCGGTAGAATTTAATCATCTGCTGATTTCATCACGAAATGACGGCAGAGGACTAAAGGTGCTTGAGGATTCATATATGATAGTTAGAGGAGCTTATACTCTGAAATAATATCCAAAACCGATGAAATTCACAAGGATGAATTACATCGGTTTTGTTTTATATAGTGTCCTAATACAGCTTCATGTGATATAATGGTTAAGTATGTTTTAACTTCCAAACAGGCGGGGCTTGTAAAGACTAAAATCAGCTTATATGGCAATAATTATAAAGTGATTTCCTTTAACAAAAAAGCTTGAAGGAATAGCAAATGTATATGTCGAAATATAATTAGCCACATAGCATGAACCTAGGGGGGATATTTAATGTTGAAGGTCCTTCATTTAATTAGCGGCGGAGATACAGGCGGTGCAAAAACTCATGTACTTTCCTTGGTAAGCGGACTTCAATGCAAAGTTTATACTAAAATAATATGTTTCATGGAAGGCTCTTTTTATGATGAAGCAAAAGAACGCGGTATTAATATTAAGGTTTTAAACCAAAAGAGCAGATTTGATTTGAAGGTAGTAGACGAAATCATAAATACTATTAAAGATGAAAAATTTGATATAGTCCATTCTCACGGAGCTAGAGCCAATTTTATTACTTCCTTTGTAAAGCGAAAGATAGATATACCATGTATAACAACAATGCATAGTGATTATCTTCATGATTTTAAAGGGAATATTTATAAGCATATTGTATTTACAGCTCTTAATAAAATGGCATTGAAAAAGCTGGATTATTACATAGCCATATCTGATGATTTCAAGCAAATGCTGGTAAGAAGAAGGTTCAAAGAAAAAAAGATACTTATCGCATATAATGGTCTGGATTTCAATAGTGATATATCAGCAGAGCCTAGGGAGATGTTTTTAAAGGAGCATAACCTATCATCAATAAATGACAGTATACTGGTCGGAATCATTGCAAGACTGCACCAAGTAAAGGGGCATAAGGTGCTGCTTGATGCGGCAGCGAAGGTATTAAAAAAGCATAAGGCTGTTCACTTTATGCTGGCTGGGGATGGAGAAGAAAGACAAAACCTCGAGAAGTATGCTGAAGCAAAGGGAATAAGTGATAACATACATTTTCTAGGTTATCTTGATAATATTTATGGCTTTATTAATACCATTGATATTAATGTATTGACCTCTTATACTGAAAGCTTTCCATATGCACTGCTGGAGGGAGCCAGAATGTCCAAGCCCAGCATTGCCTCGGCAGTCGGAGGTATACCAAAGCTTATAATAGATAGAGAAACAGGCTTTTTATTTGAGTCAGGAAACAGCAGTCAACTGGCAGAGAAGCTTGATAGAATGCTTAATAACCCAGATATGAGAAACCAACTGGGGAATAAGCTTTATGAACATGCAAAAACAAATTATTCAGTAGAAAGTCTGGCTGACAGACATATGGAAATATATAAAACCATCTTAGGGGAGGAATAGCAAATGAAAATAGTAGACGAAAAGGGAAAGCTTTTTGGGCTTATTAATATTGTTGATTTAATGGTAGTTATAGTATTGCTTGTTGTTGTTGTATTCGGAGCATACAAGCTAATGGGCTTTAACAATACAGGCAAGCTTGCTGAGATTGGAATAACAACCCATAAGGCAACAATAACATTTGAAGTCAGAGAGGTAAGAGACTTTACTATAAATTCCGTAGTTATTGGTGAAGCACTTAAGGACTACTCCAAAAACGCAGATTACGGAACTATAACAAAGGTTGATGTAAAGCCGGCAACAAGACTGCTTGAAACTGACGATGGAAGAATCGTAGAAGCTGAGGTTCCGGGCAAATATAATATGGTCATATATGCTGAAGGTATTGCAAACGTTAGTCATACCTCAATATTAATGGCAGAGCGGGATGTAAGAATAGGATATGAGTTTGATATAAAGGGTAAGAAGTTTAAGACAAAAGGCACTATAATAGGCATAGAGCTTGCAGAATAATGTAAATAAAAAATAATGCAAATAAAAAAGTAAGGTGTTGTTTATAATGACAGCAATAATAAAAAATAGTATAGCATACAGATTGGTGAAAGTACTGCATACCAGCTATTTAAATAGCTCTCTGCTAAAACTTTCAAAAACATATGAGCAAAGCTGTACAAAAAGCTTTGTTTTATGGCTGAAAAAAGTATCCAGAAGCAGTCTTCTTTATGCTCTTTTGCATTCTTTTTTGGATATAAGCGAGAACTTGAGCGATAAAAGCTTTATATACAAGCTATTTACATATCCATTTATGATGATTATTAAGCTGCTTCAAGCCTGGCCCGGAAGATTAGTATCAAGGTCAATAGATAACAGCAGCTTTTATAAAGTATTAGCTGATAATAAAAAGCATTTCATGGCTAATGCAGTTTTTTATTCTGGATTAGGAATGTTTGCTATGGCAGGCGTTTTGACTTTCGCTCATTTCATTTTTAACAGGACTTTAGACAGACACTTGTATATATATGCTGTTGTATCAGTAATGGGATTATTAGTAATGTGTGCCACAACAGCAGGTGTTAATAATAAAATCAAAAACAGTTGCATATACAGGATATCAAGTGGTCTTTTTCAAGGGTTTTGGAGGGAGTAGAGGTAGTGTTTACATGAAAATTATTAATAATAAACTTAATATTATAATAGTAGCGGTTTTCGCTGCCTTGGCAGGAATACTGATATTTTTTTCATCAGGCAGCATAGCTTTAAAGGCGGCTGCTGGTCTAGCAGTAATGCTGTTAACCTTTTTAGATCCTATATATGGTGTATATATTATGATACTGGCTATACCAATTATAAGCTCAAATGTCAATATAGTAATGCTGGCGGCTGGTCTGCTTACTGCTTATACTGCAAGAATCATAATAAGAAGAGAAGATAAATTTGTCTCAGCACCAATTAATATGCCGATATTGGTTTTTCTGGGCATATTGACGTTAAGTACAGTTTTTTCTATAAGTCAAAGATCCAGTCTTAAGTTTTTAATATTTGCACTAGCTGCTTTTGGAATGTACTTTATGATCGTAAATGTGGTCAATACAAGAGAAAAGCTCAATAATGTAATAAAGCTGTTTGTATTTATTACCTTTATAATGGCATGCTATGGGATACTTCAGTATTTTATAGTTGCACCCATGGATGAGCTGTGGGGAGATATCAGTCTTCATCCTGATTTAAAAGCAAGAACTGTAGCAACCTTTAGCAATCCCAATACCTTTGCTGAGTATCTTGAGTATATGCTGCCAGTTGCAGTTGCATTGTTTTTTGCTGCCAAAGGCATAAAAAAGAAACTTATAAATGGATTTGTAGCTGCAACCATGGTCATATGCCTTATACTCACATTTTCCAGAGGTTCATATATCGGCTTTGCTGCGGCTATGTTGGTTTTTGTTATTATCAAATATGCAAGGCATATACCTGTACTAATAATATCAGGGATTGCGGCACTGCCCTTTGCTGTCAGGCTAATGCCGGCGGCAGTAGTGCAGAGAGCCTCCAGTATCGGCTCCCTTGCAGATTCTTCAAATGCATATAGGGTATTAGTGTGGCAGGGAACTTTGAGAATGATAAAGGATTTTTGGATAAGTGGTATTGGATTAGGACATGAAGCCTTTCAAGTGGCATTTTTGGAGTATACCTTTAACAATTCCAGAGTAGAACATGCACACAATACTTTGCTGGAAATTGCAGCAGAGAGTGGAATAACTGGTTTATTAGTGTTTCTTTGGATATTGGCTGTTTTTGTAATAAGTATCATTAAATTTTCAAATAATACCAAGAATAGGCTGTACAGCTTTTTGTCAATAGGTTTGTTATGCTCCGTTGTTTCACTTTTAGCCCATGGTATAGCAGAGCATATATTTTACGAACCTAAATTGACAATAACCTTCTGGATTGTTGCTGGGCTTGCTATGGCAGTTAGAAATGTAGGCATTAGTTTAGAGAGTGAGTGTTAAGGGGATGTTAAGATGAAAAGGGTTGTAATCTCTGGATATTATGGATTTGCTAACAGCGGTGACGAAGCAATATTAAGAACAATAATATCAGATTTAAGAGAATTGGAGCCGGACATAAGTATAACAGTATTATCAATAGATCCTGAAGCAACAACAAAGCAGCATGGTGTAAATGCAGTTTATAGGTATAACCTTTTAAAGCTGCTAAAATGCATAAGAAAATGTGATTTATTAATCAGCGGCGGAGGAAGCCTCATACAGGATATTACAAGTACAAGATCACTAATATACTATCTGGCAATAATACGTATTGCTGCGGCATTAGGCAGAAAGATTATGCTTTATGCCAACGGAATAGGTCCAGTAACTGAAAACAAGAATCGAAAAAGAGCAAGGAAAATTCTTGATAAAATTGATGTTATAACCTTGAGAGAGTCTGATTCCCACAGATTGCTAGAACAAATAGGGGTGAAAAAGCCTGAGATTACAGTTACCGCAGATCCAGTTCTCACATGCAATTATGCATGCGAGGAAAGGGTTAAGGAGATATTTAGACAGGAGGGGATACCCCTTGACAGAGACATTGTTGGTATAAATCTCAGAGAGTGGAAGTCCTTGGGAAGTCTTGAGGAGGAAATAACCGCCTCAATAAACTATATGTATGAGCATTACAATCTGCTGCCAGTTTTTATACCTATGGCAGAAGCGGATAAGGGAATATCTCAAAGGGTTATAAGCAAGCTTGACTTTAAAGCTTATATGCTGAAGCAGTTGTATGAGCCTGAGGATTTAATCGGTATAATAAAGAATATGAAGATTATTATTGCAATGAGACTGCATACTCTTATATATGCATCAATAAACAGTATCCCGATGATTGGACTGGTGTATGATCCTAAAATAAAGGGATATATGGAATATATAAAGCAGACGTATACTGGTGAGGTAGATGTTGTTAAAACCACTGATATAAATAGCAGAGTAGACAGCATAATCAGCAATTATGATACAATAAAAAGCAGTCTGAACAGTATTATAGAAAAGCTGAAGCTTCAATCCAAGCGGAATGCCAAGATTGCGGTAAGGCTGCTAAATAAAAATAATGAGTAAGGTCAGTCGACCTTACTCATTATTTTTATAATAATTATTCTAATCCTCTTCAATCCTTCTTATCCTTGCGCCTACATTAATAAGCTTTTCTTCCAGTCTTTCGTAGCCCCTGTCAATATGACCTATATTGCTTATTACTGTTTTGCCGTCAGCAACCAAACCTGCAACAACCATGGCAGCACCAGCCCTAAGATCTGTAGCAGTAATAGGAGCTCCTGACAGCTTATTTACTCCTTCAATTATTGCGACACGTCCCTCTACCCTGATCTTTGCTCCCATTTTTTTAAGCTCATCCATAAATTTGAAGCGTGATTCAAATATATTTTCAGTAACTATGGCAGTGCCTTCTGATAATGCCAGCAGTACGCACATTGGCTGCTGCATATCAGTGGGAAATCCGGGATAAGGCAGAGTCTTGATATTAACTGCTTTTGGTCTTGATAAAGCAGCTACTCTCACTGAATCCTCGTACTCCGTAACCTCAACGCCCATTTCTCTAAGCTTTGCAGTTATGGCCTCAAGATGAGTAGGTATTACGTTCTTTATGAGCACATTGCCCCTGCTTGCAGCCGCAGCAACCATGTAAGTACCTGCTTCCATCTGGTCAGGTATTATGGCATGCTCACAGCCGCCAAGAAAATCTACACCCTTGATTCTAATAACGTCAGTGCCGGCTCCTTTGATATTTGCCCCCAACGCATTTAAAAAGTTTGCAGTATCTACTACATACGGTTCCTTTGCTGCATTTTCTATTGTAGTAATGCCCTTTGCTCTACATGCTGCAAGCATTATATTTATTGTAGCACCAACACTTACCACATCCAGATAAATAGGCGCACCTACCAGCTCTTCAGCCTTTGCCTTTATTACCCCATGGGTAATCTTTATTTTTACACCAAGTGCCTCCAGACCTTTTATATGAAGGTCTATGGGTCTCATACCTATTTCACAGCCGCCGGGGAATGGTACTTCAGCCTTTTTGAACCTGCCAATTAATGCCCCAATAAAATAATATGATGCTCTCATTCTTTTGGCCAATTCAGCATCAATTTTATGACTCTTAATTGAACTGCTGTCTATACAAATTTTATCTTGATCTATTATGTGAACTTTTGCTCCCAATTGCAAAAGCATATCCCTTAGATAAACAACATCCCGTATTGCCGGTAGGTTTTTAATGATACATTCCGAACCTGCAAGGATTGCAGCAGGTAATATTGCAAGGGCTGAGTTTTTAGCACCGCTTATACAAATTTCGCCTTCCAAACGTTTAGAACCTTCAATTACTAATTTTTCCAATATAATTCGACCCCTTCATTTCGTATGTATTGTATCAAATCTTGAATTGTTTCTCTATAGTATATTTATAACATATTTTATTGCTATCTCACATTATAACATTGTTTAGCAGATTTGATAATATATTAACGCATAAATGGTAATAAATATTTTTTCAATGCTGAAAACAGCAAAATGTTATTATGCTTTAGAGTTTTTTATCTATATGGTATAATGATTTTTGATGCTGTTAAGGCACTAAAGAATTTTAGTAGGTGATAGAATGAGCGAAAAAGTAGAAATAGTCGGCATAGGGATTAATAATATTACAATGAATGAAGGCTGTGATATTATTAAGGATTTTTTGTACAGCGACAGCCTGAACATGATATTTACCCCTAATAGTGAGATACTACATGATGCAGTCAGAAACAAAGAGCTGGAAAAAATGCTTAATGATGCACAATTGGTTATACCTGATGGAATAGGAGTGGTTATTGCATCGAAATTTTATGGCGAGCCTTTAAAGGAGCGTGTTGCCGGTATAGATCTTATGAGGAAGCTTATAGAGCTTGCCCACAAGGAGAATAAGAATCTATATCTGCTGGCTACAACACAGGAGGTAATCGAGGAAGCTGGTAAAAAGCTAAAGGAACAATATGAGGGTTTAAATATAGTATGTACAAGAAACGGATATTTTGACGAAGCGGAAGAGGAACAAATAATTGAAGATATAAATAACAAGAATACTGATATACTTTTAGTAGGGCTGGGTTCTCCCAAACAGGAGAGATTTATATATAAAAACAGGCATAAGCTGAATGCAAAAATAGCAATAGGAATTGGCGGCAGTCTTGATATAGTGGCAGGAAGGCTAAAAAGAGCACCTGTATTCATGCAAAAAGCAGGCTTGGAGTGGCTTTACAGACTCATAAAGCAGCCTAGCAGAATAAAAAGAATAATGAAGCTTCCTAAATTTATACTGCTTTCCTTTTATGATGCAAAAACTAAAGCTGACAAGTAATATTTTTTATTTTATTTGAATTTTTGATTGGGGTGGCAAAATTGAAAAAAACCATAATGTCATATATAGCAATAACTATTGGTTCTGTATTTATGGCACTTTCCATTATTCTATTTATTAATTCCAACAAGATAGTACCGGGTGGGATAATGGGTATAGTAAACATTATAAATTTTTATACCGGATATCCTATTGGTGTTACAACCTTACTTTTCAGTGTACCAATATTTCTTATAGGGGTACTTACTCTGGGTAAAAATGTAGGAGTAAAGACTATCTATTGTAATGTAGTTTACTCTATAATAGTTGATATTATGGATAGAACCTTGCAGCCTATGACAGATAATTTGTTTCTCGCAACAATTTTCGGCGGTATTTTAATGGGTGTAGGGGTTGCTATAATTTTGGGTGTGGGCGGAACCTTTGGCGGTACAGATATGGCTGCAAGGATTATACATAAATACATTCCCTCCATCCCTACACAATGGATTATGTTTGCAGTAGACTCTATGGTTATCGTAGCAGGAGGCATTGCTTTTGGACCCGAACTGGCATTGTTTTCTATAGTCACTATTTTCGTTATGACAAAGGTTATTGATGTTATTCAGGAAGGTATAAACTATGGTAAATCTTTGTTTATTATTTCTGACAAGGCAGATGAGATTGCTGAGGCAATACTAAAAGAGCTGGCCAGAGGGGTAACTTCTCTGCAAGGCAAGGGGATGTATACAAGGCAGGAAAAAAACGTACTATTCTGTGTTGTTAAGAGAAGACAGCTTGTCAGCGTAAAGAATATGATATTAAGTATTGACCCCAAGGCATTTATAAGTATAGGAGACGTAAGAGAGGTAGTAGGAAGCGGTTTCGGAGATTCATTATTTTCATAGAGGATTAATAAAAAAATACGCATGTGCGTATTTTTTTATGCACACATAGAATATTGTATAATCATATGGTAAAATTTAAGAAAGCTTTAAAATAAAGCAGCTTTACTTTAAAGCACTTTATCTAAAGTGATAATTTTACTGGTGACCTTGGAAAGGGGGAAGAGATATGGGACTTTATAGGGAACTAGCTCCAGAAGAATTAATCAATAGGTGTGACAGCAATAAACTAAACTTCCAAACAACCAAAGAACTGACACCTCTTGATGGAATCATAGGACAAGGGAGAGCCGCTTCATCAATGGAATTCGGTTTAACAATAAAAAGGTCTGGATACAATATTTATGTTTCAGGGGAGACTGGCACTGGAAGAAGCAGCTATACAAAATCCATTGTCGGTAAAATTGCAGAGAATGAAAGAACTCCAGATGATTGGTGCTATGTATATGATTTTAAGAATCCTGATAAGCCGCGGGCAATTAACCTTCCTGCCGGCATGGGACATAAGCTTTTAAGAGATATGAAAAGACTGGTTAAAAGTCTTAAAATAAAAATACCCAAGGCTTTTGACAGCGAGGAGTATGGAAGCCAGAGAAGTCAGATTATGCAGGAGTATCAGGAAAAAAGCTCTACGCTTATGGAAGAATTTAATGAGTATGCAAAAGACAAGGGCTTCATTATGAAGAAAACCGAGCAGGGTCTCTTGGCTATACCATTGGTTGATGGTAAGCCTATGGAAGAGGAGGAGTACCTTGAGCTTACTCCAGAAGCAAAAAAGAAGCTGGAGGATGAGTCCTTTGTAGTTGAGAATAAGCTGGAAGAGATTATGAAGCATATAAAGGAAATAGAGAAGACAGCTAAGGATAAGATAGAACATCTTGAAGCGAAGATAGCCTTAGTAACCCTGGAGCAGCCGATAAAAGATTTAAAAGAAAAATATGATAAATACAAAAATGTGGTAGACTATTTGCAGGCAGTACAAAGAAACATCATAAACAATATATCAGATTTTCGTGGGATGAACGAAGAATATGAGGAAGAAATGGATATTGTTGATAGAATCCGGGAAAAGGATTTTACAAAAAAATATCATGTAAATCTGATTGTAGACAATAGAGAAACAAAGGGCGCACCTGTAATATTTGAAAATAACCCCAAATACTACAACTTACTGGGCAAGATTGAATATGAAAGCAATATGGGAGTTGTAACCACTGACTTTACCAAAATCAAAGCTGGTTCGCTGCATGCTGCCAACGGCGGTTATATAATAATAAATATGAATGATATAATAGCCAATCCTGAGACCTGGGAAGGGCTTAAACGCTCATTAAAAACAAACAGCGTAAGCATTGAAAATGTATTTTCCATTGCTGGAATTGTATCAGGAGGAATGAAGCCTGAGCCTATTCCATTGGATATCAAAGTAATAATAATAGGTAATGCTCACATTTATCAAGCTTTGTACAACTATGATGAGGATTTTAAAAAGCTGTTTAAGATTAAAGCAGATTTTGATATAGATATGCTTTCAAGTGACGAACAAGTGCAGAAGTACGCTCAGTTTATTGCCTCTCATTGCAATAAAAAGGATCTTATGCATTTTGATAAGGAAGCAGTAGCAGCAGTTATTGAGCACAGCAGAAGGCTTGCTGAACATAAAAACAAGCTGACCACCAAATTTAATGAAATAGTAGAGGTGTTATACGAAGCCGATGCATGGGCGAGAATAGCTAAAAGCGAGATTATAGATGCTGAACACGTAAAAAAAGCAATAGAGCAAAAAAACTATAGATCCAACAGGATAGAAGAAAAGCTTCAAGAGTATATTGATACAGGAGTTATTTTGATTAATACTGAGGATAAGGTTGTAGGGCAGTTAAACGGACTTTCGGTTATGAACTACGGTGATTATGATTTTGGAAAGCCTTCAAGAATCACTGCAACTACTTATGCCGGAGAAAAAGGAATAGTCAACATTGAGCGTGAAGTAGAAATGAGCGGCAGTATACATGACAAAGGGGTACTTATTTTATCAGGATACCTTGGTGAAAAGTTTGCACAGGATTTCCCCATGTCATTATCAGCTAACATCTGCTTTGAACAGCTTTATGACGGTGTTGAGGGTGACAGTGCTTCAAGTACGGAGCTTTACGCCTTGCTTTCAAGTCTTTCAGAAGTGCCTATAAAGCAGTATATTGCTGTAACCGGCTCAGTTAATCAAAAGGGAGAGATACAGCCTATAGGCGGAGTAAATGAAAAAATAGAAGGCTTCTTTGCAACCTGTAAGGCAAGAGGGCTTAAGGGCGATGAAGGTGTTATTATTCCCCATCAGAATGTAATAAATCTTATGCTTAAGGATGAGGTAGTAAAAGCGGTGGAGGAAGGCAAATTCCATATATACCCCGTTAAGACTATAAACGAGGGCATAGAAATATTAACAGATGTGTCTGCCGGAGAGCTGGATGATAAGAACTGCTACCCTGAACAATCCATTTATTACAAGGTTCAAAAGAAACTAGAAAAATATGCAAGTATAATGGAAGCTTCAGAAGAAGAGGAATAGGCTGCTGTATAAACATTGCAAGAGGTATAGCTAAGCTAAATCTCTTGCTTTTTATATATTATAGAGAAGTGTCAAAGACTTTGCAATGTTGTATAATATAAATAGCAAATAATGAAAATACATACAGGGGGTTGGTAATATGGGTGCATTAGTATATGCCCATAGAGGGGCATCAGGGATAGTGCCAGAGAACACTATGAGCGCATTTAGAAAGGCTGTGGAGCTTGGGAGCGGCGGCATTGAATGTGATGTTCAGATGACAAAGGATGGCAAGCTTGTAATATGCCATGATGAGATGCTTGACAGGACAACAGACGGCAAAGGTTTTATAAAGGATTTTACTTATGAGGAGCTAAGCAGACTTGATGCTGGAAGCTGGTTCTCCAGCGATTTTAAGGGAGAAAAGCTTCCTTTGCTGGATGAGCTTCTTGAGCTAGTTTCTAGTGCTGGTGTTTTAATTAATATTGAGTTAAAGAATGGTGTTATTCAATATCCAAACCTTGAGGCGTTAGTCATAGACGCAGTAAGTAATCATAAGCTGAGAGACAAAACCATAATATCCTCCTTTAATCACTATTCCATTTATGAAATAAATAAGCTGGATAGAGAAATTAAGACAGGAGCATTATACATGGAAGGCTTATATGAGCCTTGGGACTACCTTTCTAAGCTGCAGTGTGAGTATGCGCATCCATTCTATCTGGCAGTAAAGCCTGAAATTGTTGTTGGCTATAAAAATGCTGGATACAAAATTAACACCTTTACAGTAGACGATCCTAATATGGCAGTGCAGTTTTCTGCTATTGGCGTAGATGGCATTATAACTAACTATCCTGATAGAATAATAAGTGCTTTAGCAGCAGTTTAGTGCTATAAGTTTGTGATTGTTTAATAGGTAATTTACACTAAATATATTATATGTTATGCTTTATATCAAACGACAGCATGGTACTGGACTATAGAGAAACAACTTCATATATAACTAAGAAAGGGTGGTTAGATGAACATTTCTAAACTGAACTATAGGAAAACCTTTTTGCTGGGCTTTGGTTTCTTTTGTGTAAGCTTGGTTTGGCCTCTTTACAATACCTTTGTACCTATTTTTTTGGATAAATATGTTTCCAGTACCTTTATGATTGGTATTATTATGACTTTTGACAACATTGCAGCAGTTACCCTTCAACCAATAATTGGAGGGCTAAGCGACAGAACAAATTCGAGGTTTGGAAGACGAATGCCTTATTTGTTAATTGGAATACCACTGTCTGCGGTATTTTTCACACTTATTCCCCTTGAATTCAACTTAATAACCTTAATATTATTTGCTATGGGCTTTAATATAGCAATGAGCATTTACAGGGCACCAACTGTAGCATTAATGCCGGATTTGACACCTGCCGTACATAGAAGCAAAGCAAATGGGATTATTAATTTTATGGGGGGTATAGGAACTGCTATAGCTCTTTTAGGTGGTTCTATCATATATGATATTGATAAGAGGCTTCCCTTCCTTGGAGCAGCGGCACTGCTGATAATTGTTCTTTTTATATTGTATAAGACTGTAAAAGAGCCTAAAAACAACTTTGATAAGGAAGAAAGTACAGGTATAATTTCTGCTTTTATAGAAGTAATAAAGGATAAGGAAAAAAGCGCAATACTGCTGCTTTTTGCTATATTCTTCTGGTTTGTAGGCTATCAGGGTATAGAAGCACTATTCAGTTTGTATGTTAAGAAATTCCTAGGCTTCTCTGAAAGCGCAGCAGGAATAACCCTATTCTTTTTCTCGGCGGCATTTATTGCCTTCTCAATACCAAGTGGGTTTTTGGCATCCAAAATAGGTCGTGGAAGAACAATAAAGCTGGGCTTGATGGGGCTGATATTTGTTTTTGTTGCGATAGTTTTTGCAAAGACACTTTTACTGCTTAGAATATTAATGACAGTAGGGGGCGCATTATGGGCACTGATAAACATTAATTCCTACCCAATGGTTGTGCAAATGACAACGGAAGGTAAGATAGGAGCTTATACAGGACTGTATTATTTCTTCTCCTCAATGGCTGCCATTGTAGGACCTCCTTTGTTTGGAATATTCATGGACGTAGTAGGCTTTGGAGTAATGTTCGTTATAGCACTATGCTTTTTATTAATGGCATTATTGTTTATGAGTGGTGTAAAAAAGGGAGAAGTTAAAAAGGAAATAATGGAAAATGCAAATGAAGATGCAAATGCATAATAATCAAAAAAATGGAGGGAAACAAATGAGAGAAAGTATCGTAAGAGATATTAATAAAGCGGAAGCAGGACACAAAAAAATTGAGTGGGTAAAGGGCTATATGCCCGTGCTTTCTGCAATTGAGCAGGATTTTATCAAGGAACAGCCCTTTGCAGGTAAGAAAATCATAATGTCAATACATTTAGAGGCAAAGACAGCATATCTGGCAAAGGTACTAAAATCAGGAGGAGCTACTGTATCCGTAACCGGCAGTAATCCTTTGTCTACTCAGGATGATGTAGCGGCAGCTCTTGTAGAGGATGGTCTTAATGTATACGCTTGGTACAATGCAACTGATAAAGAGTATTTTGAGCATCTAAATGCGGCTTTAGATATAGAGCCTGATATAGTTATAGATGATGGCGGTGATTTGGTGCATCTTCTTCACGGAGAAAGAAAAGAGCTGCTTAAAAATGTTATAGGCGGCTGTGAAGAAACTACAACGGGAGTATTAAGACTACGTGCCAGAGAAAAAGAAGGCTTGCTGAATTTTCCGATGATATCAGTAAATGACGCATACTGCAAGTACTTGTTTGACAATAGATATGGTACAGGACAATCGGTATGGGATGGAATAATGAGAACAACAAACCTTATAGTATCAGGTAAAAATGTAGTAGTTATAGGCTACGGCTGGTGCGGCAAGGGTGTCGCAATGAAAGCAAAAGGACTTGGAGCTAATGTTATAGTATGTGAGATAGACCCGATAAAGGCAATCGAAGCATATATGGATGGCTTTAGAGTTATGAAAATGGATGAAGCGGCTGCTATGGGTGATTTCTTTGTTACAGTTACAGGTTGCAGCAAGGTCATAACTGGCGAACACTACAAGGTGATGAAAAATGGTGCAGTGCTTGCAAATGCAGGACACTTTGATGTAGAGATATGGAAGCCGGATCTTGAGGCACTGGCAGTAGAAACCAAGGTTATGAGAAACAACATAATGGGTTATGTAATGGCAGACGGCAGGATTATCAATGTGCTTGCAGAGGGAAGACTGGTAAATCTTGCAGCAGGGGACGGACATCCAGCGGAAATAATGGATATGAGCTTTGCACTGCAAGCATTATCAGCAAAATACATAAACGAAAATGCTTCCAAGCTTGAAAACAAGGTATACAATGTTCCAGATGAAATAGATAAGAAGGTAGCACTTATGAAGCTTAATGCACTGGGAATACAGATAGATGAACTTTCAGAGGAACAGGCGGAATACTTGAGAGGCTGGGGAGAATAGAATGAGGATACTGCTTAAGAATGCACAGGCTGTCACCATGAGTAAAGACAGCCAGGTGCTTCAAAATTGCTGTATAGGCATAAGCGAAGGCAAAATTGATTATTTGGGGCAGTGCAAGGAAGGGCTGGAGAACTTTTATACCAAGATTATTGACTGCAAGGGAAAAACAGTTATGCCTGGACTAATAAATGCTCATAATCACGCTGCCATGACTATGTTCAGAAACTATGCTGATGATATGAAGCTAATGGAATGGCTGTTTGAAAAGATATTCCCACTGGAGGATAAGCTTACAGATGAAGCAGTATACTGGTCTACAATGCTTGCCATAGCAGAAATGCTCCGAAGCGGTACTACAACCTTTTCGGATATGTACTTTCTGATGGATAATGTAGTAAAGGCAGTAGAAGAGTCGGGAATAAGGGCAATGCTTTCCAGAGGCTTGCATGGAGATGCGCCAAATGCTGATGATTATAGATTCAAGGAAAATATAGAGCTGTTTGAAAGATATAACAATAGCTTCAACGGAAGAATAAAGGTAATGTTTGGACCCCATGCTATATTTACATGTACAATACCATATATCAAAATGGTATATGAAAAGGCTAAGGAGATAGGCACTACTATACAAATTCATGTTGCTGAGACAAAGGAAGAGGTTAGAGACTGCATTGAAAAGCATGGCGTAACACCAGTAAAGCTTTTATATGATGCAGGAGTTTTGGATGAAACAGTTGTAGCGGCACATTGTGTAAATGTTACAGACGAGGATATCAGTATGCTTGCTGAAAAAAGAGTAAACGTAGTACACAATCCGGGCAGCAATATGAAGCTGGCAAGCGGTATAGCACCTGTAGTTAAAATGCTGAACAAAGGAATAAATGTATGTCTTGGTACAGACGGAGCCTCCAGCAATAACAATCTGGATATGCTGGAGGAGGTACGAATGGCAACGTATCTGCAAAAGGTTCATACAGATAACCCTACAGCACTTCCTGTTGATACTGTACTGAGTATGGCGACAGTTAATGGTGCAAAAGCATTAGGAATAAATGCTGCTGGAATACTGGAAGTGGGCATGAAGGCTGACATAATAGTACTGAATACGGAGAAACCCCAGTATTATCCTAAGTATAATGTAAAGTCTGCTATTGTATACTCCGGTAGTTCTCAAGATGTAGAAACTGTTATTATTGATGGCAGGGTAGTAATGGAAAAAGGTGTTATTCTGACCTTTGATGAAGAAAGGGTACTGTATGAGACTCAGAAATGGTCGGAAAAGCTGACAAAGTAGTGGAAATATCAGCTTTAATATATCCTTGACAAAACCTCAATACAAGTATTATACTTATTTTCAAATGCTAAATTATCAAATACTGTGAAGAGGAAGAGTAAACAGCTAATGCATTTAAGAGAGCCGATGAGGGTGTGAATTCGGTAACTATGCTGTTGAAGGAAGCCTTGGAGTGGCTGCTAAAATACATAAAGTATAAAGCAAGACGGATATCCCGCCGTTATCAGGGAAAGAGAGGGCTAATCAATCTTATTTTGTAAAATTGCTTTGGCCAATTTAGGTGGTACCACGGAAATATGCTTTTCGTCCTAAAATGTTATAACATTTAGGATGAAAAGCTTTTTTATTTTAGCAAGAAAGGAAGATAACAATGACAGACAACAAAAAACTAGCAGATTTACTATTTCCTCATATTACAAACACACCAGAATATTATGAGCAAAAATATCCAAAAAGAGATTTGTCAGAAGACGCTTGCGTTACAAGATTCGCTCCAAGTCCAACAGGCTTCGTGCATATAGGAGGTCTTTTTGTATCTTTAGTTGATGAAAGGCTTGCACATCAGACAGGTGGAGTATTTTATCTTCGCATTGAGGATACAGATAAAAAACGAGAAGTGGAAGGCGGCATAGAAAACATAATCAACTCCCTTAAAAACTTTGGAATCATGTTTGATGAGGGTGTGACAGGAATGGACAGTGAAAAAGGTATTTACGGTCCTTACAAGCAAAGTGAAAGAGGCGAAATATATCAAACCTTTGTTAAGCATCTTGTAGAAAAGGGCTATGCATATCCTTGTTTCTGCACAGAAGAAGAGCTGGCAGAAATCAGAAAGGTACAGGAGGAAAACAAGCTTACTCCGGGCTACTATGGCAAATGGGCAGCTCACAGAGACTTTACTCTTGAGCAGGTTCAAGAGGAGCTGGCTAAAGGCAAGAGATATGTAGTAAGACTTAAGTCAAGAGGAAATCAGGAAAATAAAATAGTACTGCACGATATAATAAAAGGTGATATAGAGTTTCCAGAAAACGATCAGGACTCAGTAATACTGAAATCTGACGGACTGCCAACCTATCACTTTGCCCATGCAGTTGATGATCATTTGATGAGAACCACCAACGTTGTAAGAGGAGACGAGTGGCTGTCCTCCGTACCACTGCATTTTGAACTATTTAAGGCACTTGAATGGGAGCTTCCTAAATATGCGCATATATCTCCAATTATGAAAATGGAAGGTACATCAAAAAGAAAGCTGAGTAAAAGAAAAGACCCCGAAGCAACGGTATCATACTACCATGAGGAAGGCTTCCCAAGTGAATCAGTAAGAGAATATCTCTTAAATCTTATAAACTCCAATTACGAGGATTGGAGAAGGGAAAACCCTGATAAGCCAAATACTGATTTTGTAATTGAGACACAAAGAATGACAGTAAGCGGCTCATTGTTTGATATAGTAAAGCTTACAGATATAAGCAAGGAGCTTATTTCAAGAATGACTGCGGAAGAGGTATATGATATGTCTTATAGCTGGGCAAAGGAATACGATGCTGATTTTGCCGAGCTTATGAATAAGTATGCGGATTATACAAAGGATATTTTCAGAATAGAGCGAGGCGGCGAAAAGCCAAGAAAGGATATAGGCAAGTGGTCGGATGTGAAGCCTTATGCATTATATTTCTATGATGAGCTGTTCTATGAGCAGGTAAGCGGCGGCTATGACTTTGCTGAAAACATATCCAAGGACGAGGCAAAACGAATATTAACAGGATATTTGGAAATATATAATAAGGATGACGAGCATGAAGCTTGGTTCAATAAAATAAAGAGCTACTGCGACAGCCTAGGCTATGCAGGCAATATGAAGGACTACAAAAAGAACAAAGAAGCCTATAAAGGGCATGTAGGGGATATTATGGGTACTATAAGGGTAGCCCTGACCAATAGAAAGAATACTCCTGATATGCACCAGATAATGCATACAATGGGCTACGATAAAGTAGTTGAAAGATTAAAAAAAGCGGCAGAGATTATATAGTAAAATAATCTGAATACAGGCTTGATTAGCGATATACGGCACTTCCATGGGTTATTGCATGGAGGTGCTTTTTATATTGCTGAATATAATCACAGGTTGGGACATAGAGTATATCATGGGGTGTAAAGCTAAGAACAAGCATAAAATAAAAAACCAAGCCATAGCTTGAAAAGAGTATTTTGCAATATGTGCAGAATTAAGAAAATCTTAATATTTGTATAATGGTTTTGATGTATAATTATTATATAGAGAAACAACAGGAAATATTAATTTATAAAATTGATTCTCTATAAAAAGAGCAGTTTGGACTTTGATTTAAATTGATTTAAATAAGGAGAATTGCGATGAAAAAGCTTAGGTATGCTGCAAAAACAATATCTACTATGATAATAATTGTTGCTTTGATTATACAAGTTGTATTTGCACAGTATATGTCAGGTGACACAACTCTGTACATCAAAAGGGATGAACAGACGTACAGACTGAGAAATACCTTTAGTATAACTAATACAGGTGCTTATTCTGCCTATAATGTAACAATAAAGGTTCGTATAGGCGCAGACAGCAATTCTCCATATCAGACTAATGGGAATTATATTATTGAACCTGCTGCAAGAACTATAAGAAGAGATCCCTCGGGAAATATATACGGGGAAATAGTATTAGATGAGCTTAAAGCAGGGGATAGTAAAATAATTACTATTGATAAATACTTTTTAAACTCGGGAATAAGCTTTAGCAGCGGCATCGCTGAAATGAATAATAATTATTCCATATTTAGGAGTAATCCACTGAATGCGATATATCTACAGCCTGGCGAAAAGCTTGAAAGCAATTCAAAAGAAATAAGCGGCAAGCTGAAGGACTTTAATACCAAAAATGGTATAGTTGGATTAGCAAAGGAAATATACAGCTTTGTAAATACCTATATAGAATATAATACAAATTCAGAGTATGCCAATAAAGGAGCTTTAAGTGCATTAATGAAAGGCAAAGGGGTCTGTGATGAATATGCTTCGCTATTTACGGCATTGTGCAGAGCGGCAGGAATCCCAGCACGCGTTGTTACAGGCTATTGGGTGGATGAAGTATTAAAACCGGGAGTATGGAAGAACGTAAACAGCGAAAGGCATGCATGGGCTGAGTTTTACTTGGAGGGTGCAGGCTGGATCATTGTAGAGCCTACCTTGCAATACACATATAACGGTATAAGGCTTCCCAATATGGATTATTTTGCAAACATGAAGCCCAACGACAGGCACTTTGTTACGGGATATATAGGAGGCAAATATATCAATGAAGTAAGCTTGTACTACTCATTTTATAATGATACCAGCTTAAGCATCAAATATGGAGAAGAAAAGTTGATGCTTTTGGATACCTACTCAAATAAATCCTTTTTTAGTGATATAAGCGGCAGCTGGGCAAAAAGCTACATTGATAAACTATATAGTGGTGGAATACTATTTGCAAGAAAAAATACTTTGTTTGAGCCTGCATCAAATATTACCAGAGCTGAATTTGCAGCCTTTCTGGTTAATGCTCTTGGATTGGAAGCAGCTAATAATACCATTATATTCAGAGATGTTTCCTCTGAACATAAATTGATTGACTTTATAAAAACAGCAAATCATTACGGCATTGTTAATGGTGATAATTTAGGAAACTTTCGACCAGAGGAAAATATAAGCAGGCAGGATGCGGCAGTAATAATGGAAAGAGCATTAACTCTCGTAAATAAGGCGGGGCGGTTTGAGACACTTGATTTTACAGATAAAAATAAAATCAGTTTATATGCCTATGACTCTGTAAGGCTCATATATGGAATGAATATAATGTCAGGCAAGCCCGGAAAGCTGTTTGATCCAAAGGGCTTTACTACAAGAGCAGAGGCTGCTAAAATAATAGACAATTTTATAAATGCTATAAACTAATAAAATATCAATACTAAGGGGGTATATCAATGAAAAATCCATTTAGACATGTGCAGTTATATAACTTCTTGTTTTACTGCAATCAAAATCCTTTGGAAAAGGTGGTGTTAGACTGCGGAGCTGGGGGAGAACGTCCACCCCTTGCTTTATTTGCAGAATACGGCTATAAAACTTTAGGAATAGAAATTGATGATGCTCAGCTGGACAAAGCTGATAAATTTCAACAGGAAAACAATCTGGATTTAGGTATAGCTAAAGGTGATATAAGAGAGCTGCCCTTTGAAAATGAATCCATAAGCTTTATTTACTCCTACAATACTATTTTTCATATGACAAAAGCAGAAATCGGAAAGGCTATAGCTGAAATGAGCAGAGTCCTTAAGCCTGGAGGATACTTATTTGTTAACTTTGTTTCTACCGACGATATGGAATTTGGAGACGGAGAAAAGTCGGGTCATGGAGAATATATACAAAAGGAGCATGGAACAACAGTACTTCACAGTTACTTTGATAAAAACGAAGCAGAAGGCTTGTTTGGAGAACTTAAGGTTTTATTTAAGGAAGTAAGAGTAAGAGAAGGATATATGCAGCAGCAAAAAGTCAGACGAGGATTTATTGATTATATATTAGAGAAAAGTAAATAAAAATACTTATAAAAGACCTAAAAATAGGTCTTTTATTTTTTGGAAAAATATGCTACGATATAATCGAACGTATGTTCGCATGAGGTTCATCTGCATTGATTATTGTTGAAAAGTCTAGGAGTTGATTTTAGTGAAGCTTTTGAGAAAGCCTATAGAGGTAATAGCATTGTTTGATGTAGAAGGCAATCCCGCACCTATAAGGTTCCGATATCTGGATGAAAATGAGGGTACTCTTGTAATAAAGGTAGATAAAATAGTTAAAAAGGATTTAGACAAATATGCAGGCAACAAAATGATTCGTTATACCTGTGAAAGCTATATAAGGGGAGCGGTAAGACCTTTCGAAATACGATATGAGATAGAAAGCTGCAAATGGTATTTATATAAAGTATAGTAAATTAAGAAAAAAGCAGGTATAATGAGGTAATAATAGTTAATGACGGTTTACAGCCCAAATAAGACAGAAAACGTTTTCTATAACCTGTGAAAAATTCCAGGTTAGTATGATATAATTTATATAGCTGATAAATTGATAACCAGCAGCTTGCAATTTATACAAACACCATTCATATATAGCAATTCAAACAATAAAATAATTTTAGGGAGGTAAATCTATGGCTATTTTAGTAACAGGCGGAGCAGGATACGTAGGGAGTCATACTATAGCGGAGCTGCTTGATAAAGGGGAGGACGTAATAGTCGTTGACAACCTTGTGAAAGGACATAGGGATGCTCTTATAGGCGGCAAGTTTTATGAGGGAGATTTGAGAGATAGTGAGTTTCTTGATAGAGTATTTAAAGAAAACGAAATAGAGTCTGTAATGCATTTTGCGGCTTATTCCTTGGTAGGAGAAAGTGTAAAGCTGCCCCTTAAATACTACGAGAATAATTTGACATCAAGTATAAACCTGCTTAATAAAATGAACGAGTATGGCGTAAAGAGAATCGTATTTTCTTCCACAGCAGCAGTATATGGCGAGCCGGAAAACATACCAATTCTCGAATCCGATAAAACACTGCCTAAAAACCCTTACGGAGATACAAAGCTGGCTATTGAAACCGCATTGAGATGGGCAGATGAAGCCTATGGAATAAAGCATGTTGCGCTGCGTTATTTTAATGCATGCGGTGCGCATAAGGATGGCATGATAGGTGAGGATCATACACCAGAGTCCCATCTTATTCCACTGGTTATAAATGTAGCTTTAGGAAAGATGGAGCATATAACCGTGTACGGAAACGATTATGAAACAGAGGATGGAACCTGCCTGAGAGACTATGTTCATGTAACTGACCTTGCTGATGCACATATACTAGCCTTAAACAAGCTTAGAGCAGGAGGCGACAGCAGTGTATATAATCTAGGCAGCGGAAAGGGCTTTTCTGTGCAGGAAATAATCGACAAGGTAAAAGAGGTTACAGGAAGAGATGTTCCACAGGTAATAGGAGCAAGAAGAGATGGAGATCCAGCAATATTGATTGCTTCTCCAGAAAAAATTAAAAAAGAGCTGAACTGGAAGCCTAAGTATGATGATATAACTAAAATAATAGAAACTGCTTGGAAATGGCATAGTACTCATCCAAATGGATTTGAAAAATAGAGCTGAGTAAATAAATTCCCCACTCTCATAAGTTGTGAGTGGGGAATAATTATTTTTTGGATTTCTGCTCCTCATTTAAAGCAAGTTCCTTCGCAGGCTTTGATTCAGCCGCGGTTTTTGAGGAAGCATCTTCTTTTTGAGCATTGCCTGCAACTGACTTGCAATTACCTATAAATACAGCACCCTCATCAATGATTACATTTTTAACGATTATATCTCCCAATACCTTGGCAGTGGATGTCATATGAAGCTGGGAACCAGCAAAGATGTTTCCTTCTACAGTACCTGCAATCTGTGCATTGTCAGCCTTAATATTACCTTTAATAGTGCTGCCCTCTCCTACCATCAAATTGCCAGCTATTATAAGCTCGCCGGTCACATTTCCATCTACCCGCAAAGTGCCTTCCGCTCTTATAGTACCCTCAAAGCTTGTGTTTTTGCCAAGTATGCTATCCAGCCTGTCGTTAGATATTGTTTTTTTAGTAGTATTAAACACTATAACGCCCCCTTATGTATATCTTATTTAAAAAGATCAAATTTACCGAAAATAGTACACTTGTATATAAACCATTTTAAGGTAAAAAAATTTTTATGTACAGTCCTAAAAATTAATAGTTGGTTATCTATAAGACATTATTGGGAATAATTATTTTTATTTCTCAAATACTATTATATAGTTAATAAACTTTAAATAAATACAAACGTGTACAAATGGAGGTATCAGAATGAAAAAAGTAGCAGTAGAAAATACACTTAAAAATGTCAAGAATTATCTCGAAGAAAACAATATCAAAGTAGATGTACTTGATAGCAGAAACAAAGAATCACATAGAGCTTTAAACAAATATGATGCTATAGTAGTTACAGGTGCAGATGAAAACTTAATGGGAATGCAGGATACAATGACAGAAACTCGGGTTATAAATGCAGAAGGCAAGACAGCAGAGGAAATATTCAGAGAAATAAATGATAGAGACGTAAAATAATAAATAACGATTGAAAAGGAGGCGGATTCTTTTTCAATCGTTATAATTTTATTGTCCTTTATACATCAATCTTGAAATTCAGTATGTTATAGCTAAGGTACTTTAAAGTTGAGAATATTAAATTGTGAAGTTGTTTCTCTATACATAAATGTATATCATATACTTAGTGTGATTTATATAGTAAAATATTAAATAGCTGTTTAATCAAGCGGCTATAGGTGGTTGCTATAAGTGCTGCAAAACAAAAAAGAAAAAGGGGGGATTAATTTGCTGCATATAGGTACATCAGGCTACAGCTACAAGGATTGGATAGGACCATTTTACCCTGAAGGAACAAAGCAGGGAGACATGCTTTCCATATATTCAAACACCTTTAGCTTTACAGAAATAAATTCTACATACTATAAAATACCCAATCCATATCTTTTTTTTAATATGCAGAAAAAAACCTGCGACAACTTTATTTTTACTGTAAAGCTTCATCAGTCAATGACTCATTCCAGGGATGCTAGTGGAAAGGATTATTCTGACTTTACAGATGCACTTAACGTACTTAAGGATGTGGACAAACTAGGCTGCATAGTGGCGCAGTTTCCGTACTCCTTTCACAATATACCAGAAAACAAAGATTATTTACTTAAGCTTAAAGAAAGATTTTTAGGCTTTGATATAGTAGTAGAGTTTAGAAATAACAGGTGGTTATCCGAGGATGTTTTCCAAATGCTCAGAAATAACGAGCTGGGGTATATATGTGTAGATGAGCCTGGTATATCAGGATTGCTGGATAAAAGGGCTGCCAGTACCTCACACACAGCTTATCTGAGGTTTCACGGAAGGAACAGCTCTAAGTGGTATAACCATAATGAATCCTATGAAAGGTATGATTATTGCTATAGTGAAAATGAGCTTAAGGAATGGGCTGATAAAATAAAGCAGCTTGAAAGCAATAGCAAAAATTGCTTTGTAAGCTTCAACAATCATTTTAAAGCACAGGCTGTTTTAAATGGCATGATGCTGAGGTCTATGCTTGCGGATTAACTGCTTGCAGATTAACTGTACACATATATCATAATTTAGAGCTTTGGAGGGAAAATAATGAAAAGACTGTCATTGTATTTAATTTATTTTTTATTGATTATTGCTGTAGGTTTAGCAATACCCGCTGTTATTACACTTGTTACAAATGAGTTCAAGCTTGATGTTGTTAAGTTCGGCAACTATACATTTATTTTATCCTTTTTTGCATCAATAACTGGTGGAGTGATGATTGTTGCTAAGTTTGCTGAATTTAGCAGAAAAGTAAAAAAGAGTCAAAAGGACGAGGAAATAAAAATAGAAACAAATGATAAAAGCTTATTTGCAAGGCTGGACTATATTCTGCTATTATCTGGTTTGGTACTTGCTGTTATATCTTACTATTTAGTTGCTTAGCAAAGTGAAAGGAGTATAAAATTGAGAAGCTAAAGCAGGAGCTTGATCCCGCTCTTAAGGCTGTAAAAGCTGCTCTAGTAAAAGATATAGCATTAATAAAAAGCCAACAGTTAAACGGAAAGCGAATATATACTCCTATATCAGTATTTCCCTTGAATAATACTCAGAATAGATAATATAAAGCTGACTACAGTACCTAAAACAGAAGGTTGTGATTATTTGAATACAAGAGAAAAATATCTTCCAATTTCAAAGGAAGACATGCGAAAACGTGGAATCGAACAGTTGGATTTTATATACATAAGCGGAGATGCATATGTTGATCACCCGAGCTTTGGACACGCCATTATTACAAGAATACTTGAAAGCAGAGGGTACAAGGTAGGCATAATTCCACAGCCAGACTGGAAAAACCTAGATTCATTTAAGATTCTAGGAAAGCCTAGACTTGGATTTTTAGTATCCTCAGGCAATATTGACTCTATGGTAAATCATTATACAGCAAGCAAAAAAAGAAGGCGTGAGGACTTGTACTCTCCCGGCGGACAAAAGGGAAAAAGACCTGACAGAGCAGTTATGGTATACTGCAACAGATTAAAGGAAGCCTACAAGGATGTGCCGGTTATCATAGGAGGCATAGAAGCAAGTCTTAGAAGATTTGCTCACTATGACTATTGGGATAATCGAGTCAGACGTTCTATTATTTTAGATTCCAAGGCAGATTTGCTGATATATGGTATGGGTGAAAAGCCGATAATACAAATAGCGGAAGCCTTGGATTCGGGAATGGAAATAAAATATATTACTTACATAAATGGTACTGTTTATGCTACGTCCGAGCTGGATAACATACCAGAATCAATTGTTGTGCCAGGCTATGAAGAAGTAAGCAGCAGTAAAAGAAAGTATGCACAGGCGTTTATGGTACAGCATGAGGAGCAGGATTTTCAGACAGGAAAGACCATAATACAGCCTCATGGAGATAGATTTGTGGTACAAAACCCTCCAGCCAAAGCCTTAACACAAATAGAGCTGGATGATGTCTACAATCTGCATTATACCAGACAGTACCACCCTATATATGAAAAGCAGGGAGGGATTCCCGCCCTTACGGAAGTAAAGTTCAGTCTTGTATCCCAAAGAGGCTGCTTTGGAGGCTGTTCCTTCTGTGCGCTGCATTTCCATCAAGGCAGAATAATACAAAGCAGAAGTCATGAGTCTATTATAGATGAGGCTAAGCAGCTTATAGAGGATCCAGAGTTTAAGGGCTACATCCATGACGTAGGCGGTCCTACTGCCAATTTTAGAAATGCAGCCTGCGAAAAGCAGCTGCGTGAAGGAGTATGTAAAAAGAAGCAGTGTCTGCATCCTTCACCCTGCAAGAAGTTGAACGTTGACCATAAGGACTATCTGGAGCTGCTGAGAAAGCTGCGGAATATGCCTAAGATAAAGAAGGTTTTTGTACGTTCAGGTCTTCGATATGACTATATTATGGCAGATAGGAATGATGAGTTTTTAAAGGAACTGTGTGAGCATCATATCAGCGGACAGCTAAAGGTTGCCCCTGAACATGTATCGGATAGAGTATTAAGGTATATGGGAAAGCCTGGGCGGGAGGTATATGATCGTTTTGTGGGTAAGTATTTTAGAACTAACAAAAAGCTGGGCAAGGAGCAGTATCTTGTTCCATATCTGATGTCAGGACATCCCGGAAGCGATCTTAGTGCAGCAATAGAGCTTGCTGAATATGTTCGGGATATGGGCTATAACCCGGAGCAGATACAGGAGTTTTACCCGACCCCCGGAACTTTGTCAACCTGCATGTATTATACAGAGCTTGATCCAAGAACCATGAAGCATGTATATGTACCCAAAAGTGATGAGGAAAAGGCAATGCAGAGGGCACTTATACAATACAGAGATCCCAAAAACTACGAGCTTGTATATAAAGCCCTTACTATGGCAGGAAGAAAGGATCTTATAGGCTATGATGATAAATGCCTGATAAAACCATCCTCAAGGCAGCCGGGAAAAGGAACAAATGCAAAACCAGTAACAACAGGTAAAAATAATAAACCTAGAGATTCAAGAAGACACAGATAAACAACATCTAAATAGAAATAATCAGAATAGTGATTTTATATAACAAAGCTGCCTTTTCTGTTTACTTTTATTAAATATGTTTGATAAAATAGAATTTGAATACTGCAAAAAATTTAATAGAGAAACAACTTCATAATTTAATATTTTCAGTTGTTTCTCCCAAAGAGCTTAGAGACTTTTAGTTTAATTAATATTGTGAGGGGTGGGGCTATAAAATGAAGCACTTAGTAATAGATGGAAATAATCTTACCATACAAGATGTAGTAAACGTAGCTAGAAATTTTTATGAGGTTACACTATCGGAGCAGGCAATACAGAAGGTAAGATATGCCAGAGAATACGTGGACCGTCTGGTTGATGAAGAAGCAGTGGTATATGGTATTACTACAGGCTTTGGTAAATTCAGTGATACCTTTATATCCAAGGAAGATACCAAGGCACTTCAAAGAAACCTGATAATAAGCCATGCTTGTTCTTTAGGAGATCCATTACCAGAGGAAACAGTACGAGCAATGATGCTTTTAAGAGCTAACGCTTTATCAAAGGGATATTCAGGAATAAGATTAGAAACCTTAAATACCCTTATTGAAATGTTAAATAAAGGAGTTCATCCCATAGTACCAGAAAAAGGCTCCTTGGGTGCCAGCGGAGATTTGGCTCCATTGGCAACTATGGTTCTCGTAATGCTGGGTGATGGAGAAGCCATATACAAGGGTGAGAGAATGCCTGGCAGAGAAGCTATGAATAAAGCCGGCATAGAAATAGTGGAACTGACCTCAAAGGAGGGGCTTGCACTTATCAATGGAACACAAGCAATGACCGCTATAGGCTCTCTGGCAGTCTATGATGCTGAAAACCTGATAAAAAACGCAGACATAATAGCTTCAATGACCTTGGAAGCCTTAAGAGGTATAGTAAATGCCTTTGATGAAAAGGTTCACAAAGCAAGAGGACAAAAAGGACAGTTTATTACTGCTAAAAATGTACTTAGATTGGTAGAAGGCAGTGAGTTAACCACTACACAAGGACAAATCAGAGTTCAGGACGCATATACCTTAAGATGTATACCACAGATTCATGGAGCCAGCAGAGATGCTATAAATTATGTAAAAAATATAGCAGCAATAGAAATTAATGCAGCTACTGACAATCCCTTAATATTTGCCGATCAGGAGGAAGTAATATCTGGAGGCAACTTCCATGGGCAGCCTATGGCATTAGCTATGGACTTTCTGGGAATAGCAGTATCTGAGCTGGCAAACGTATCAGAAAGAAGACTGGAAAGACTGGTGAATCCACAGTTAAATGATTTACCTGCTTTTCTTACAAGAAAGGGCGGTCTCAATTCTGGTTTTATGATAACACAATACACAGCAGCTTCCATTGTGTCAGAAAATAAGATATTGGCACATCCAGCAAGTGTTGATTCCATACCTTCGTCGGCTAATCAGGAAGACCATGTAAGCATGGGGACTACTGCCGCCAGAAAAGCAAGAGTTATGCTGGATAATGCACAAAAGGTAATCGCAATAGAAGCCTTTGCAGCATCACAGGCACTAACCTTTAGAGGAGATGTGAAGCTGGGAGCAGGTACTGCCGAGGTATACAAGGCGATAAGAAAAGAAGTGCCCCCAGTAGAGGAAGACAGGATAATGTATATAGATATGAACAAGCTTGACAAAATGGTAAAAAACGAAGTGCTGATTAAGGCAGCGGAAGAAGCTGTTGGGGAATTGGAGTGAAGATAATGAAAGCGGATATGATTATTATAAATGCCTCCAATATAGTAAGCTGTTCAGATGTACAAGGCAGCGGAATAATAAATGACGGATATATTGCTGTAAAGGATGGCATAATACTTGACGTAAGCTCTGGAAATGCTCCAAAAGAGCTTAAAGGAGAAAATACAACAATAATTGACGCACATGGCAAAACTGTTACTCCCGGCTTGATAGATGCACATACCCATCTTGTGCATGGCGGCTCACGTGAAAAAGAGCTGCCTCTTAAACTAAAAGGAGTACCCTATCTTGAAATATTAAAAATGGGTGGGGGAATACTAAGCACAGTAAGAAATACCAGAAGTGCGTCTAAAGAAGAACTTAAATCAAAAGCTGTGCAAAGCCTCAATCAAATGCTTTTACATGGAACTACAACAGTAGAAGCAAAAAGCGGCTATGGCTTGGATTTTGATACAGAGATTAAATGTCTGGAGGCGGCTAAGGAGCTGAATACAACACATCCAGTAGACATAATATCTACATATATGGGCGCACATGCCATTCCAGAAGAGTATAAAGGAAATACTCAAGGCTACATAAGCTTTATGGTTGACAAGGTTATGCCCTACGTTGCTGACAAGGGACTTGCTGAGTTTTTGGATGTTTTCTGTGAAGAAGGCGTTTTCTCACCAGAGGAATCCAGATATATTATGAAGGAAGCCCAAAAGCTGGGCTTTAAATTAAAGATACACGCAGATGAAATAATACCACTAAATGGAGCAGAGCTTGCCGTAGAAATGAAGGCAGCCTCTGCGGATCATCTTTTGGCTGCTTCGGATGAAGGTATAGCTGCAATGGCAAAGGCAGGGGTAACAGCAGTAACTTTGCCGGGAACATCCTTTTACCTTATGCTGGGTAAATATGCACAAGCCAGGAAAATGCTTGACTGTGGTGTAAGGGTGGCTATAGCTACAGACTATAACCCGGGAACCTGTCCTACAGAAAACTTGCAGTCAATTATGACCTTTGCCTGCTTTGGCATGAAGATGACTCCAGAGGAAATAATCAAGGCAATGACATTAAATGCAGCCTATGCCATTGATAGAAACACTGAAATAGGAAGTATAGAAAAGGGTAAAAAAGCGGACTTGGTTATTTTTAACGCACCCAATATTGATTATGTAGTATATCACTTTGGTATAAACCATGTTGAAAAAGTTATAAAGAATGGTAATATAGTAGTAGAAGAAGGCAAAATTATAATATGAGGTGGTACAAATGAGTTTATTAGTGGATAAAACAGTAAAAGACTATTGTGATATTTTAGCAAGCAAAGAGCCTGCTCCTGGCGGCGGAAGTACTGCTGCACTTTCTGGAGCACTTGCTGCATCTCTGACCATGATGGTAGTAAATCTTTCTGTGGGCAAAAAAGCATATGAAGCATTGGATGAAAGCATTAAGAGTAAGTTTGTGGCTGACGGCGAAATAATCCAAGACCTCAAGGATCAGCTTACAGGACTGGTTGATGAGGACACCAATGCATTTAATAAATTTATGGAGGCTATGAAGCTTCCAAAGGATACAGATGAGCAAAAAGCTGAAAGAAATGCCAAAATGCAAGAAGCAAGCGTATACGCTCTTCAAGTTCCCCTGACTACTGCACAAAGATGCTTTGAAATACTTCAAAATCAAGAAACAATAGCTGCATATGGAAATAAAAATGCTGTATCGGATGTAGGAGTAGGAGCACTTCTTGCTTTAGCTGGATTAGAGGGTGCGGTACTTAATGTAAAAATAAACCTTCCTGGTATAGAAGACGAAGCAATCAGGGAGCTGGCAGCAAGCAGCTGCAAAAAACTTTTAGAAGAAGGAAGAAAGCTTCAAAGCAAAATAATGGATATTGTAAATAGCAAAATTGGATAGGATGGTTCGATGATTACAAAAGAAATGATAGACAGAATAAATTTTCTTTCAAAAAAATCAAAAAATGAAGGGCTTACAGAGAACGAAAAGCTGGAGCAGCAAGAGCTGCGCAGAAAGTACATAGATTGTATTAAAGGACAGGTAAGACAGCAGCTTGACAGTATAAAATATGTAGAAGATGAAGAAAAGCCTAACTAGCAGTAATACGAGTGATGCATAAAACATCACTCTTTTCTTTTGAATTTTCGAACATTTAGCTTTAAATTTACCAGACCATGATGGTATAATAGAAATATATACAGATATGAAATTTATAGGAACTGATAATTTGCAAAGGGGGAATAGTCTTGGCTGAAATACAACTGGTGATATTTAAACTGGGTCATGAGGAATATGGTGTAAACATAATGCAAGTTCAGGAAATAGGGGAATATAAGCAGCCTATAAAGGTTCCCAACGCACCTGCATTTATAGAAGGTATTATCAATCTCAGAGGTGACGTTATTCCAATAATAAGCTTGCACAAGAGATTTAATATTCCAAAATCAGAGCTTAGCGATCTTACTAGACTAATCGTTATAAATGTTGAAGATAGAAAGGTAGGATTCGTTGTTGATGATGCTTCTGAGGTGCTGACAATAAACAGCAGTAATGTGGAAGATGCACCGGCTATGATAGCGGGCGCAGATAGAAAATATATTTCTGGTGTTGGCAAGGTGGGCGAAAGAATACTGATAGTACTTGATTTAAACAAGCTATTTAATGAGGATGAACACAGCCAGATTCAGACATTAGAGGTTTAAAATCAATTATTGCAGTGGTTGGATTTTTCGAGTATCAGCTACATAAAAGCGGCGTATGCCGTTTTTTTTTGCAAAATTGTAAAAAATCTATAAAATTCATTACTAATTATACATTAAAAATGTAGTTTTTATAACGAATTATATTATAATATAGTATAATGATTATAGTTACAACAATACACAAAGGTAAGACATGCTGTTTGTTTCTGAAGGAAAGCATTTATTATAACGATGAAAAAGGGGTTGTTCAATATAGATAGAATTAATGAAATAATTCAGAATACAATAGATGTAATAGACAAAAGCAGAGGCGAGCTGTTTGATATTGCTGAAAGTACAAGAAGAGAATGTAAGCTGATAGAGGATGAGCTTGCGCAGGTAAAGCAGCAGACCAGTGAAATTATTAAGCAGGTTGATGCCCTTGAAGCGTCAGAAAAGGAAAGCCGTCAAAAACTAATGGAGGTAAGTCAAAATATCAAGGATCACACTGAACAGGATGTACGCATAGCTTATGAAAAGGCAAGAGATTTACAGGTGCAGAGTATGATAAAAAAAGCAGAGGAGCAGCAGTTGATACAAAAACGCAGTGAGCTTGAAAGAAGACTGCGTATGGTTTCCGAGACTACAGCAAAGGCGGAGTCTCTTGTATCAAGGGTAGGTATTGCTATGGGATATTTAAGCGGCGGCTTGCAGGACTTGTATATACAGCTTGAGGACATAAAGCAGAAGCAGTTTTTAGGCATAAAAATCATAAAGGCTCAGGAAGAAGAACGTAAAAGAGTAGCTAGAGAAATACACGATGGACCGGCGCAGCTTATGGCTAACTTAGTAATAAAGACTGAGCTGTGTGAAAAGCTTGTAGATATGGATACGGAAAAAGCAAAGTTGGAGCTTGACAATCTTAGGGAGACTGCTCGTTGCAGCTTAAGAGATATAAGAAAAATAATATATGATTTAAGACCCATGTCCTTGGATGATTTAGGTCTTATTCCTACAGTGCAAAGGTTTATAGCAAATTATATTGAGGAAACCAGAGTTAATGTAGAGTTTCTTGTGCTTGGGGAAGCTAGGGAGTTAAAGCCAATAATCGAGCTGGCTATATTCAGATTAATACAGGAAGCTTTAAATAATGTAAAAAAACATGCTTTTTCTAAGCTTGTAAATGTAAAGATAGAGTTTATGCAGGACTTTATAAATATTATAGTAAATGATGATGGTAGAGGCTTCGATAGGGATAACCTGGTTATACAAGGAGAAAACTGCGGTTATGGGCTATTAAGCATGAGAGAGAGAGTAGAGCTTTTAAATGGTAAGTTTGAGCTTAAATCTAATATAGGCAAGGGAACCAGGATTTTTGTAAACATACCTTTGCAAATAAATGAGGAGTGATTATATGAATAAAATACGTATACTTATTGCTGACGACCACTCGATTGTGCGAGAGGGGTTAAAGCAGCTTCTAGAGCTGGAAAGTGATTTCGAGGTGGTTGGACAGGCGTCTAATGGCTTGGAAACAATCCAAAGTGTTAAGAATTTAGACCCAGATGTACTTCTTCTAGATATAAATATGCCTATTATGAATGGAATAAAGGCATTGAAAAAAATAAAGGAAGACGGTCTTAGAACAAGGGTGGTAGTACTGACAATACATGAGGATAGAGAATATCTTCTGGAAACCATGCAAATAGGTGCTACTGGTTATATACTCAAGGATTCTGACTCAGCCAGCTTGTATAAAGCAATAAGGGATGCGCACAATGGACACTCTTATATACAGCCAAAGCTGGCGGCGGAGCTTGTAAAGGAATTTAACAAGCCTAAGGTAAACAAGGATAAAAGTGAAAACGAGCTTACTCAGCGTGAGTACGAGGTATTAACACTAATAGCTGAGGGACTGAATAATAAGGATATAGCAGATACACTATATATAAGTGAAAAAACCGTAAAAAACCATGTATCCAATATATTTAGAAAAATAAATGTAAATGACAGAACTCAAGCAGCTATTTACGCCTTTAGGAATAATATCAAAAGATAAATAGTTACAACAAGTTATAAAGTTATAGAGAAACAACTTCAAAATTAAATTTATCCAGTTGTTTCTCACAAAGAGATTAGCAACTATTAACGAAGAGTATTTTGAGTTTTAGAGTTGGTTATCTATAAAGCAATTATATAATTTATAAATTATATTCAAAGCCACGGGATTACCCGTGGCTTCTAATATAATTGCTGTAATTTGCTTAAGCGGTTGTAAATAATTTTTTAGTTATGGTACACTATATATAAACAGCTCCAATATAAGAATCACAATAATAGTATAAATAAAGTAGTATCTGAGGGGAGTGAACAATTTGGATAAACAAAAGCTTATTGCTTTACTCCAAAAGACTGAAGGAACAAAGTTGGATTTTAAGCTTCAACTATCCTTGAAAACTGATTCGGAAAAAAAGGAACTGGCTAAGGATGTAATTGCTATAGCAAACTCCAGAGGTGGAAGAGGTTATATAATATTTGGCATAGAGGATAAAACAAGAGAAATTATCGGAATAAATGGCAATACTTATAAAGAAGAGCAGATACAGCAGATAATAAGCCAGAGGTGCGAGCCCCCTGTACCTGTAGACTATGATATTATTTATTTGGATAATAAAGCAGTAGGGGTGCTGACAATATACAAAAGCAGTCAAAAACCCCATCAGGTACGCCAAACAGGTGCATTTTATATAAGAAGAGGCTCGACAACTGATATAGTAAGGCGTGAGGAGCTTGCAAGCATGTTTCAGGAAGCAGGTATGCTTGAATTTGAAAGAATCGTTGTAAATAAAGCTGGCATTAGCGAGCTTGATACAAAGGTTATTGATGAATATATTTCAATGGCAGGTTTGATAAACAATCCGAATAATTATTATGATATACTTGAAGGCTTAGGTATAATAGGCAGAGATGAGGATTCCAGCAAGTATTATCCTACCTTCGGAGGACTGCTTGTATTTGGACACGACCCACAACGACTTTTGTCAAATACAGGTATTAGAATAATAGATAATTTTAGCAGTTGTGGAAACAAATATTTTACGGGCTCTATAATCAAAATGCTGGATAATATAGAGGCACATATTGGAGACATGATATTAAACAAAAGCTATCCTTTGTATGCACTTTCAGAAGCTATTGCTAATGCAACAGTCCATAGAGATTATTTTATCCGTGGCAGAGAAATAGTGGTTGTACTGTCAAAATCTATGGTGGAAATCAGCAACCCAGGCTCAGTGTGCGGAGAATCTGATGATACAGTAGTTTTTGATGAAAGCAATCCCTGTATCAGGAATCCATGGTTATACCAAAGACTTCTGACTCTGGACAATAAAGGACGGTTCATGAAAACCGGTATGGGAATAAATCGGATAAAGCAAGCCTTTAAGCATATAGGAGAAGTGAAATTGGTCAACAATAACAAAAGAAACCTGTTTAAGGTAATACTGCCGGGGCTGGAGCATGGACTGTAGAAGTAAAAGGAAAATCTATAGTTTTTAATATCGACTTTCGAATATTTTCATGTTATACTAAAAAAACATTATAGGGTTTTTGGCTCAAAACTCAAATTATACCAAGCTAAAAACCTAGAAGGGAAGCAATAACTGACCCATGAATAAGTTAAATTATTATGGCTGCTTCCCAATATCTGCAATGGTGGTATAGAACAAAAGAAGCTGGTGATAATATGAAGCTAAATAATATTATACAATTTGAGAGAAATGCAGAATTTTATTTTGATTTGGGGTACAAATACATTCAAAAGGGAAACTTAAAGGTTGCTTTAAGGCATATTGAAAAGGCAACCAAGTTAAAGCCCAATGATGGTTTTATTCTTTTTAATTATGCTGGACTTTTGGCAGAGCTGGGAGACATATCCCTTTCTACTGAGGTACTAGAAAATATAGTGGAAAATATAGATCCAAACTATTCGGAGTGTTTCTTCGGCTTAGGTTGTAATTATTTACAGCTTCAAAAGATTAAAAAGGCAATAGAGTATTTTAATCAATATCTGAAGATTGATCCAGATGGAGAGTTTTCAGAAGAAGCTGAGGATTTACTTGAAATGCTCATAATGATAAAGGATGCAAATAACGACCTTGATGATGATGAGCTGGATAAACTATATGAGCTTGAAGAAGAAGCAATAAACCATCTTGAAAAGCGTGAATATGAAACAGCGGTGAAAAAATTTGAAAGAGTTGTTCAGACTCTTCCTAATGCTGTGCCTGCAAGGAACAACTTATCTCTGACCTACTATTATATTGGAAATATTGATAGGGCAATTGAGTTGGTAAAGGAAGTACTGCAATATGAGCCGGAGAATATACATGCCAATTGCAATCTGGCAATATATTACAGCAAACAAAAATCAAACAACTGGGTAGATAAGCAGGTAAGAGAAATAAAAAAGCTGACAACAGATAATAGTGAATATATGTATAAAATCGCAGATACCCTTGGCTGCCTGCGCAGACACAAGGATGCGTACAAATATTATAAAAGACTTATAGGAATGGACTCAAGTAATACACTTTATTTACATTATGGAGCTATAGCAGCTTATAATAGCAAAATGTATACAGAAAGTATAATCCTATGGGAAAAGCTAGAGGAGCTGGAGCCTGATAATTTTTTGACTGATTATTATATAAATAAAGCGCAAAATTCTATAGAGGATACAGATTCTTATAATGAACTCTTATATGTATATCAACTGCCCAAGGATGAAATAACCAGCAGGCTAGACAAGATATACAGGATAATAGAGCTGTCAGAGGAGAAGTGCAAGGAGCATTTGAGGCTGCACCCAGAGGATAAAGATATAATATATTTTGGAATGAATTTTGATAAAGCCTTCTTAAGAGTAATTATTTATACCAAAATAAAGCACTATCGGATAAATGCTTTGGAAGCACAGCTTCTGCAAATGCTGTTAAGGAAAGATGTAGAAGATCACATTAAAATTGAAACAGTATTTATGCTGGATTTAATAGGTGCTGAAAAGCCTTATAAAGTGCAAATGCAGGAAAAAGAAATTTATATAATTGAGGAAGCATTAGAATATTTCGAACTAAAAGACAGGGAATTGTTGGAGGATATTAAAAATACAGCTGTAGCCAATATGAAAGGAAGATATGAAGATAATTATGCTGATGAAGTGCAAAAACTATGGTATGATTTTATAAAATATTCATATCCAGAACTTCCATCCTTGTTAAATGCTGATGCTTGGGCTGGAGCATTGGAATATGCTTACTGCAAATGCTTCAAAATAAAGAATACACAGGCAGCTATCGCTAAGCGATATGGAACTTCTGCTGCTACCTTAGGGGAAAAGTATAGAAACATAAGCAGGATGCTATAGAGTTTTTAGTTGATATATATGTAAAAATAAAAAAAGTAAAGTCATGAGTATGGCTTTACTTTTTTGGTTTCAGGGTTTTTTCGCTTTTATTATTGTTTGAGGATGATTTTGATGTATTATGATTTTCGAACATATTATTTGCGATGTTAACGAATGGCATTAAATCCACCTCCTTGACTTTATTATTAGAATTTTCTAAAAATATATTCTTTTACAATAATAATATAAAATTCCAAGTAAATAAAGTCAAAAAAGTATAGTTATTCAATAATTTTAATGCTTAAAAATTTAGTTTAAATTCTAGTTTAAAACCCTAGCGTTCTCTTTTCAATTTAGCTTTTTTACGAATAGAGTAGCCAAAATGCCCTAGTGTATCAGCAAGAGTTCTGTATTCTCCATGATTGTAGCAGATTAAATCTGCACTATTTAGCTGGAGCTTTCCAGTGCTGTCTATCAAGCTTTCTTCTACATTGACACACATAATTTCTGCAATAAACATATCATGACTCCCCAGCTTAACAATATCCTTTAACTTACATTCAAGGTTTACAGGACACTCGGATATATAAGGTGAACTTACTATGTTAGATTTGACAGGAGTAAGCTTAAGGTGTTCAAATTTGTTAACATCTCTGCCGGACTTTACTCCACAGAAGTCCAATGCAAAGGCTAAATCTCTATTAGGTATGTTGACAACAAAATCCCCTATTTCCTTTATAAAATCATAAGAGTATCTTTCGGGTCTGATGGATACATAGAGCATAGCTGGATCGGAACATACTATTCCTGTCCATGCGATTGTAATAATATTACTCTGCCCTTCTTTATTAATACAAGATACCATAACTGCTGGAATCGGATACAGCATAGTGCCTGCTTTCCACATCTGCTTAGCCATTTATAAACCTCCCTTTATTAAAGCTCAAATATCTGTAAATAAATATCCCATACAACTTGTTACCAAGGTATAAGATATTATATGCATATTATAACATATTTTATTATGGATGCTTAAATTAACTAGCACAACAAGTTTACCTAATAACATGTGTTATAACTCATGTAACCAAAAACAAATTTAGGAATATTATAAGAGTAGAGAAGAAAATGTTTTAATAAATTGTTTTATGGGGAGGTTATTGATTTGCAATTAGGACATGAAGATGGTTTTGTCTGGTTGTTGCTGCTTGTTTTTGCGTTTACAACTTTATATGGAAAAAAAGAATGGTCACCAGTAAATAAAGCTGCATGTACAAACAAGGAAGAACCAGTGTATATATACAAAAATCCCAAACGTGATAGACCAAGAAGGAGACTCGTATATTAGCAGCTTATAATATTTTAAGAAAGGAGGATGTATATGCCATACGGTAACAGCAAAGGGATAGAACAGGAAATAAATAGAGTGAAAAGTAAACTGGCAGAAGAGAGACCAGGGCTAAATGTAGATAGTCTATCACAAAACGATATGACGAATATTGTAATTGATGAAATCAATAAAAATCCTAATATTGACCCTATAGTCAAGGAAAAAATTAACAGGGGAGATATTGACGGATTAAAGCAGGACATAATAAACTATCTAAGCAATAACAAATCGGGTGATGGAACCTCCGATGTACTTGTTAATATGCTTAAGAATAATGATATGGATGGTTTGAAGAACCAGTTGATGGGCATGCTCTTTGGAGGCATGAACCAGCAAAAAAAAAATGAAATAAATAACGCAGCAGTAAACAACCCAGTACCAAACAATCCAATAGTAAATAGTTCAATACCAATTAATGGGATACCAAATAATCCGATGCCAAACAGCTCAATACCTATTGATGGAATACTAAACAATCCAGCAGCGAACAATCCTACGTCAAATAACCCAAATACCTTCGCTGGTTTATCCAGTCTGCTTGGCGGGCTAGATTCCAGCGGAGGATTAATGGGTATGCTGATGAATGGAATAGGTCAGGGAAACCCAGACGACAGCAGAATAGCATTACTGAACTCTATGAAGCCATTTCTATCGGATGTAAGACAGAAGGGCATAGATGATGCTATTAGAATTATTAGTATGATTGGATATTTCGAGAAATTCCGATTAAGGTAGGTAGGTAACATGAATGCGCTAAGTTTCCTAAATAGGGCAATGCTTTTTAACAATACAGGATTTATCAACAGCGCAATGGTTCTTGACTTTGCAAAGTCTCTTAAAACAGAGGAAATAATGCTGCTGATTATTATTGTAACCCTATGCCTTGGAAGAAAATGTGATATATATTTTATAATTATGCTGATTGTAATATTTTTTTGTGATTTTAAAAAAGGTCTACGTAAGCCTTAGGGTGTAGACCTTTTTTTTATAGATAAACAACTTCAAAACTAAATTTATCCAGTTGTTTATCTATAATAAAAAAATGTTTAAATAATTATTTGAATTGAACATGAAATAAATAGTATAATATTAGTAAATAATTTTTTAGGGGGAATTTTTTTAATGGACGGAGACTTATGGACGCAAATGCTGGTGATATTTCTACTGATAGGAATAAATGCTTTTTTTGCAGCATCAGAAATGGCGATTGTATCTGTAAGACAATCAAGAATAAAGCCTTTAGCAGATGAAGGTAACAAGTCTGCTATTATTGTCAGCAGGTTTTTGGAAGAGCCCAGCAAGCTTTTGGCTACAATACAGATCGGCATTACTTTCGCAGGCTTTTTAGCAAGTGCAATAGGAGCACAAACATTAGCTAATAGCTTGGCAGAGCTGTTTAGACAGATAAATATTCCTATTGTTTCAAAATCAGCAGGTGCTCTGGCTACTTTTTTGGTTACTGGAGTTATAGCCTTTGTTACTTTGGTGTTTGGCGAGCTGGTACCAAAAAGATTAGCCTTGGAAAAGTCAGATAAGATAGCGATGTCAGTTGCCAGAACAATAAACGGATTATCAATGATAACCTCGCCAATAGTGAGATTTCTTACCTTCTCTACAAATTTTGTGGTAAAGCTTTTTGGCGGAACGAACACTGTAAGCGGAGATCAGATTACAGAAGAAGAAATAAGATTGATGATAAATGTGGGTGAAGAAAAGGGTATATTTCAGGAAACAGAAACAGACATGATAAATAGCATTTTTGAATTTGATGATACAGTTGCAAAGGAAGTGATGACACCAAGAACAGATATAGTTGCAATAAATTCAGATGCTACCTTGGAAGAAATATTAGATGTAATAGTAGAAGAAAATTTTTCTAGAATCCCTGTTTATGAGGAATCAATAGATAAAATAATTGGGATTTTATATATAAAAGATCTTTTTGGCATGATTAAAAAGAAAATGGAGTGGGAAGTGTCCCTTAAGGATATTATTAGACCCGCATTCTTTGTACCAGAATATAAAAAGATTGACGAGCTCTTTAAAGAAATGCAAAAATCAAAAACACATATCGCAATCGTTATAGATGAGTATGGAGGCACAGCAGGATTAATAACCATCGAAGATTTATTGGAAGAGATAGTTGGTAATATTTTTGATGAATATGACGAAGTAGTAGAAGATTTTGAGCAAATAGACGAAAATACATATATAGTTAGCGGTATGCTGAGCATTAGTGAAATCAATGATATTATGGATATAGAAATTACTGAGGAAGAGTTTGATACAATCAGTGGAATGGTATTAAGCTTATCGGGAAAGATTCCAGATGTAGGAGACGAAGTTTGGTTTGAGAATATTAATTTTAAAATAGAAGAGGTAGACGATAAAAGGATATCAAAAATACGTATTCAGAGAACAAATGGAAATATAACAAACAATGAAGACGTATAAATAAAAAAGCTGCTGTCATTTTAATTTAAAATGACAGCAGCTTTTTTATTTATA
>CALGKJ010000020.1 GCA_937930535.1 uncultured Clostridia bacterium
GTTGTTCTGGCAATAGGTATATAAGTTTAGACTAAGAGGGTCATTTGCTTCTCCTCTATAGGTGTCCTCTGTCATAAATCTTGCTGTCTTTGGGTCGTAGTATCTTGCATTGAGATAGTACAGTCCTGTTTCTTCATCGTACTGATATTGCACATATCTGTATGGGTTATCTGCTGTTCCTGTCTGATCTTTGATGTTTCCGAAGGCATCGTAATAGTAGGTTGCAGTTATTATGCCTGTTTCATCTATTAGTGCTGTTTCATCTATTAGTGCTGTTACATCTGAATGTCCGTTATACATGTAGTATACAATATTTATTCCTACTTGCTGTGCTATGCCTCTTCCACCTGTCGGATGAAACAGGCATAGCCAAGCTCTGCTGATGCAAGTAGAGCTTGGCTATGGCTCCTCTTTTAACCTCAAATTGGGTTTTGTTCTTCTGAAGCCTTAACAGGCTGATTAGAGTCTTTGCCTTGTCTGAAGCTACTATATACACATGCATTTACCTATAGATATTGGGATTCCTTTGTCAGTAAATCAAACAGCTCTTTCACTGGTCGATACAGCTTCATATACTCCTGCCTTATTTCTATATCCATTTTCTTATTCCCCCTCTACTCTTTCCCGATTAATTTGTTGACGCCCAAGGGCTGTTATTGACATCATGTATGCGAAGCCTTAAATTTCCTTGTTACTTCTCCGTTTTGAATAATACTCTTCTATACTATAGTTTACATGTCCCATGCTTTCTGTCCATTTATGTAACAAATATATGCATCGTTATAAATTTTTCTTTATTATACCCCTATAAGCCTTATTCCGTCTGAAAAACTTTTTGTTCGGGTTTAATAAGCCTGAATATGCATCAATCTAGCGCTAGTCTGTCCACCTTTTGTATACAGCCTATATCTGTGCACATAAAGAAAAAAGGCCACATCAGCCGAAGCTGTGCGACCGAAGAAGTTTTCAACCTAATTCAAATATTCCCTGTTTCCTAAACAAAAAGATACTACCATCATATAACCTATTTAGAAGAAAGTCATTTTTTAAGTCTGACAACTTCAATCTAGATGCGGAGGCTTTGTCAAAATAATTTAGGTCTCCAAAAGCATAGTTATCTAATTGTAATTTTTCAGGAGAATCTACCAACCCCATGATTTCAGTAGCAGCAACACCATAATATGGCTTGAGCTTTACAGCTATTTCATAGAATAGCGTTTGAATATTTTCTATGTTTATCTTTTGTCCGTCTATCTTGTGTGAATCAATTGCTTCATACCTATCAATCGAAATCTTGACTTCCTTCCAATCTCTTTCATTTTCATAAATAGATAGATGTAAAGCTAAAGGTTTTTTATACCAACATGCTCCTAAAGTAATTGTAGGAGAAAAATTACTTGATAGGATATTCACTATATTACTTAATTCTATAAATCTTTTGAAAGTACCACTACTTTGTTCTTTTATGACTCTAGACTCTCCAAATTTCCAAATTGGACCATCAATCCAATATGAATATTCACCCTGAATAAAGCCATTATAGTTAATGTTAAGCTTAAACAGTGCACTAAGTGTATCCACAATAATGCTCTCATTACTTTTGTCTGATAAATAACAAATTTCAATTTTAGCTCCCATTTTTTCACCTACTTCTTTATTGCTAGACTATTAATATATTCGATTGTTCCCGGCTTACTAAGCGGGAATGTTGATACCCATTTCCCATCTTTTATTATGGCTACATCGCTACCGCTAATCCAGAATTCACACTCTCCCAGTGTTTTCCAACTTCCAGTTCTAATTTCTGTCGCGTTCTGTAGAACATTTTGTGTTATTTCTTTATAAGCCATAGCCCCTTCTTTAGACTTTGTTAATCCATAATCTGCTGCATGGTCAACTAGTTTCTTCCCCAATTGTGAATCCGCTACTTCTGGTATAGTCTTAACCGTTTCCTCTGTAATTGTTGCAGTAGCTGTAGTTGCTGTGGTTGCTACAGTACTTGTAATTGTCACAGCTGCATTAAGCATCGCTATTGTAGCTGCTACTTGAAAATTTGCTTCCTTTTCATACTCTGCATATAGCTGCTCTATAGTCAATTTCGATACGTCAATTCCATTTTTAGACATATATAAAAGTCTACTTTGAAAAGCAGCCACTATATTAATATCGTACCTTAAATCATCCTGATATACTAACTGTGGGTTAGTAGCATACCATCTTGTATACGCAATATCTACATTCTTATCTCCTGAATTGATAAAAAGAATTTCCGGTATATTACTTTCTTTAACAGGTACAACCTCCTGCACCTTCTCAACCACAAACTCTTGCTTCTTCTCATACAACACCTTATTAGTATTATACCCTGCTATACCATCAGCATCTAACCCGTTGGCTTTCTGGAATGCTTTCAATGCTGTCAAGGTTTCCTGTCCAAAGATTCCATCAACTGATATCTTGTAGCCTGCATTGACTAGAGCTTCTTGAAGCTGCTTTACGTTGTTTCCTCTGTCTCCCAGTCTTATACATGAGCCTACACCTGCTGTGCTTTTACCGTTGCCGTCCTCCATTTTTTCCTGTTTGTGTCCTGTTGGGTCTATATATATCAGTGGGTTGTTCTGGCAATAGGTATATAAGTTTAGACTAAGAGGGTCATTTGCTTCTCCTCTATAGGTGTCCTCTGTCATAAATCTTGCTGTCTTTGGGTCGTAGTATCTTGCATTGAGATAGTACAGTCCTGTTTCTTCA
>CALGKJ010000021.1 GCA_937930535.1 uncultured Clostridia bacterium
TAACAATTTACAGTGGAGGAAATTTATAGTGTACTATACAGGGCTTTTATACTTATAAAGCTTTGGAAGTTTTATTGATACTTTCTATATAAGCAATTAAAAAAACAGATTTATTTTTACCATTATAGTATAATGCAGAAAGGGTGTGACATATTGAAGCTAGGCAAACTTATTAGTATCGGAATAGGAATTTTCTTACTATGTATGTTTTTTATATTTATACTGATAACTATTAGTGGTGACAACGGCGGAGATGGTATGATAAATTCAGGCATATTTAACTCAGCTATAAGAGGTATTATCTATTCAATAGGCATGTTGAGTTCAGTAGTAATTGTCTGTACAATAGCAATAATAGATGCAATAAAAAAGCAAAATAACAAAAAATCGTACGTCTAACCCAAAAGACGTACGGTTTAACTTTATCCTGCTTGCCTGCCAGCATTCTTTCCAAATCCCCCTGCGGATCTGATGTGTAGGATTAGCCTATGAACAATATGGACAAATGAATTTACCAGACCCTCGATGTTTATTTAGGGAGGCATAGAATGAAAGTAAATATAAATAATAACAATTTTAGAATATATTTTAAAAATATACTAACACCATATAATGAATTTAAAAGCTTCGGAAAGAGTGTAACTATATAGAAAGTGATAAAGAACTTACATTAAGATATTATAAACCAAGCACTTTCTATCAGATATAAATAGTGCCCTATATTTGTGGTAATGTAAAATCTTTATCACTATTTATATAGGTACATTTTAATGCATTGGGCAGGTGGAACTTTTTTTGTGTACACTATTATCTTACCTATTTTTATGTATAAAATGGGTATTAATATTTTAGAAGCAGGATTTATATTTGGTATCACCGCCATTTTAGATGTTGTATTGACTTTTATACTTAGTCATTATTTAGATAGGATTTCACCAAATATGGGGATGGCATTAGATTGGTTTACGGAAAGCTGGCCAGCATTCATATTCGCATTTGCAGTAACTCCTTTACACTTTTTCTTTGGTACATTAGCACAGAAAGCTACTAATATTCTAAATCCAGTATATAGAGTATATGAAAATGAAGTGTTTCCAAAGGAGAAATGTGAAACTATATATACTTATCACCTTTTTACTCCTGAGATATTGAGAATAATCATATTTCCATTAATAGGATATCTATTAACTTATAAGTTTACTTCATTAATGGCATATAGAGTACTGTTTATAATATGCGGGATTGGATTTTTACTGGTATCAATTATACCAATTAAGTTTTTAACAAAAGTAAGTCCTTTTACCATACAAAAGCAGAAGGATTATATAAAATTGCCAAAAGAGCTATATTTAGTTGCATTAGCAGAAGTGTTAATTTTAGTATGCGGTCAATTGACTTCAGTACTAATTACAAGTTATTTTATTCTTGAATCAATGAATGGAACGATTATGGATGTAATGATACTAAGTACGGTTACATCAGTGGTTGTAGTAATTACTGGTCTATTTAGTAAGAATCTAAGCTCACGGATATCAAAAACTAAAATTGCTCAGTTTGGGGTAATATTATTTATATTGTATACTGGTTTAATGTGTATTGCTAATAGGTATTGGATAATTTTATTAGCAACTTTTATTAGTTCTATAGGTCATACAATTTGGTTTCCAAATCATTCTGCTATTCTGATGCAGTTAGTTCCACAAGAAAAACGTGGGTTATTTTTTGGAAGCCTTAGCAGTTTATCTAAATTTTTGACTATAATTATACCAATATTTTCAGGCTTTTTAGCTAAACAGTTCGGTTTTTTTGCAGTTTTTAGTATAGCGTTTATCTTGTATATATTTGTTTTCTTAATATATTTAAATCTAACGAAAAATGTAAAAATCAGTGAAGTATAATATTTTGCACTAATACAGACTAAACACAGAAATTTGTAAGTGGTGTACCAGACACCGTCATGAAAAATGCTTCTATGGAAGCAGCGAATAAAAGAAAGTGTTATGAGACAAAACATAACATACGAAAACATGTTCGACATTCACCCTTTAAAAATACTTAAGTATGGTATATAATACTAAGTATTACTAAGAAACTCAAGGAGTGAAACTAATTGAAGTTAATAAATATAGAAAATAATAAAACCAATACATATACAGTAGTTTCGCTATTTTCAGGAGCAGGCGGCTTGGACATGGGCTTGGAAAATCAGAGGGTTAAGACTATTTGGGCAAATGATATTGATAAAGATGCGTGTGCAACACATCGCCTTTGGTCACAAGCTGAAATGGTTCAAGGTGACATTTCTAAGATTGATTTTAATGATATACCAAAATCCGATATTATTACAGGCGGATTTCCTTGCCAGGGATTTTCGCTTGCAGGTCCAAGGAAGCTTGATGATAAAAGAAATGCACTGTACAGATATTTTGTTAAGCTTGTGGAAGAGAAGCAGCCATATGCTTTCGTAGCAGAAAACGTAAAAGGCATACTGACACTAGGCGATGGTGCTATAATAGAAGCCATAATAGAGGATTTTGCTGATAAGGGATATAATGTGTTTCCTAATCTTGTAAATGCTGCCGATTATGGTGTTCCCCAAGATAGATGGCGTGTAATAATGATAGGCTTTAGAAAAGATTTAAAAATAGCTGAATTTGAATTTCCAAAGCCTTTTGAAAAAAGAGTTACTTTGAGGGAAGCTCTGGAAGGTATGCCTGAGCCCAGTCAAAGTGACGTGTGTCATGCTGCCTTTTCTTCACGATATATGAGCCGTAATAGAAAAAGGGGTTGGGATAATCTATCATATACAATTCCTGCAATGAGTAAGCAAGTGACTATACATCCATCTTCTCCTAATATGGAAAAAGTAGGCGAAAATGAATGGGTATTTGGGGAAAATGGTATTACCAGAAGATTTAGCTGGCAAGAAGCGGCAGTTATTCAAACTTTTCCCCGAGATATGATATTTGTCGGGAATCTGACTTCTAAATACAAGCAGATTGGAAATGCTGTGCCAGTTAAACTTGCAGAGGTTGTTGGCAAAGAATTAAAAGCAAAACTGAATGAAAGCTTAAGTCTTAAAGAAGGAGTAGGTGCCTAGAAATGGCGATTCAGACACAACTAGGAAAAGCCTTTGAGTTTGCATGTTTGCAATCATTATATAATCATCTTTCCTCTAGCCAAGCTGTAATAATACAACAGACAAATGCATTAAATGTAGCACAAAATTTTTTTAATAATGCTGATGCGGCTATGCAAATAAGAATGATTCAAGGTGCAGATGCTGCGACAAGAACCATTTTAAGATTAGAGCCGCAATTGGAGCATTCACTAACAAATATACCTTTATACTTAGCGATCCAAGAGGATTCTGAGGGAATTGCGGGAGATGTTCGAGATATAATATGTATTAGGAGACAAAATGACTGGCAAATTGGTCTTTCTTGCAAACACAACCATGCCGCCGTAAAGCATAGCCGCTTATCACCACACATTGATTTTGGAGACTCTTGGTTTGGAATACCCTGTTCACAGAATTACTTTAATGAAATAAATCCATTATTTGATGAATTAACAGAGTTGAAAAATAATAATGTTTTGTGGAGAGATATTCGTAATAAAGAACAAAGATTTTATGTACCACTACTTCAAGCCTTTATAAATGAGCTTAGAAGGTTAGATACATCGAATCAAGGGGTAATACCTGAAAGACTGTTGCATTATTTATTAGGGAGGAATGACTTCTACAAGGTTATAACACACGATAGAAGAAGAGTTACACAAATACAAAGCTTTAATATTTATGGAACTTTAAATAGGAATGCTGGAAATAAACGTTCATTGGTTAATGTACCGCAATTAAACATGCCAACTCGTTTTTATGATATTAGTTTCAAACCAGGCTCAGGAAACACAATATTAGTTGCATGTGATAATGGGTGGACAATTTCTATGAGAATACATAGTGCTAGGTCGTTGGTAGAACCGAGTTTGAAATTTGATGTTGGTTTAACAGGGATTCCACCAGCACTACATACCCAATTTGAGCCGTGGCAGGTGCTGTATTAAAATTCTAAGAATAAAGTGATAACAAATAACAAAAAACCGTACGTCTAACCCAAAAGACGTACGGTTTAATTTTATCCTACTTACCTGCCAGCATTCTTTCCAAATCCGCCTGCGGATCTGATGTAAGCTGCAAGTTGAAGTTTTGTTGAAGCACTCCTACTACATTGGAGGTAAACCAGTCTGGAGCTTTTGGACCTACGTAGATGTTCTTCACTCCTATGCTGAACAGTCCCAGAAGTATTGCTACAGCCTTTTGCTCAAACCATGACAGCACTATACTTAATGGCAAATCATTAACAGTACAGCCAAAAGCCTCTGCTAAAGCAGCAGCTATTTTTACTGCTGAGCCGGAGTTGTTGCATTGACCAAGGTCAATGTATCTTGGGATATTTGTTCCAGGAACTGTGCCAAAATCATGATCATTGAATCTGAATTTACCGCAGGAGGTAGTCAGCAGCACACATTCCTGTGGAAGTGAAAGTGCAAGCTCTCTGTAGTAGTCTCTGCCCTTTGTAGGAGCATCACAGCCTGCTATTACAAAAAATCTCTTTATCTTGCCTGACTTAACAGCTTCTATTATTTCTGGGGCAATTCCAAGCACTGTCTGATGGTGGAAGCCGGTAATAAGAGTTTTTTCAGAATCTATATTAACAATTGGAAGGGAAAGTGCCTTTTCAATAATTGGTGAAAAATCATCATTAACAATCTTTTCAGCACCTTCAAGTCCTGCTGTTCCATATGTGAAGAATTTGTCGGAGTAGCTTCCCTTAATGGGCATTAAGCAGTTTGTTGTACCTAGTATCGCTCCAGGGAAATCTTCAAACAGCTTTCTTTGATCATACCAAGCCTTACCCACATTACCCTTAAGGTGAGAATATTTTTTAAGCTCTGGATAGCCGTGTGCTGGAAGCATTTCAGAGTGAGTATATATATTGATGCCTTTTCCTTCAGTTTGCTTTAGCAGCTCTTCGAGAGCAAACAGGTTGTGTCCTGTTACAAGTATACAGTGACCTTCAACTTTATCCTCAGTAACCTTTACAGGAATTGGTACCCCAAGTCTTGCAGTATGTGCCCTGTCTAAAAGATCCATAACCTTAACAGCAGCAGTACCAACCTTCATAGCCATAGCAATATGCTCTTGAAGATTAAAATTTGAGTTGGTCAAAGTCATATAAAGAGCTTCATGAGTAACAGCATCCACCTCCGGGTCAATAAAGCCCAGCTCTCTTGCATGAGTCGCATAAGCTGCGATTCCCTTTAATCCAAATATCATAGTATCCTGCAGTGCTGCTATATCCTCATTTTTGCCGCACACTCCAATTTTCGTACAACCTCCGCATGGCGTTTGTTCACATTGATTACAGAACATTAGTCATTCCTCCCTAAGATTATATTTTTTTATGAAATTTATTTTATTTGTTTACATATATCTCATATGCTAAGTGCTATTTGTTTGAAGCACCCTATGTATATATACTACTAAAGTACTCGGGATTAGTATGTGATATATATCACATTTTGGCATAATATTAATCACTATGATATAATAGTCAAAAATATATGTAGATAAGACACTTAAAAGTTAAAAAATATTTTCACCTTTTAAGTGTCTTGTTGGGAAGCAACCATATAACTATAGTTCATAATAGGTTCATATTTGCACTATATTATATTTCTAAACAAAGTTATGGAGGTTATAAAAATGAGTAATAGGAAAAGAAAGAAAAAAGCTGCGAAAATAGTAATATGGCTGGTTGCAGTAGCTGTAATAGCAGTTTTTGCTGTAAGATTTGCCACAGCACCAAAACTAATTAGTGATAAAGAAATAATACCAGAAAAAAATGGCATAACAACATACTACAGCTTCAGCGGAAGCGTTGAAGCAAAAAACAAGCAGACAGTATTTGCTGATAAGGCTATGCAGATTAAGGAAATAAAGGTAGAAAAGGGACAACTAATTACAACTAATGATACTCTGCTGAGAACAACAATGAATGAAAAAATAAAATCTAAAATAGATGGCGAAATTTCAAATATCCATGTGGAGGAAAACGCTCAGCTTATGCCGGGTGCCAAGCTTTTAGACATAGTAGACTATAACGACTTGCAGCTAAAAATACAGGTTGACGAATATGATCTGATAGCAGCATCAGAGGGAAAAGAAGCAGTAATCACCATAAATGCACTAGGTAAGGACATAAAGGGAACAATAACGGAAGTATCCAAGGAAGGAATATATTCAAACGGAGTCACATTCTTTATAGCGACTATTTCCTTAGAAAAGGATGAACAATTAAAAATAGGAATGTCAGCAGAAGCCAAAATCCTTGATAAAAGTGTAAGCAATGCTTTGACACTGCCTATGTCTGCAATTCAATTTGACGATAATAACAAAGCCTATGTACTTGTAAAGGACGAAAAAACCTCAAAAAGAG
>CALGKJ010000022.1 GCA_937930535.1 uncultured Clostridia bacterium
GTATGATGAAAAGAATAGAATTCGGCTTAATGATTTAAGGAAAAATAGTATTAGGAGGCTTGGTAAATATACTATTAGGAGTAAAGCTTTAGAGTTCATGACAGCAGAGTTTAATAAATTAAATGCAAGTATTAAATCCAGCGATGTTGCAGATGTGTATAAATGTTCATATTTGCAGAATAGATACATAGAGGCAAAGTCTAGCAGTTCAATAATAAACGAAATAGATGTAATTGATGAATTAGATTTCTCCAATATTACTAAAAGTATCATTGCGCTTATAAATTCAAATTTGGTATTTAAGACTGTAATAGATAAAATAGATAATGAAAACATGTTTATAGAGTATGATAACTTAAACAATTTAGATTTAAAGTATATAGATATATCTGACTATAATAGTAGACTTCATAATATTTATATAAGGTTAATCAAAAACTATTTGAGAAAATTGATGGTTAGCAGAAATTTAAAAGGTAATATTTTGTTTAATATCGTTTTAATCAAAGTTAATTTAAAAGATTTTAAGCTTATATTTGCTTGCGATCATAATATTTTTGATGGTGCTAGTAATGGAATATTAAAAAATAATTTTTATAGCTGTTATAAAAACATTAAAAATGGTATGAATAGCACTCCTATAAACGGTACTTACAAAGAATACATGGAATTTTGCAAAAACAGTACTGATTATAACGGAATATTAAAGTACAAAAATAGTAGTTACTATATTTTATATAGCAATTATGTAATAAACAACATGGAAAAGATTAGAAATAATATTTCACTAAAACTAGGAGCTAAGCCAACAATCCTGCAATTTTACATAAGTGGAAAGGAGTTTGATAAACAAGATTTTTCACAGAAAGTCTTTGCTGCGGCTTTGTATCATTTTGTTAATATTATAGGTACAATGCTTGAAATAGACAGAGTTCCTGTTCAAGTGAACAGAAATGGCAGAAGTATAGAGGGGAGCAAATATAAGAGTGTGATAGGTGATTGTCATGTAAATATTCCTGTTCTATTTAGTGCAAATGAAGCACATTATGAGCATTGCTATAATGAATTAACAGAAATTGAAAACGATATATATATTAATCAGAAAATTCATTTTGGAGAAATGATCAACCGTTTTTATGGAGACAAAGAAATTTATAATATTATGAAGAGCCTATGTATAAACTTTAATTTCATTGGTGAGATATCTGAAATAAATGACAATCAGATACGTAAATCAACTAAATATATGAAAGAGAGATTTGATTTATCAGTAATTTCTTATTTAACAAATAATAGGATTACAATCATATTGCTTAATGGAATAAAGGATGAATATTTGATTGAGCATGGAAAGGTACTTGACGTAGTCCTGGACAAGCTATAAAATGTCTTTTACTCAAATATTGCTTACGTTTGATGCAGATTCTTTTGCATGATATACATAACAATTGTCATATTTTCGTTTGTGTAAGTTTAGATAAAAAATATAAATTTTAAATAAAGGTAAGGTAAGCAGGTATGAAGAATATTTATATACACGGAAGAGGAGAAATATCTACTAGATTAAAAGAAATTATAAAGGAAAGGGAAAAAAATATTAATATTTTAGATGACGTCCAACAATCGGACTTTGTATTTCTTACAAGTGATGAAAATAAAAATGAAAAGTTCCTGAATGCAAACCATGAACTGATTGGTGAAAGCGTTATCATAGACTTCAGCTCTAACTTTAAAAACAGAGGAATTGGTGTATACATTTTAGATCACCTTTTTAATGAGAGAGGTAGAGAGAAGAAGCATAAGATAATAACATTACCTGCATGTTATGCATCTAGTGTTATAATACCAATACGGTTTATGGAAAAAAACTTTTTAGTTAGAGGCTCAGAAATTTCAATAGTCTCAGTTGGAGGTAAATCAACTTTAGGTAAAAATAAAAATTTGCAATCGGGAAATTTGCGTTTATCATCTTCAAAAAGCGAAGATTATCATTTAAATGAAATAAAAAATCACACTTATAATTTTGAGAATATTTACTTCAAATTATTAGTTGGCGATTTGAAAGAGGGAATATTGAGTATTATTAATATTAAATGTCCTGAATCAAATCTAAAGTATGACTTGGAGGTCACCCTTGATCTAAAAAAAGAAGAATTTTTGGTTAAAACTATGCAAAGTGTTTCCATGGAGAATATATCAAATAACAATGAGGAAGTATCCAAGTTTTGGGTGAGATATAATGCTGGCAATGAATCTTATGATATATACTCTTATGTGAATAATTTAAATTTACCAATAGAATTAGCTCTAAAATACATAGAACATTCTTGTGAGTAATGAATTAAGTTTGAACGCCGATATTGCTAATATGTTTTAAACTAAGAAGATATTAATTAAGCAAATTGCATAACTTAAGATAGGTGTCTTGCGAAAATATATATAATAAGCGTAGTTGATATACAAATAACGGTGAATTTTTTTCCGCAAAAGTAAGTTTATGGTTTGGTAAATGTGACTATGATGTTTTTTAGGAAAATAAATAATTATTATTGGTAAAGTATGTAATGTGAGGATGGTGCTTTTGAAAAATAAATTCAAATTGTTGTGCTTTGAAGGTATTGACGGAAGTGGTAAGTCAACAAATATCAGACTGACTTATGAATATTTAAAGGAGCAGGGGTTTAAGGTTAAAGTATGTACTTTCGTTACAAAACGGGGTGAGTTTTTTAAAACATTAAGTACTATAATCGATGATATACCTCAGCAATTATATTGTGATTTATTCGCTTTTGAAAGATTTAAAAGCATTAGAAAAAGACTATTAAATGAAAATACAATTGATTATGATGTAATAATAAGTAATAGATATTTATATACCGATTTAGCCTATTCAATAGGATATGGCAGAGATACAAATTCAATTTTAACAATGCTGGATAAAGCTATTACTCCAGATTTGAACTTATTGTTTGATGTAGATGCAAACATAGCAATGGATCGCATATATAAAAGGAATAAGGCGGTATGGAAAAGACAGGAAAATATTGAGTTGTTATCGAAAACTAGATGTGCATATTTAGATAATGCTGAAAAATATAATTTTAAGATTATAGATACTAATAGATCTGCAAACTTAGTGTTTGATGAATGTATAAATCATGTAAATGCAATTTTAAATAAAAGCTCAAGTTAACTATTTAGATTATATCTATATAGAGTTAGAAGAAAGAAAATTTATATGGAGTGATGATTATTATGGAAAAAGGTAGAATAAATGTACTAGTAACAAGTGGAGGTACAGATTGTCCTATTGATGATGTGAGAGTTGTAACAAATATAGGAACAGGGACTTTTGGCTCTCAATTAGCAGAGGAATTCTTAAAAAAGCAGTGCAATGTTATCTATTTGCATTCTTCAGGAGCTGTAAAGCCCATTTATAGGCATTGTGCAGTTAAAGACTTAAACAATTTTGAGCTAGAGATAGATAGAATAAAAAAGGTCTTTGATGAGAATAAGAACCTAGCTGGCAATATTAATTTTATTGAAGTAAAGGATTTTGATGAATATGAAGAAAAAGTCCTAAATATTAATGAGAATATAGACATATGGGTAATGGCTATGGCTGTATCAGACTATCGACCAATAAAGCTGAATGGAAAAATGTCATCTAGTAAAGAAAACTTTAATTTACAAATGGAACGCTGCCCAAAGGTAATAAGTGAGTTAAGACAAAAAAATAGAGATGCATTTATAGTCGGTTTTAAGCTTAGCTCGAATATAACAGAGGAGCAGATCATAAGCAATGTAACTAATTGGATATATGACAGAGATGTAGATATGTGTGTTGCCAATGATATGACTGGAAGGAAGAGTGAACATAGAGAAGTGTATTTATTAAGAAAGAATTCCCCTGAATACCAATTTTACAGTGGAGAAAATGTTTCTAAAGACCTCGTAGAAGAAATACTGCATGAGTATACAGAAAAGGCGAAAATTAAAATAGGTAAAGAAATATAAAAAGTTTGAAGTATAAAGGCGACTAAAGTGTAGTAAAATCTGTTTGAGGCAGAATCACATGGACAAACTTTAAGTTGATGTTTAGGAGATATTTATGGAATTAATAGATATTTTGGACGGAGATGGAAATGCAACTGGGAAAATTGTTTCTAGGGGACAACCTTTAGAAAAGGATGAATACCGTTTAGGAGCTCATATATATATAGTTAATTCATCAGGCAATCTTCTGCTTCAAAAAAGGGCTGAAACTAAAACAACTTATCCTGGAATCTGGGATTTGCATATGGGACATGCTGTTTCGGGAGAAACAACTAAAGAATGTGCAATAAGAGAGGTATTTGAAGAAATTAATATAAAGCTATGTGAAGATGAGCTTGAATTTATTCAGAGATTCAAATGGGAAAGCTATAAATTATTCATAGATATTTGGTTAGTACGTAAGGATATTTGTATTAGCTCAGTTGTGTTGCCTAAGGGCGAGGTAATCGAATTGAAATATATATCTAAAAATGAACTATTAAGGATGTTAGAGGATACATCATGCAAAAGGACGTGGAGACCCAATGAATATATAGAAATTATTGATAGAATATTATGATAAAGCTGAGTGCTATCAATTAGAGTTTGGTGTATGGTTAAGAATTATTGAAAATACTGAGTTAAAATAATTATTCTAAAATAGTTAAAGAGAACTATAGAAAGCAGTAAGGTGTTTTAGTTCTTAGCAATGAATATAGTACTGAGATCCTGGATTTTTTGTTAATTAAGCGAGCATGCTGTTTTGCGGTGTTAAATATGGCATCAGCTACTGATGCCTAACACTGTTATTTTAGCGGTACTAATTGAAACAAAATATTAATCCCTCGGTGTGCTGTGGTAAATATAGTAGATGTGATAGATAGAGCAATGAAAAAAACCATATGAATTGCCAATGGATTCTGGAGTATATAAAAATCGGAAGAGTTATCCATTATGAATAAGTCAAGTTTATCGCATTATTGCTAAGTTTTCAAAACTGTACTATGTTTATATCTAAATTTTAAAGAAGAATAACGTAATAAGTTGTAAAGAAAGACATAATTTTTGATGTACTATGCTTTATGTTGTTGATATAGTGTTTCAGGTATCTCTGAGAAGTATTTGTATCTAGTGCAAGAACTCTTTTTATCCTTTCCCTTTAGGTTTGTGCTATATTTGAGATTGTCTTATCAAATTGGAAATGCTTTGTTCGAGATAATCATGACGATTTCAGTACAACTTCATTTCCACTGACAGATCTTTTCTTAACTTGCATCCCTATAATTGGAGGAAAAAATTCTACTTTCATCTCTATGCTCTTTTAGTATATATATGTTTTCAAATTAATTATAGTCAAAGCAAATAATCGCTAGATATTCTATAATGATTAGTGTCTGAGTGAAAAAGAAAGGAATGAAAGTCAGAATGAAAAAAGTTGTATTATTATCCACAGTACAAGAAGATGGATTGCTTCAATTACCATTATCAATAATGGCAATAGGTACTGTTTTAATGCATGAAGGTTATTATCCAGTTATTATAGACATACAAGTTGAAGAAAATTGGAGGGAATTGCTGAAAAATAGTTTGGATAATGCTTTGTTTCTTGCTATATCATCACTTACAGGACCTTCGATTAATTTTGTTTTAGAGGCTATTAATATTTCAAGAGCGAATTACCCAGAACTGCCGATAGTATGGGGAGGATATCATGCAAGTACGGCATATGAATCAATAATGAATGAAAATTTAGTAGAGTA
>CALGKJ010000023.1 GCA_937930535.1 uncultured Clostridia bacterium
GACTTTTTGCAGTTATAATGGAATTAATTGATGCATCTACCAGTATTGGATATATAGATGGACTATACCAATGCTTGGGACATATATCTGCAAGATTATTTATATTATATGGGGTGGTATTTGATGAAAAAAATTAGAAAACCCATAATAGCAATGTTTTTGACTATTACTTTGTTATTGTCATTATCTATAGTTTCCTATGCAGCACGTGATAGTGATCCTATAGGATATAGCATACCTGTACCAACACAGAATGTAGCACGATAATAAAATCAGACAAAACTTTAGGGAAGCACTTAATATACTGGTGCTTCTCTTTGTTTAGCATATATACCATATATATTATAATATTATCTTAGATAGAGAAATTTATGGCTTAAGGAGAAATTTACAATGGAGATAAAAAAGGATGATTATTTAATAAGCGATAACAAAGCCTTGCTAAACTATGACAGCATATACCAGTTTCTTGCTAAGTCATACTGGGCGAATCAAAGAAGCAAGGAAACAATAGACCTGTCAATAAAAAACTCCATATGCTACGGACTATATTACCAGCAAAAGCAAATAGGCTTTGCAAGAGCAGTAACAGACCACGCGACGATATACTGGCTTGCAGATGTTTTTATAGACGAGGAATACAGAGGAAAAGGAATCGGCAAATGGTTCGTAGAAGGCATAATAGAATCCCCGGAGCTGTGTAAGCTGACAGGAATACTAGGAACAATGGATGCACACAAGTTGTACGAAAGGTTCGGCTTTAAAAGCGAGGAAGACAGGCTGATGAGGCGCAGACCATAGGGGTTTATAAAAAATGACAAAAGGAGACCATCAAATGAACATACAAATATTCGGAATAGATAAATGCTTCGATACAAAGAAGGCACAGCGATATTTTAAGGAAAGAGGCATAAAGTTTCAGTTTGTTGACCTGACCATAAAAGGATTAAGCAAGGGGGAGCTGGACAGCGTTGAAGCGGCAGTAGGGTTTGCAAATTTGGTAAAAAAGGAATCCAAGGAATATGAGAAGCTGAATCTGGCAAAAATAAGCAGTATAATAATAAAAAAAGAGATATTGCTAAACAATCCAAAGCTATACAAAACACCAATAGTACGTAACGGCAGACAAGCCACAGTGGGATATACTCCAGATATCTGGCAGATATGGGAATAGCTTTGGACACTATTAATATGGAGGCTAATTGATGGAAGCTACAAAGGTCGCAATCGGCAATAATGCAGTAAACTATGATAAAGACATACAGCTAATTGTTTATCCCCAAGAAGAAGTGTCAGCAATAAAATCACACGATCCAGACAGTTATCTGATGAAAGTATCACAATACGCATCACAAAACAAGGTGTATGTTGTACCCGGCTTATATATCAGGGATAACTATTTGTGTTTGTGCATTATTGATAACAATGGCAATATAGTATATGAGCAAAAGGCAACACACCTTAACCAGTCGTGGTTTAGCGAGCTGAGAAGAGGAAATGAAATAGAGATAGTCAAAACGCAATTTGGCAATGTATTCCTTTGTGCTGACGTTGATATATACAAGCCCGAGGTACTGCGTATTGCAGCCCTTATGGAAGCGGATATAGTAATAAGCTGTCAGTACATAAAAGAAGATCATTACAGCCACCAGATGATACTATCAGGAGCATGGCAGCAGGCACAGCAGAACTGCCTGTACGTTGTCAGCTCAACCAATATAAAAAGCAGTATAATAGGACCTTGCGAAACAGTAAATGATCTCAGCGGCTTTATAAAGGAACCTACAGACAACTATCCAATAATAGGAGAAATGTCTATGAGCAAAAGAGCAAATGCATATGACAAGTTCGCTATTTTCAACAGCCTAAATCATGGACTTTACAAAAACCACATAAAAGAGCTATGCAAGTAAGCAGATATGCAAGTAAGCAGGTGTGAATATGAAGCGAAAGCTGATAAAAATATTGGGCAGCTATTTAAAATATAAAGCGTCACCACAGAAGATAAGAAAGTACATAAACCAAAAGAATATAAAGAGAAGCACTAATACACAGGAAATAGATCCGAAAAGTATAAGGGTTGCAGTGGTGCAGGAGAAAATACAACTTCTGAAAAGCTATAAGGAGTTTGTAGATGTTATGTACCGCTTTGTCAAAGAAGCATCAGAAAGCGGAGCACAGTTGATTTGTTTTCCAGAAAATAACGGACTGCTGTTATTAGGGCTTATCCCCTTTTCAGAAGCTGTATTAAAAAGGATAAACTCCAAAAAGGGCAATGAAGTCAGTACGGGTAATACTGAGGAAGTATCTGAGTCAGCACAGCCGGATATAGTTGAAATTTTCAAAGCATTGACCCCATTTATAAAAAGTGCATTTAAAGCAGTATTTAGTGAGCTTGCAAAAGCCTTTGGCATATACATAATGGCTGGCAGTGTACTAATAGAGGAAAATGACAAAGTATACAATAGAGCGTACCTTTTTGATTCACAAGGGGAAATTGCAGGAAATCAGGATAAGGCACATTTGCTGGAAATAGAAGCAAAGCTGGGCTTTAGTACATCAGAGTGCTTAAAAGTATTTGACACACCCATAGGCAGACTTGCATTTCCTATTTGTATGGATGCAACCTACTTTGAAACCTTTAAAATATTAAAAGCCATGGGAGCTCAGATAGTAATAGTGCCAATAGCCAATATAGAGGAATATAACTACTATCTGGCACTTAGGGGAATATGGCCCAGAGTGCAGGAAAGCGGCTTGTATGGTCTAAAATCTGCATTGGTAGGCAGTTTGTACGGAATAAGCTTTACAGGCAGAGCTGGCATATTTGCCCCTTTAGGCTTAACTCCTGAGAGAAATGGCATAATCAGAGAAGCTCAAACCTATGACAGGGATGAGCTGCTTATTGCCCAACTGGATTTAACCTTACTATATAATCACGTTGACCCTTATTTCAGCGACACAAATCCAGAGCTGTATGAAAAGTACCTGCCGGATATATATAGAAAGCACTATGAAAAGGTTCTACGAAAGTAGGGCTTTATATTTTTAAAATGCCAAAATAAGCATATTATTTTCCACTTTGCAGGAAAGAACACCAAAACGTCGAATAAAATAAGATTATTGTACTAAAAAATCATATACTTAATATGAAAATAAAGCTGCGTCTGTCTAGGGTCACTTCCTGAGACTTGCTTTCTTTTCATTGATTGCTGATGTAAAGTTGGGTAGACCAACTTTAAATACAGGTTAGGAGAGTTGGTATACAATGGCTCATAATATTAAGCTAACATCATATGTTGTTACAAATACAGGTCTTGTAAGACAAAATAATGAGGATAACTTCTATATTAACGGCAGATTTTTAAAGGAGGAGGAGAGAGAAAGCCCCCTCCAGCTTGCAATAGAAGAAAACAGGAAGGAGCATCTTTTTGCAGTATGCGACGGTATGGGCGGAGAGTCCTTGGGAGAATTTGCATCCCTTACTGTAACAAAGGCTTTGCAGGAGCTTCAGGATAAGCTGTTTCACAGCGGTATAAACAGTGTAGACGACAAATCAGCGTGTATAAAGGAATTTGCAGCCGACACAAATGACAAGCTGTGTAAAAGTATGAAGGAGCTTGGAAAGGGAAGAATAGGAACTACTCTGGCAGGATTGTATATAAAGGATAATACAGCTGTAGCCTTTCATCTGGGAGACAGCAGAGTATATATGTACAGAAACGGCAATCTAAAGCAGATTACAGAGGATCATACCGAGGCTCAAGCCCTTGTAAGCTTAGGGATAATCACCAAGGAGCAAGCCAGCCGGCATCAAAACAGACATCAGTTGAGCAGACATTTTGGGATACTGCCCGAGGAGGGTTTGGTTGAGCCGGATATCTGTCAGGAGCTTGAAGTAAGGGAAGGTGATATATTCCTGCTTTGCAGTGATGGACTTACTGAAATGATATCAGACAGCAGAATAGAAAGTATTATTGATAAATATAAAGGCACTGATGATATACATTTTAGATTAATCCATGAAGCATTGTCCAATGGAGGAAATGACAATATAACTGCAATAGTTGTTGAGATTGAAAAAGTTGAGCAGATTAGTAACCTGGTAAGAAAAAAAAGAAGCAAAAAGCCCGAAAAGGTGTTTAAGGCACTTACAGGAATACTTATTGCAGCGGCATTATTTATAGCCTTTTTATTGTGCAAAGATATATATACGGCTTTGGTAGAAAACAAAAAGGATAATACCAATGCAGTCTCTGTAGTCAATACGGAAAAAGGGGAAGCGGATACAGCGGAAAATAACAACGGCAATGATGAAAACACAAGCGGAAATGAAGCTGACAGTGACAATAACAGTAATGGTGAAGCTGCTCATGAAGCTGATAAAAAGGACGTGCCAGCCGAAAGTAAATCAGAAAATACCAGCGATAAGGATAAAAGCACAAGCGAGGAAACAACAGAAAAGCAGGAAAACATAATACCCGAAAAATATACCTTAAAGCGTGGAGAAAGCCTTTATCAGATAAGCAAAAGGTTCTACAACAGTAATAATGCAGTTAAGCTTATTATGCAGATAAATAACATTGAGGATGTTAATAAGGTTTTTGCAGGGCAGACTATTAAGCTTCCAACCATGGAGCAGGTCAATAACTACAAAGAGCCAGTAAAAAGCAGTAACAGCAGTACAGAGGTTGAGACAACCCCAGCTTCCGAAGGTATACCCAATGAATACACAATAAAAGCAGGTGATAACCTGTTCCAGATAAGCAAAAGATTTTACGGCAATGGCAGTATGGTTAATGCTATTGTAGAGTTAAATGGCTTGCAAAGTGCAGAAAGCATAAAGGTAGGGCAAATCATTAAGCTGCCTAAATAGGCAATAAAGCAATATATAGCTAATCTTATAATATAATTGTAAGATTAGCTTTTTTATTTTTTGCCTGATGCAGTAAAAAAATAAAAATTGTAACATTTTCAATACTGCTGAATATAATGGTTGATATATATATATAACAGCAGAGCTTTATTATGTATCAAGGGTCTTATGAGCTTTAATATTGATGGTGGGAGGGATTGGCTTGCCTATAGTATATATTTTTAATCCAGATACGGGGCTTAACGAGAGATATGAGAGAAATACATGGGATCCAATGCCATATGTTCAGGGAAGGACTATGACAGTGGGAGAGTTTAGGGGAAGCTCTATTTCAAATATACTTTGGACTGATAGAAGGATCATAGATTCTTGGAATGCATTTAGAGCAGGGTGGGGAAGACCTATATTTATTGGATATGCTTTTAAGAGGATTTGGGAGGGTGGACACACAGGACAGTCCCAGCATTATTCGGGTACAGCCCTTGATTTGGGTCATACACTGACCGATCAGGGCAGGGCTGAGCTAAGGCAGTATGCGATAGACTCTGGGCTATGGTCATATATCGAGCCAGCAAGCCTCACTCCAAGATGGGTTCATGTAGATAGAAGATTTGGGTCACCAGCTTGTGGAACTGGCGGTTATCCAGCCTTAGGAGTGGGAAGCAGAGGAGTCTATGTATTTACCCTGCAGGATGCCTTGATGGCTCTGGGGATAATGGGCTCAGGACTTGACGGATACTTTGGATTCGGCACTCAAAGAGCAGTAGCAAACTACCAGCTTCAACAAGGACTGCCGGCTACAGGTGGTGTTGACTGCAATACATGGCTGAGATTGACAGCTCAGGCGAGGGGTGTAGGTATAACACCAACTGTATTGATATAAATTACCTTGAAACGCAGTGTGGATCATGGGCTTACAGCCTATGATCCATGCTGTTTTATTTTAATGGACATTTTTATTCAGTCATGATATATATGGATATAATATACTAAATAAGGTATAATATTTTGAAGTAAAGATATGATCCTCAATTGCTTATATAGAACCTTTAATATAAAATCGTGATTTTGATACAAAGCATAAAAAACATAAGAAAGGTACGATAGATAAAATGGAGCACTATTTTACAAAGCAATCAACAACTGAAAAAGTTACACAAACCATCGAGTACTACATAAATGAGCAAAAGCTTTCATTTATAACAAGCAATGCTGTATTTTCAAAAAGTTATGTAGATTATGGCTCAAACCACTTAATTAGATGGTTTTTGTCAGAAAACAAAAATGCAGCTGGGGACTTGCTGGATGTAGGCTGCGGATACGGCCCAATTGGCATAACATTAGCAAAATTTTTACCTGATATACAAGTTACCATGATCGATATCAACGAAAGAGCCATTGAACTGGCAAAGGAAAACGCGGCGAGAAATAACGTAGAAGGTAAAACCACCATACTGCAATCAGACAGATTTGAAAGCGTAACAGGTGAGTTTGACTATATTCTTACCAACCCTCCAATAAGAGCAGGTAAAAGTGTAGTTCATGCTATCTATGAAGAAGCCTATCAGCATCTGAAATCTGGCGGAAGGATATACTCCGTACTCCAGAAAAAGCAGGGTGCTCCCAGCTCCCAAGAAAAGATGGAAGCTTTATTTGGCAACTGTTCTATAAAAAGCAGAGATGCCGGCTATTATATACTGGAATCAATAAAGAACCGCTAATATAAAAAACTCTGACACCTTTGTATCAGAGTTTTTTTATATCTTATATTTTAAGCATTAACTAATTCCAAATATTCATCATAGGTCATTCTTCTATCAAACATATCTGTAGGAGTAATTTCAATGATTCTGTTTGCTACAGTTTCAATAAGCTGATGATCATGGGAGGTAAACATTATATTGCTCTTATAATCACGCAGTCCGTTGTTTACCGCCGTAATGGCTTCAAGATCAAGGTGATTTGTGGGCTGATCCAGTATCAAGAAGTTGGCACTGCTGAGCATCATTCTTGAAAGCATACACCTTACTCTTTCGCCTCCAGACAGAACCTTTGCTTCCTTAAGGGCCTCTTCGCCGGAAAATAACATTCTTCCTAAAAAGCCTCTCAGATAGCTTTCGGACTTTTCCTCTGAAAACTGTCTCATCCAATCAACCAGACTTAAATCCACATCATTAAAAAACTCGGAATTGTCCTTTGGAAAATAAGCCTTGGTGATAGTTATACCCCATTTGTAGCTGCCGCTGTCAGGCTCCATTTCGCCCATCAATATTTTGAATAATGTAGTGTAGACTATTTCATTTTCGCCAACAAAGGCTATTTTATCGCCCTTACCAACTGTAAAGCTTACATTATCCAGTATTTTTTCACCATCAATATACTTTGTCAGACCCTCTACTCTCAGAATCTCATTTCCAACCTCTCTTTCAGGCTTAAAGCCTACAAAGGGGTATCTTCTGTTTGAAGGCTGAATATCATCTAAATTGATTTTATCCAGAAGCTTCTTACGTGAAGTTGCTTGTCTGGATTTAGAAGCATTTGCACTAAATCGAGCTATAAATTCCTGAAGCTGTTTTATCTTTTCTTCCTTTTTCTTGTTCTGATCCTTCATCATCTGCTGTGCCAATTGGCTGGATTCATACCAGAAATCGTAATTTCCTACGTACAGTTTAATCTTGCCGAAATCCACATCAGCCATATGGGTACAAACCTTGTTTAAGAAGTGCCTATCGTGAGACACGACTATTACTGTGCCTTCAAATTCAATTAAGAATTCCTCCAGCCAGTTAATAGACTTTATATCAAGATGGTTTGTAGGCTCGTCAAGGATAAGAACTCCAGGCTTGCCGAACAAGGCCTGAGCAAGAAGCACCTTAACCTTTTCTGAACCTATAAGTTCTGATAATTTACGCTCATGCAGGTCTGTCCCTATACCTAGACCTTGAAGCAGAGTAGATGCCTCGGATTCAGCTTCCCAGCCGTTAAGCTCTGCAAACTCACATTCAAGCTCTGATGCCTTTATGCCATCCTCATCAGTCATATCGGGCTTTGAATATATAGCTTCCTTTTCCTTCATAATCTCATAAAGACGCTGATTGCCCATTATGACCGTTTCCATAACCTGATTTTCGTCATACTGGAAATGATCCTGCTTTAGTACCGATACACGTACTCCAGTAAGTATACTTACTTCTCCAGTATTAGGCTCTATTTCCCCTGATAAGATTTTCAAAAACGTACTTTTGCCTGCTCCATTAGCACCTATAACACCGTAGCAGTTGCTTGGTGTAAACTTCAAATTAACATCGTCAAATAGCTTTCGTCCGCCATACCTTAAACTAACATTTGTTACTGTAATCACTTTATTACCTACCTCTATTAAAAATATTGACAACATTGCGTATTATACCACAAATAATAAAAAATTTCACTTAAAAATGTTAAAAATGATGCTTGATGATTGAGAAGTAGAGTAGATTGATATTTTTTTGACTTTAGTAATCACATAGGTACTAAATTAAAATGCTAAGCTCTGAATGTAAAATGATGCCTTATAGTGGAAAGACGACAGCTATAGAAATTATAACTTACAATACCGTTGCATGTTCACATAGTGCTATTCTTCGTATTAGTGCCATTGCAAATATAAGTAAACTTATTAAGTGAAAAATAAAAATTTTCAAAAAAGTATTTACAATTTACGCATTTTGTAATATTATTTATATAAGTTCGAAATGAATTTACAATATCTGATAAGGGTGAGTTAAATGATAAACATTATTCTATCAAAAAAATTATCAAAAGCATTGTTGCATCATCATAGCATTAGCACTGGTACTCTATAGGATTTTATCTTGTAGGTACGAGTGCTGTTTGTACTTGTACCTATGGGATTCGATATTTTAAGCCCCGTAGGTCATTTAACCTACGGGGCTTTAATTTTTCAAAAGAGGTGAGGAAGTGTGAAAAAGTTATACACTCCAAAGGGAATGGAGGACATTTTAATTGACAGCTGTAGTATGTATACAAAAGTTGATAACGAAGTGCAGCAGTATTTAAACCTTAGCGGGTATCATAAAATATCCACTTCGGTTATTGAATATTATGATGTATATTCAGACCTAAAGGAAGCCTTTGATGAAGGCACTGTATTTAAGCTTATCGACAGGGATGGAAGCATAATAGCCTTACGTCCTGACATGACAGTACCATGCGCCAGAGCAGTATCCACAGGCATGAGGCATTATCCCAAGCCTCTTAAGCTTTACTATTCGGGCAATGTATATAGAAACTATATTGGCAGATCGGATATGAGAAGAACCTTCTTACAGATTGGAGCAGAAATATTTGGGGACTCTGGAATCTGGGCAGATATTGAGCTAATTACAACAGCATGCAATTGTCTGCGAAAAGCCGGTCTTAAAAATTTCAAAATAGATATAGGGCACAGCGAGGTATTTAATACAATATCAAAACTGACAGGGCTGTCCAAGGATGAGGAAAACCTTATCAGCAGCCTTATAAGTGAAAAAAATATAGTAGAGCTGGAAGTAGTGCTGCGAGATTTAAAAATAAGTGATGAGCATAAGTGCCTGCTATTAAAGCTGCCGGGTATATTTGGTAATCCAGATACAGTATTTGATTTGATAAGGAAGCTTGGGCTGGACAAGCAGATGGAGGAAACTGTAGCTTATCTTAAAGAGCTGTATATTCAATTGGAAAAATGCAGTCTGGGACAGCATATAAGCATAGACTTAGGGATGACTGGGGAACAAAGATACTACAGCGGTTTAATCTTCAAAGGCTATACATACGGAGCAGGCAGTATGGTTGTAACAGGGGGACGCTATGACAAGCTGACAGAAAGATTTGAGTATCAATGTCCTGCCTGCGGCTTTGCAATAGATGTAAACCATATAATAAAGGCTTTGGAAAAACAATCGGGAGACAGCTTGACAGATGAAAAGGTGCTTATACTTTATGATGATAAAGGCTACGATAAAGCACAGCTTATAGCAGAGGAGCTAAAGGCAGAGGGTATAAAAGCGTGTCTTGCATATGGCTCTGACAAGCTGAACATTGAAGAGTATATGAAGGTCTATGACTTTAATAAATTAATCACAATTAAGGACAAGGAGGCTGCTGACAATGCTTAGAATAGCCATAGCAAAAGGTAGGACAGCAAGTAAGGTAAATGAGATGCTGAAGGACAGCAATGAGTTTGGTAATATCATGGACTTAAAATCCCGTAAGCTTATATTTTCAAGTGAGGAAAAAAATGTAGAGTTTATCTTGGTAAAACCCTCTGATCTGCCTGTTTATGTAGAAAATGGGGCAGTGGATGTGGGTATAGTAGGTAAGGATATCCTAATGGAACATAATTATTCTGTGTACGAGCTGTATGATATGAAAATAAGCACCTGTAAAATGGCAGTTGCAGGACCGCCGGAAAATAAGGATATAGTGCTTTCTGCAAGAAAAATAGCCACCAAATATCCTACAATAGCTTCTGAATATTTTAAAAAGAAAATGGAGCGTATAGAGATCATAAAGCTGGATGGCTCTGTAGAGATGGCTCCCCTATTGGGTCTGTCCCATGCCATTGTAGACATAGTCGAAACTGGTGATACGTTGAGAGAAAATGGACTTATTATATATGAGGACATATGTGATATCAGTGCAAGAGTAATTGTAAACAAAATAAGTTATAAGCTAAAAAACAGTGCAGTTAACAGATTGATTTCTACCTTTGATAAAATAAATGGAGGTGTCTCAATTGCTTAAAATAATTGATAATGAATTTATATGGAACAAATTAAAAATTAAAGGTGACTGCTCAGTATTTCCAGAGGATGTAATTAGAACAGTAAGAGGCATAATAAAGCAGATAGCCAATAAGGGAGATGCGGCAGTAAGAGATTATATGGTCATGTTTGACAAGGTAGATTATGATATGAGCTTTAAGGTGACCAGCGAGGAAATAGAGGAAGGTCATAATGCTGTAGCTCCAGAAATAAGAGCTGCACTAAAGGCTGCTATTGAAAATATAAGAGCATTTCATATGAACCAGAAGGAAGAAGGCTGGTATATGACTACCAGTAATAACAGTGTTCTAGGCAACATCATAACGCCAATGGATCGGGTGGCTGTATACGTCCCGGGAGGAACAGCCGCATATCCTTCCTCAGTAATAATGAACGTAGTACCGGCACAGATAGCAGGGGTAAAGGACATAGTAATATTTACTCCACCAAACAGAAACGGTACTATCAACAAATATGTGGCGGCGGCAGCTTATGAGCTTGGTATAGATCAGGTATACAGAATAGGCGGAGCTCAAGCGGTAGCTGCGGCGGCACTAGGTACGGAGACAATAAACAGGGTGGACAAGATAGTCGGACCTGGCAATATATACGTGGCGGCAGCCAAGAAGGAAGTATACGGCATAGTAGATATTGATATGATTGCAGGTCCAAGTGAAATACTGGTTATTGCAGATGACACAGCCAGACCAGACTATATTGCAGCAGATTTGATGTCTCAGGCAGAACACGACGAACTGGCTAAATGCATACTGGTTACAGATTCCAGACCTTTAGCAGAGCAGGTATTGGCAGAAATAGAGAAGCGGCTTGATAATATGAGCAGAAAAGAAATTATAAAAGCCTCTCTATGCTCCACTTCCTCAGTCTTTATTGTAAAGGATATGAATGAAGCGGCGGAAATAGCAAACTATGTTGCGCCGGAGCACCTGGAAATAATGGTCAAGCAGCCCTCGGTACTGCTGCAAACAATAAAAAATGCAGGTGCTATATTTGTGGGCAATTATTCCACTGAGCCAATAGGCGACTATATAGCAGGACCCAACCATGTACTGCCTACCAATGGTACAGCAAGATTCTCATCACCGCTTACCGTTAAGGACTTTAAGAAAACTTCAAGCTATATATGCTACTCAAAAGAGGATTTTAATAAATATGCTCCAGAAGCAATAATAATAGCTAAAGCTGAGGGACTTACAGCCCACGCTGGAGCTTTGGAGGTGCGATTAAAAAATGATTGAAAAGCTTATGAATTCATCTGTAAAGAATATTAAACCATACCCTGTAGGAGAAGATATCGATTGCAGTATAATCCTTGATAAAAATGAAAACCCATATAATATTGTAAAGCTTTTGAAAAACGAAATTTCTCTTGAAACTGATAACCTTATGCTGAACAGATATCCTGAAGGAAGCTACAAGCTGCTGAGAGAAGAGTTGTCACGCTATACAGGCATAAATGCTGAAAACATCGTAATAGGCAATGGCTCTGATGAACTCTTATATATGATCATGCAGGCGTTTTTAGAAAAGGGAGAAAAGGTTCTTCTGCATACCCCAACCTTTGCAATGTACAAAAGCTATGCAAATATGGTAGGCGGTGTAATAGAGGAATACGAAACCGATGACCGCTTCTGTATTGAATTGGAAACCTTTAAAAAGGTAATAGACGAAAAAAATCCTAAGATATTAATAATATGCAATCCAAACAACCCCACAGGAAGCTTCATTGAAATAGAGGCAATAGAATATCTGATACAGGACTTTACAGGAATTGTAATCATTGATGAGGCATATATGGAGTTCTGCAACCAAACAGCAGTAAAGTTCCTTGAGAAATATAAAAACGTCATTATACTAAGAACCTTTTCAAAGGCTTTAGGTCTTGCCGGCTTAAGAATAGGTTATATGCTGAGCAGTATGGAGGTAATTGATTGCGTAGAAAGAGCAAAATCACCTTATAATGTCAATGCTTACTCCCCTGCTGTTGCTGTTGCAGTTCTTAAAAACATTGACAAGGTAAGAAAAGCCATAAATATCATACTAGAGGAACGAAACTCACTAATAAGCAAGCTCGCAGAGCTTAAAGGAATAGAAGTATTTGAATCAAAAACAAACTTTGTGCTGATTAGAGCAGACAAATGCAAGGAGCTGTATGCCAGTCTTTTTGAGAACGGCATAGCAGTAAAAGGCTTTAATGATCCTAAGCTGAAAAATTGTATCAGGTTAGCCCTGGGTACAAGCACTGAAAATCGGAAGGTACTTGAAACTATAGAGGCGGTGTGCAAAGGTGGATAATGAGAATAAAAGATCAATCAAGCTGTCAAGAAAAACAAATGAAACAGATATAAGCATAAGCCTGAATCTTGACGGAACAGGAAAATATGATATTGAAACAGGCATAGGCTTTTTCAACCATATGCTTGAACAGCTTGCAAAGCATGGAAGCTTCGATATGGAGCTAAAGGCTGTAGGAGATATTAGCGTAGACTGCCATCATACCGTAGAAGACATCGGAATACTGCTGGGTAAAGCTTTTTATACGTGTTTACAAGATAAAAGCGGCATAAAACGGTATGGGGATGCCTGCATACCTATGGATGAGGCTCTCTGTACTGCTGTAGTTGATGTGTGCGGAAGAGCAAATTTGGTATACAACAACAGTGTTAATGCTGTATCTATTGGAAGTCTCGATATTGAGACTATAGAAGAGTTTTTTAAAGCATTTTGCAGCAATGCCTTTATAACACTTCATATAAATGTAATTTACGGCAAAAACGCACACCACATAGTTGAAGCCATATTTAAGGCAGCAGCACGAGCTTTAAAGGAAGCAGTAAGCCTCAGTGCTGAAAATAAAGGTATATTATCTACGAAAGGATGTCTGTAGATGAGTAGAATTGCAATAATTGATTATGGTGTAGGTAATTTGTATAGTGTGCAGAAAATGCTTGAATGTGTAGAGCTGGAATGGGTGCTGACATCTGACAGTACTACTATTGACAGTTGTTGTGGCATATTACTTCCCGGAGTGGGAGCTTTTAAAAAGGCTTCTGAGCAGATAACAAGCAGGGGACTGGATGAAATATTGAAGCTTCAAGCCTCAAAGGGCAAGCTGATACTTGGTATCTGCCTTGGTATGCAGCTTTTATTTGATTGCAGTACTGAGGATGGTCTTAGCTATGGACTGGGGCTTATAGAGGGAATGGTGGATTTGATACCAAGCAAGGTAAAGGTTCCTCATGTGGGCTGGAACAGTCTGGACATGACAAAGGAGTGCAAAATGTTAAAAAACTGTAAGGATGGAGACTATGTATACTTTGTACATTCCTACTATGCTAAGCCTCAGTATAAGGAAGCAGTTAAAGCTGTGACCGAATACGGAATAAAAATACCAGCAGTAGTAAGCAAGGATAATGTTTATGGCTTTCAGTTTCATCCAGAAAAAAGCGGCAGTACAGGAATGAATATTATGAAGAATTTAAAGGAGATGTTTATATGATTATTTATCCAGCAGTTGATATATTAAAGGGAAAATGTGTAAGACTGACAGAGGGTGTAAAGGACGATTCAACAGTATACTACGAAAACCCTGTAGATGCAGCGATGATGTGGGAGCAGAAGGGCGCAAAATGGCTGCACATAATAGATTTGGATGGAGCCTTTGATGGCAAGCCAAGCAATACTGCTGTACTGGAGGCGGTAATCAAAAAGGTAAGAGTACCGGTACAAATAGGTGGAGGACTCAGAACCATACAGGATATTGATACTATGCTGAATATAGGTGCAGCAAGAGTAATAATTGGTACAGCGGCAGTTATGGATGATGAAATAGTAGAGCTGTGCAGTAAAAAGTACGCAGATAAGCTTATAGTAAGCATTGATGCCAAGGATGGATATGTAGCAACTGACGGCTGGGTAAACATAAGTCAGTTCAGTGCATATAACTTTGCACAAAAGCTGGTTTATAAAGGCTTGAAAAACTTTGTCTATACTGATATTTCCAGAGATGGAACTATGAAAGGACCTAATTTTAATGGAATAGAAAAAATGTGCAGTGTAGAGCACTCAAAAATAATAGCATCCGGTGGAGTAAAGGGAGTTGAAGACATATTGACAATAAAGAGCCTTGGAGCATCGGGAGCTATTATTGGAAAGGCACTTTACAACGGAAGCATTAAGCTGGAGGAAGCACTGGCGGTATGTGAGGCTGCTGCAAAGGAGGTTTAGTATGCTTTGTAAAAGGATAATACCATGCTTGGATGTAAAGGACGGCAGGGTGGTAAAGGGAACTAATTTTGTCAGGCTGGTTGATGCAGGAGACCCTGTGGAAGCTGCAAAGGCATACGATATGTGCGGAGCAGACGAGCTGGTTTTTTTAGATATAGAAGCAACCAACGAATGCAGGAAAACTATGTGCGATATAGTGAGGAAAACTGCCGCTGAGGTATTTATCCCTATTACTGTAGGCGGCGGAGTAAGAAAAATGGAGGATATTACAGAGCTGCTTAATGCAGGGGCGGACAAGGTGTCCATAAATTCCGCTGCTATCAAGAACCCCGAGCTTATAAGAGAAGCCTCTCAAAAATACGGCAAGCAGTGTATTGTTATTGCAGTTGATGCCAAAAGAAACACTGACAAAGGCAATTGGGAAGTATATGTAAATGGGGGACGCGTTAATACAAAGATAGATGCTTTAGAATGGTGCATACAAGCAGAACAAATGGGAGCTGGAGAAATACTTCTGACAAGCATTGACCGAGACGGTATGAAAACAGGCTATGATATAGATCTTACCAAGGCAGTCTGCAATTCGGTAAATATACCAGTAATCGCTTCTGGCGGTGCTGGAAATAAGAAAGACTTTTTAGATATATTTACAATTTCAAAATGTGACGCTGCTTTAGCGGCATCCCTGTTTCATTTTGGAGAAATTCCAATACCAGATTTGAAGCAATACCTTTTTGATAGAAATATACCTATAAGAATTGCAGAGAAAGAGGTGTAATATAATGCTATATGAACAATTAAAGCTTAATGCAGATGGTATGATACCTGCCATTGTACAAGAAGAAAAAAGCAACAAAGTACTAATGATGGCATATATGAACGAGGAAAGCTTAAAACTTACAATAGAGACAGGCTATACATGGTTTTACAGCAGAAGCAGAAAGGAGCTTTGGAATAAGGGAGCTACATCCGGCAATAAGCAGCTTGTAAAAAGTGTATCCTATGACTGTGACGGAGATTGTCTGCTCATAGTTGTAGAGCAGACTGGTGCTGCTTGTCACACAGGAGAAAAAAGTTGTTTCTTTAGGCAGCTATATAATAAAACGGAGGAAAAGCAGGAAATAACTTTAGCAAACATACTGGATCTATTATATGGAATAGTTAAAGAGCGCAAGGAAAATCCTGCTGAGGGTTCATATACCAACTATCTATTTGACAAGGGACTTGATAAGATACTAAAAAAGATAGGGGAAGAATGTGCAGAAACAATAATCGCAGCCAAGAATCAGGACAAGCAGGAAATCATTTATGAGGTCAGCGACTATATATATCATCTTACAGTGCTTCTTCTGCAACAAAATATTACTTATGATGAAATTGCTGCGGAGCTGTATAAAAGATTTAAGGCATAGGGATAAAATAGTAAAAAGCTAATTATTCTTTATGAAGCTGTAAACATTCAGCTTTAAGGCTACAAATACCATTTATATAATAAAGAAAGCATATTTTGGAAGCGTTCGTGCAAATTCCTTAGTGCTTTCTTTATTTTTTTAAAATAATTTAGACAAATTGTGAAATAAATATTGTATATTGTAAATAATACATATATAATTATAAAGTTATACTAAAGAAAAGAAGGTTTGAGAATGAAAGAATTAAAATTTAGCGAATTGAATTTATCGACAGAAATACAAAGATCTATAGCTGATATGGGATTTGAAGAGGCTACTCCTATTCAATCGGAGGCTATCCCTTTTGTATTACAGGGCAGAGACATAATAGGTCAGGCACAGACAGGTACAGGAAAGACTGCTGCCTTTGGTATTCCGATGCTTGAAATGGCAAGCGCAGAAAACAAGAGCGTTCAGGCTTTAGTTTTATGCCCTACCAGAGAGCTGGCAATACAAGTTGCAGAGGAAATACGAAAGCTGGGTAAATATAAAAAAGGCATTGAAGTACTGCCAATATATGGTGGTCAGCCTATAGACAGACAAATAAAAGCTCTTAAAATGAGACCTCAGATAATCATTGGAACACCCGGACGTGTTATGGATCATATGAACCGTAATACACTAAAGCTTGGCGGCGTAAAGATGATCGCATTGGATGAAGCGGATGAAATGCTGGATATGGGCTTTATTGAGGACATTGAGACAATTTTAAAGGCAGTACCAGAAGAAAGACAAACGCTGCTATTTTCAGCTACAATCCCAGGTCCAATATTGGACTTAACTAAGAAATACCAGAATAATCCACAGCATGTAAAGGTTCTGCATAAAGAAATGACAGTACCTAATGTAGAGCAGATATATTTTGAAGTAAAAGAAAAATCAAAGGTGGATATACTTTGCAGACTGCTGGATATACATAATCCAAAGCTGTCAATGGTATTCTGCAATACAAAGAAAAAGGTTGATACTTTAGTAGCGGATTTGCAGGGCAGAGGCTATTTTGCTGATGCTTTACATGGGGACTTAAAGCAGGTACAAAGAGACAGAGTAATGGAAAAGTTCAGAAAAGAGACAGTTGATATACTGGTTGCTACTGATGTTGCGGCAAGAGGAATAGACGTAGACCATGTAGAAGCTGTTTTCAACTATGATTTACCCCAGGATGAAGAATACTACGTACATAGAATAGGAAGAACAGCTAGAGCGGGCAGAACAGGAAGAGCCTTTTCCTTTGTAGTAGGAAGAGAAATATACAAGCTTAGAGATATTCAAAGATATGCCAAAACAAAAATCAACCTTCAAAAAGCTCCAACCCTTGGAGATGTTGAAGAGGTTAAGACAAATATGCTGCTGGATAAGATTAGAGAGACTATAGACAACGGACATCTGGGAAAGTATATCGGAATAGCAGAAAGACTGATTCAAGAGGACTATACCTCCCTAGACATTGCTGCCGCATTATTCAAATCAGTAATGGGTGAAATTGAAGGCACCGATGGAAAGGCAGCAGAGGTGCATAATGAGACTTATGAGGATACTGGTGCAGAGCAAGGAATGGTAAGGCTTTTCATCAACGTAGGCTCAAAGGACAGAATAAGACCTGGAGACATCGTAGGCGGAATAGCAGGAGAAACGGGAATATCAGGAAAGCTCATTGGCAGCATTGATATATATGAAAAATTTACCTTCGTTGAGGTTCCAAGGGAGTACGCCAACGAAGTAATAAGAATAATGAAGGACAATCAAATAAAGGGCAGAAAGATAAATATAGAGCCAGCAAACTCAAGAAAATAAAAAATTCAAAGAATGTAATAAGTGGGATTGTAACACTAATTACATTCTTTTTATTTTATTTAGTATAATAAAGCAGGTTGAATATTTATAGACAATAAGATATAATGTTTATAAATAAATAGACAAATCGTTGATTTGTCATAAAACTGGGGGAACAATATGCAAATAATAAAGTTTAAAAGCATGACAGATAAACAAAAAGAACATCTATACAGCTTTACAAAGCAGTTTAATCAATCACTGCCAAGCAGCTGCGACGAAATGTGCAAATACTGGGGCGGAGCAGCTTTTGACCAAGGCGAAAGCTTTTTCGGCTTTTTTCAGGATAATATTATCATTGGTACAATCGGAGTGGTAACTAGGGAAGTACAGCTAAGAAATGAGATATTTATAGCAGGCTTCAATGTACAAAGTGAATATATACATAAATGCGGAGAAATACTTTCATATGCAATTAAAATATGCGAAAGCTACAAGGATGTATCTCTTAAGCTGGGTATAAGAGAGCATATGCTTGTTATTGTGCCATATTTACAGCAGCAAGGCTTTGAGGAGGTATATAGACTTAACGTGCTAAAGCTTAACAAGGATTTCGGCATTGAATATAAAAGCAAGCTGTGCTACCAACCTTTATCCCCCTCCAATATTAAGCATTTTCAAAGTATAAACAATGCCGCCTTTTTAAATTCTCCCAATGGTTCAAGCTTTACTGATGAAGAGCTTGAGGATATTCTTGAGGAATATAAGGATATGCCTGACTACTCCGCTGTAGCATACGCTGATACTGAGTTTGTAGGTATGTTTACATTAGCGGAAAAGGATTCTACAGGCTGGATTGACAGCATAGGAGTAAAGCCTGAGCTTCAGGGCAGGGGAATAGGAAAGGAAGTGCTTTTTAAGGCAGTAGAGGTTTTACAAAAGCATGGTTTAACAGACATAAAGCTTACTGTTATGAGCGCTAATGAAAATGCGGTAAGACTCTATATGAAATACGGATTTGAATTTGAAGGCGTATTATCTATATGGTATGAGAAAAAAATCTGATTTGGTAGTGCTTGAGAACCAAAAAAATAAAAAAACATTAACAAATTTCCATAAAGGTGATATAATGCTTTTGTATAAACAAAAGAAAGGAAGCACTATATGAGATGGATAGAAGTTAACAGATGCGGACCGCTGTGTGGTACTGTACGGGTTCCTGGTTCAAAAAACAGCTCGCTTGGTTTATTGGCTGCGTGCTGTCTTTCGGATAAAGCAGTAACTTTAAAGAATATACCTGACATTTCAGATGTTAGACTAATATACGATATTGGACGAGAAATAGGCTTAGAAATCACTCACAGCACAGATGCTGTAACTATTGACCCTGCAAATTTATGCAGTGCCGAAATACCCCTTGAAATGGCAGCAGGCTATAGAGCCTCATACTATTTCGTTGGGGCACTGCTGGCAAAGTTTAAAAGAGTAAAAATAGGCTATCCCGGCGGAGATAATTTTGGAAGCAGACCAATCGATCAGCATATAAAAGGCTTTGAAGCCTTGGGGGCGGAATTTGAGTTTTACAGTGATCACTATATAGTAAAGGCAGATAAGCTTACAGGCAGTGATATATATTTTGATATGATTACCTGCGGTGCTACAATAAACGTTATGCTGGCTGCTGTGCTTGCACAGGGAAGAACAACACTCCGCAACGCTGCAAGAGACCCTGAGGTTGTGGATGTTGCAGTGCTTCTTAACAAGATGGGCGCAAACATAAAAGGTGCAGGTACTGAAACCATAGTAATAGAAGGCGTAGAATGTCTTGGAGGCTGTACACATACTGCAATACCTGACAGACTGATTGCCGGTACATATTTTATGGCGGTGGGAGCGGCAGGGGGAGATATAACAATAAAGGATGTTACACCAGAGCATCTTATGACCTGTATTGTGAAGCTTCAGGAAGCAGGCATGAAATTTGAGATAGGCGACGATTATGTAAGAGCATATCTAAACAGCAGATTAGATGGTATAAAGCTGGAAACAGCAATGTACCCCGGTTTTGCAACAGACTATCAGCAGCCACTGACTGCCATGCTGACAGGAGCTGCAAGCTACAGCAAGATAGCTGAGAAAATCTATCCCGGCAGAATAAACCACTGTACAGAGCTGAACAAAATGGGAGCGGATATTTTTATCAAGGATGAAAAAATCATTATCCCTGGCAATAGAAGACTTCATGGAGCTTGGGTAAAGGCTTCTGACATAAGAGCAGGCATCTGCCTTATACTGGCAGGGCTGACAGCGAAGGGAACTACTTATGTAACAGGTGTGGAGCACATTGAGAGAGGCTACTCGGATTTGATTGACAACCTTGTTGATATGGGTGCTAATATAAGGTATTGTAGTGACAGTAGTGATGTTGGACTATTAAATGCTTAATATAGAGTGAACGATAAAGCGTACGATTTGTACGCTTTATTTTTTTGTTTATAAACAAAATAGAAGAATGGTAATATTTTATTCTTTCACTTCCCTATAACACACATTTTTTTTATATATAACTAGAACATGCATATAATAAATTGCCATTAGATAGGGTTTTTAGCTTAAAACTTAGATTATACCAAGCTAAAAACCTAGAAGGGAAGCAATAACTAACCTATGAATAAATTAAGTTTTATGATTGCTTCCCTATAGCACAATGTTAAGAAAGGGTGCATTATATGGAGAATGAAAGTGTTTTTGGACAACAGATGACAAAAGAAATACTGATGCAGTGGCTGGACAAAAAGAAATTTCTAAGCAGCAAGCATAAAAGCAAGCTATTTGAAATAGGCTGTGACTGTTTAGATGATGTCAGTACTTTATACAATATAAACAAAGCCATAGTTGAAAAGCAGAAAATACTCACAGTTGAGGATGCTGAATTGATATTCAAGATTGAAGACAATGTATACACTTTGATTTATCAGGATGAAAAGCTGGAATTTAAGGAATCCGAGCTTAAAGAAGTTATTACAGCGATGATTGACATATTAGAAACCATATATCCCCTAGGAACAGTTATTGATTTGAAAAAGGAATATTTGAACAAGCATATTAATGCTAATGAAATTGATAACATAAGAATAGTAATTACACATAGATTTTTATATTCGGAAGGCGATAAAGCCTATTTTCCATATGCAGGAGTCACATATCCAGTAGGAATGTTTGATAGAAACCAAGTCATTAATTTTACCAATGCATTAATAGAAAAGGTAGTTCAAAAAGGCTATTCTGATATGCAGGAAGAAGCTTATGTATACCTAATGAAGCGAGAGCTGATATTACATAATGAAATGCACTCATTCGGGTTTTCAACTGAAGAAGATCGTAATAATCTAAAGAATAAGTTTATAAATAACCAACTCTAAAACTCAAAATATTTTTCTTCAAGAGTTGCTGAACTATAAAAAGGAGGAATGAGAAATTAATGATTAAGTTGCAAATAGAGCAGATAAATGAAGAACTCGCAAGGTTTAATGCAACAGCTAATACCTTTAGACCTTATTCAGAAGGCTTTATAAAAAATACAAGATACAAGCTTGAAGGCTTTAACTCAGACTTTATAGATCAAATGAAAAAACTACTGGAAAATATGGCTGATACATCAGCCCCAAGGCTGTTGAAAAAGGCGGATATGCTGTATAAAGCAACAAAGAATGCAGTAGAGGCCTTTGAAGAAGCAGATAAAGCATTGGCAAAAAAGATTGATGAGAAAAGATAGGGAGGACAAGCTATGGCAAGCAGATGTTCGGCAT
>CALGKJ010000024.1 GCA_937930535.1 uncultured Clostridia bacterium
GAAAATATCTGCACAATATCCGCTGACTGAGCTTATAACAGGAATTATGTTTATATTATTATATTTAAAATTCGGATTTACATTGTTATTTATTAAGTATGCTATAATAGCTTGCTTACTCATAGTTATATCATTTATAGATTTAAAAACACAGGAAATACCTGATGAATTAATAATATTCGGACTTATTGTAAGTACTATATTTACTTTTATTAATAATTTTAAGGCTTCTCTTATAAATGGAACAATAGGCTTCATAATAGGCGGTGGATTATTTCTGTTTATAGCCATAATATCCAACGGCAGTATGGGTGGAGGCGATATAAAGCTTATGGCAATACTTGGACTTTGTCTTGGCTGGAAGTATATATTAATTATATCTTTATTATCCTTCATAATAGGTTCTTTAATATCAATTGTACTTTTAATTCTGAAAATAAAAAGCAGAAAGGACTATATACCCTTTGGACCTTTTATATCCATTGCTGCTTTAATAATAATGCTGTATGGCAATGAAATACTAAAATTTTATACTTCAGCTGCTTAAAAATAACTAAAGATACGGGGGGTCAGCCTTGGCTAACCATGAAGTAATATCAATAGATATAGGTTCAAAAAATACTAAAATAGTAATAGGTAAGCAGCAAAATAATAATGTTATTATCAACGCTGCTTTTATGTTTAATACACCATTAAACTCAATCCAGGATGGAAAAATTCTGGATATGGAAGCACTATCCGCAGAAATAAGAAAAGTATTAAGTCAATATAAAATAAAGACTAAAAAAGTCGTAATAACTATAGAAAGTACTTCTATAATAAGAAGAGAAATAGAGCTTCCTATGGCAAAGCCTGAGGAAATGGATGCCATGATAATATATGAAATTGAGCAATATCTGCCAATAACTCTTAGCGAATATGTAATAGAATATAAAATTACAGAGGAATTTGTAGAAAACAAGCTTAAAAAGTGTAAGATACTTGTTGCAGCTTTGCCCAAAATTATTGCGGAGGACTTTTTACAGCTAGTTAAATCCTTAGAGCTGACACCTTCGGTATTAGACATCAATTCAAATGCCATTTCCAAATTGATTGGCACAAAAGCTTTAATAAATGGTGAGAGCTTTAGTACGGACAATACTATGGCTGTACTCGATATAGGTTATAACAATATTAACCTCACCATAGTAGCAAATGGTGCAACAAGGTTCAGCAGATTAATAACACTTGGGGGCAATGATATAGATATAAATATTGCTAATTCCTTTAATCTGGATATGAAACATGCAGAGGATAAGAAGGAAAAAGAAGGCAGCTTAAGCAAGGCAGCTAGATCAGATACTTTGGATTCTATGATAAATGACATGATAAAATTCAGTGTAGATAGGTGGATAGAGGAAATACAAAGAATGTTCCAATATTACACCAGCAGGGATACACATAATAGAATAAACTCTATTCTTTTATATGGAGGCAGCTCTAGCCTGGATGGGTTGGAGGATTATATAAAAACAAGCTTCAATATGCCTGTCTATAGATTAAAAAGCTTCGCAAATATAAAGACTGGTAGTCTTGAAAATATTAAGCTGGAGTATTATCTAAACGCAGTAGGCGCAATTATTAGAAAGTAGGCAGGTGAAACAAATGAGAGATTATAACTTCTTTTCACCATATATAGAGTCTAAAAGCAGTACAAGCAATAAAAAACAAATATACATAATATCAATGATTACTGCTGTCATACTACTGGCTTTTTCCTTTTATTTATATAATATTTATAAGCTGCAGAGTATTAAAGAAGAGCTTGCTAAAATAGATAAATTTCTGCTCTCTGATTCAACCCAAAAGAGCTTGGAGCAATATAAGCTTATTGAAGAGAAGGTGCAAAAGTTAAATACTTACCAACATATTATTAAAAATGCAGCAAAAAACATAGATAGCAATGATAAAATAAATACCTCTCTATTAGAAAACATATCAGGAGCCATGCCTAAAAATGTATTTTTAAAGGTTATGAATATAAGCAGTGAGACAGTTCAGCTAAACGGAATAGCATCTAATCGGGTAGCAGTAGCTGAATTTGTTTATAATTTGAAAAATAATGGGGTTTTTAGAATTGTTCACATAGGTAATATAAGTGAAGAAGGCGAGGACGGCGACTCTTATATATTTACTTTAGTATGCAAATCGGAGGGAGTTAGTGACTATGAAGCTAAGTAAAAGAGAAAAAATATTACTATGCTTACTCGCAGTTTTAGTCGTGTCATATATTTATTATACCTATATGCTTACACCCCTATTACAAAAAGTAGAAGAAAATAAAGCTGTACTTGAAGAAAAAAGACAAAAAGAAGCCTTTACTAAAATACAAATGGCATCTAATAGCAAGCTGAGTATGGACTATAAAGCACTTAATGCAAATCTAGAAATGATAACTCATAGATTTTTTCCACTTATTATACAAGAAAAGATAGTAATATATATTGAGGAAATGATAAAAGGTTCGAGAATAAAAGTATCCAATATTACATTTTCTGAGCCATCACTTAATGCTCCAAAAGGAAAAAATAAAGAAACCAGAAGTGAGATTGATCCCGAGATTCAGAAAATACTGGACGAAATAATCGGAAAAACAGATAATGATCAAACAAAGTCTGATGATAGCTCTAAATCACAAAGTAAAGCTGGCAAGGAAAAAAATCAGGGTTCAGAGGATAGCTACAGTTTGGAGCATATGTCCGTTTCCATGGTAGTTGAAGGAAGCTATGATAAAATAATGAACTTTCTGAAGAAAATAGAATACTTTAATAAGAAGATTTTAATAGGAAGTGTTAATCTTATATCAAATGAAAATGCATTATTATCAGGCACAATAATGCTGGATTTTTATGCTGTTCCCAAGCTCCAAATCAATGATGATGAATATTTAAGCTGGGAATCCTTATATGAATATGGAAAGGAAAATCCTTTTGAGCCTTTCAGCTACTATATTCCTCAGCAATACACCAATGAAAGCAGCATAAATGTTGGCAGTAACAGTAATAAGGCAAATAATACAGCTATTAGAAAAATATATGATTTTAAGGCAATAATAAAGCCTGTTTCATCAGATCTTCCTGCCTTTATCATAGGAGATGCAAAAGAGAAAAATGGTAAGAGCTACTTATATGCTGATAATCCAAATTATGAAAATGTAGAATTTAACGTATTTAAGCAAGCTGGAAAATATTATTATAGATATAGGATAGAAAATATCAGTTATCCAAAGAATTACGAAAATGAACTGGTAGAATTTAGCCCATATGCTAAAAGTATAGAATTTAAAATAGACAGCCAGCTTAGGAATGATAATAATGATGTAAACGGAATAAATATTACCATAATAAATAATTCCGATTTAACTCTAAATGTTGATATTTCAAATGATGATTCTAAGAGACCAAGAGTAAATATAAGCAAGCTTCAAGGAAATATAAAAGTAAATAGAT
>CALGKJ010000025.1 GCA_937930535.1 uncultured Clostridia bacterium
TTAGTTCTTCACTAACACCCATTTGAATTAAATCAGAGTTCCAGTCTTCTTTTAGTTTTATAATCAGCTCTATATAATCTTTTATCTTTTTTCTCAGATCAATCATCTTATAAAGATTTAAATCATCTTCTTCATGCAGTAAAATAGACATTTGAAAAGTTAATCGCTTCTGAAATTCTTTATACTCATCTATTAACACTTCATACCCTGTTTCTATGTTTAATAAGTTATTTTGTAATTTTTTATCATGGCTTTCCAATTCAAACGTATCCTCCCCTCATGTATTTGTTTTTTTTAAAGTGCAACTCGGGTATTTTATAATTTACGATAAATTCTTTGCCACAAATGGCAAAACCTCTTAAAATATAAACATAATATTTATCATCCCAACACCTAATCAAATCCACCTATAAATATAAATTCTACATCCACCTCCAAATTCCTCTAACTCCCAAAACTAAATAATCTACCCAATATCACCTCCCACCCCTCCCCCACATATCATAATACTAATAAGCCAAATAACCCTAACCACACCAACCAAACAAGGAGGCACCGCCATTGTATCACCTAACAAAACCATACCCGCCAAACTCAGGATATGATTATTGTCTGCCTTATGTAAATAGAACCCAGCCTCACCGAAGCCAAGGTACGAATTATACAATAAAGGTAGATGGTGATGGAGTTGTCATGGTAAAGCCTGATCAGGCTAGTATTTCTCTTGGGGTCGTTGTTGAGGATATGAGCTTGCAGAGTGCTCAGCAGAGAAATGCGGTATTGTCAAGTCAGATAATAGATGGGCTTAAAAAGCTTGGAATCTCGGAGGATGATATTCAGACGGCTTCTTATACAATCAATCCTATGTATGATTATGTTGATGGAAAAAGGGTCTTTCGAGGATACGAGGTACAGCATATTTTTAATATTACTTTGAGGGATATATCAAAGGTAGGAATAGTAATCGACACGGCTACGCAAAATGGGGCAAATGTTATAAATAACATAAGATTTACTGTTTCTAACCCTGAGATGTATTATAGGGAGGCTCTGCAAAAGGCTGTTTTAGATGCCATAAAAAAAGCGGAGGCAGTGGCAAAAACCTTAAAGGTTAGATTAAATAAGAATCCGCTTCAAGTAGTGGAAAAGGAAACTGCCATAAATCAGAATGTTTTTGGTACTCCAATGTTAGCGATAGCAGATGCGGTTACCCCTATACAGGAGGGACAAATAAGGATCACATCCTCTGTAACGGTGCTTTTTCAGTACAGCATGGACTAATTTATAATGTATGTCTTATGTACCCCCAAAATAATGGCTAGGCAAACGTTTGCCTAGCCATTATTTTGGGTATTATCATATCAGAGCTTATAGTATATCCTCCGGCTCTGGCAGTGCCTTTCTGTCTACCTTTCCATTTGGTGTCAGTGGCAGCTCGTCCAACTGTATAAAGTATGCAGGAAGCATGTCTTGTGGCAGCTCTTTTCTCAAACGTTCTTTTATTTCTGGTATATCCAGCTTATTATTTTCCCCTGCTATCTGTTTATCAGGAACAATATAAGCGTGAATACGATTATTGCCTTTTGCATCATCCCTTACTATTACCAATGCCTCTGATATTTCCGCCATGCTGTGAAGCTGGTTTTCTATTTCTCCTAGGTCTATTCTACAGCCTCTTATTTTTACCTGATAATCAACACGTCCTAGGTATTCCAAATTTCCATCAGGCAGCCACCTTACCAAATCCCCTGCATGGTACATTTTTTTACCCTTTTCAAAGGGATTATCTACAAACTTTTCTTCTGTAAGATCATCTCTGTTCAGATACCCTCTTGCAAGGCTGTCTCCAGAGATACACAGCTCGCCTGCAACTCCTACAGGGCACAGCTTATTATATTTGTCCAGCACGTATGCCTGATTATTTGATATCGGCTTGCCTATAGGGATATTTACATACTGCTTATCTAGTACAAAATAAGTTGTAACAACGGTGTTTTCCGAGGGTCCGTAGTTGTTTACTATTTTATAGCTTCTGCTGATATACTGCTTTAGCTTATCTCCTCCTGTCAGAAGATACCTGAGACTTTTGTTATCCCGCTTCATAAACTGTTCGCATACCTGTGTAGGCAAAAAGCATACTGTAATGTTATTTTTTTCGATATATTCATGAAGCTTGTCAATACCACGCTTCATTTCTTCTCCTATTATATGTATAGCCGCTCCTGCCAGCAAAAACGGGAATATTTCCCATACAGAGGCATCAAAGCCGAAGCCTGCATATTTTGTCCCTCTGTCTTCTGCTGTTACTCCAAAGCAATTTATATACCATGCACACATGTTCGCCAGCGAGCAATGCTCTAGCACCACACCCTTAGGTCTGCCATTAGAACCTGATGTATAAACTATATATGATATGTCCTTTGGATCGCCTATATCATGCAGGTTTGTATTATCTCCCTCATACAAATCCTCGCTGTCCATCAGTATTATTTGCTTCTCAAATTCCAGCTTGCTGGTTAAGTGTGCTTGTGTAAGGATTATTTTGGTCTCACTATCTGCCAGCATGTACTTTATTCTATCTCTTCCATAGCGAGGGTCTATGGGCAGATATGCCGCTCCTGCTTTTAATATACCCATAATGCCTATTATCATTTCCAGTGAGGGGTCTGCCATAATTGCAACTATGCTTTTTGCAGCATCCTGCTTTACCAAAACTCTGGCAAGCTGATTTGCCTTTTCGTTAAGCTGTCTGTAGGTCAGGCTCATATCCTGATATACTACCGCTATGTTGTCAGGCATTTTACTTGCCTGTTCTTCAAACAGCTTTTGTATTGGCATATTCTTCGGATATTCTGCTGATGTATTGTTAAAGTCCACCAACAGTTGCTGTTTCTCCTTGCTGGTTAATATATCTATGTCGCTGAGTTTTATATCAATGTCGCTGACTATAACCTGTATTATATTTCTTAAGTGTATAAACATCCTTTTCATGGTTTCCTTTTTAAACAGTCTGATACAGTATTCCAGCCTTAAATGCATATTTTCTGGGTATTCTACTGCTGTAAGTATTATATCACGTCTGGATATGTTGTTTTTTACTTCATAGCAGCTTGCTATTATTTCATCTACTTCTACCCTATTAACACCAATGCTCCTGTGTTCAAACATTACATCAAATACAGGACTTCTGCTCATGCCTCTTGGCAGCTCCAGCTTGTCTACCAATTTTTCATGCCGATAGTCCTGATTTTCATTTGCCTCCAGAAGTGTTTGCTTTACTTCTGCAAGAAACTCTCTAAAGGTCTGTTCTCCCTTGGGAAAGCTTCTTATAGCAAGGATATTATCAAACCTGCCCAAGGTGTTTCGAATGTCTGGATGTGTTCTTCCTGATGCTGAGCTTCCTACTATTATATCTTCTTGACTGGTATATTTTAGCAGCAGCACATTAAAGACAGCCATCAATATAGTATACATGGTTGTCTCCATAGCTTCAGACAGCTTTCTTAGGCTATATGTCAATGCCTTATCAATTTCAAAGTTTATTAAATCTCCTCTAAGGCTTCGTACCACTGGTCTTTGATAATCTGTGGGAAGGTTTAGTATTGAGGATTTGCCAAGCTTATCCAGCCAGTATTCCTCCTGCTTGCTTAGCTCGTGACTTTGATGAGGCATATTCTGCCAATAACAAAAATCCTTATATTGTATTTTTAGAGGCGGCATTTCTACGCCTTTGTATGCTTTTATCAGGTCTTCAAATAGTATCTCTATAGCTGCATTATCAGATACTATCTGGTGTATATCAACCAAAACCATTGACCTTTTAGAGCTTATTTCAATAAGCCCTGCTCTTAATAAGGGGGCTGTGTCCAAATTAAATGGCTTTATGAAGCTTTTTATTACTGCATCATAGACTGAAAAGAAGACATCCTTTGACAGTACATTATCCAAAGCCTCCAGCTTAAATTCAACCTGCTGATGTACTATTTGCAGCAGTTCATCATTTCTTAATATAAAGCTTGTCCTCAAGGCTTCATGTCTTTGTATTAACTTTCTAAAGGCATTATCCAGCCTTTCAAAGTCCAATTTTCCTTCTACTTCAAATATTACAGGCATATTATAACTGGTGCTGTTAAGGTCATTGCTTTGCAGCGCATATATTCTCTGTTGTGCCGATGAAGCTGAGTAGCAGCCTGATCCTCCAATAAATTGCACAGGAAAGTATACACCCTCCTCCCAGTAGTTTATGTAGCTAGAGCTTTCGAGTGCTTTATTTTGCGAGTGAGGTAACGCATAAAAAATTTCATATCTATCACTTTTCATTTATATACCTCCAATATGTTTAATAAACATTTTAGTTACTATTTACAGCGCACTTTGAAATGTCGACAAATGTTTTCAATATTCATGGTATTTTCAACTGACTTTTATTGTTCTTATTGCAATTTTACCACATTTTTGGAGTAAAGCATAGCCATATATGTTTATATTTGTTATATAATTGCCTGAATATAAAAGAGTATTAGCAAATGGCAATAGTATTTATAATAAATCTTGTTTTTACTGTATAAAGAAAAAGACTATACTGAAATGATAATAGTACATTTCAACATAGCCACGTATTGTGGAATGGTTTTTAGGCTTAATATTACTTCTTATTTTTTAACAGCAGATACATAAAGTATGGTGCACCGATTAGGGCAACCACGATGCCAGCAGGAATCCCATTGGGTTGAATAATATGGCGTCCTATTGAATCTGCAAATAGTAACAGCCATCCTCCAATCAAAACAGCGATGGGCATAAACAGTTGATTTCTTGGTCCTACCAAAGCCTTGGCGATATGTGGTGCAATAAGACCCACAAAGGAGATACCCCCTGTTACAGAAACTGCTGATGCTGCCAGCGCTACAGCCCCTAACAAAAGCTGAAATTGAAAATCCCACTCCTATAAGAACCAATCGTGTTGGTTGAAGTCCCTGATGCTTACTATAGGAAAAAATATATATAATACAGGTAGAGACAACAGCTCCTATAAAAGCAGCTATGGGAAGATAGTATGCAAAGACCTATCCATTTACATCAAAAAAAGGAAAAAACAGTAATGCCAACTCCAGCACCAGAGTTAATGCCTATAATACCCGGATTTGCTAAATCGTTACGTGCAACTCCCTGCAAAATAGCATATATATAAACTATACTTAAATTTTAAAGTTATTATACTTTTATTTCTTACACCCTTTTTTTGCCATCATACTCTTTTCAAATCAAAAAAACTATCCTTCTATCTTTTGCAACTTCTAAAAGTTAAATTGAAAAAATCAGTAAGGGTTCCGGCTTTCTAGCTTTAATTCTCACTGATTACTTATTTTGGGTACACTTTAGATTCTTTATTCTTACAACAACCTTCTCAGGTATTAACACTTCAAATTTAAGTGTAAGAACTACTTGATAATGTCCACTTTTGAACAATAAAAAAGGACCGCTGCACAACCAACTCGAATTAGTTGTGCAACAGCCCCTTATATTTTTCAGCCAATATTCTAAGGTGAGCTGGAGTAAGCTTTAGAATTAATGTAGTTTTGTCATAGACTATCATAAAGCTTGTTTGTTCTGACAAATCAGTTAATCCTATCGTATGTAAGGATACTTCTATTATTATTTCAGCTACGTTGGTTGAAGCTGATTTGTCCTTTCATATACTTCATTGCTACTTGTTAAATAAATTTATTACAGGTAGAGCTTAAACATAAATGTGCTCCTTAAATCACCTTATATTTGCTCAAAAAATCTTCAATTAAACTCTCTAACTTACTAATTAAATGCTTTTCTTGGTTTTTTATACATAAAACACTCATTACTAACTTATTGTTTATTAAAGAAATACTTGTTAAGCCTGTTATTTTTTCAACACTAACCGATTTTTCTTCTACCATATCTATAGATAAGGCATCCACATCTTTCGTATTTTTATATATTGCCAGATAGTTAAAAATTGGAATGTTCATTTTCTCAAGTTTAATTCCACTAAATATTTCTGCAATGTCAGAATATTTCATTTGAAGGTTATGATCAACTAATAAGCTTGCGATGTTAATATTATAGTCTTTTAAATAATTTAGGCGTCTGCTTATTTCATTCATCATTTGCTCATCGCTACTTGTATCAATCATATAAGGTAAGACATCAATAAATTCACCAATATGATTATTGAAATGATAATCCTTATAAGCTCTACCCATATGTACAACAAGCATAGGTATCTTACAATTTGGGAATACATGCTTCAGAGCACTAATATATACTTTTTCAGTTAAGGCTATCATTGCTTCATCTGTTATATCGTATTGCTTGCTATTAAGATTATATTGATAATTCAGGGTAGTTATTTCTGTGTTTTCAATCATTCTCTGATAGTTAGCTACACACTTTCTAAACTCGTCAAGCTTCAACTTCTCAATTACTTTGCTTTGAATTATATTTTGTGGACCAAGCTTCATAGCTTTAATATAATCTTCATATTCAAATTTGTTTTCTGTTGAAAGAACCTCTAAATCCTTAAGATTATACAACTGGTGTATCCGATTATTAAGCACTTCATTGCTGAACCCATCAAATGCTAAGTGGGTACATGGCATTAATAATTTATACTGGTACTCATTAAATTTAACCAATACAATACAGTTAGTTAAATATCCACCATTATATCTACTACCATCATCATAAAAATTTGAATATTGAGTTATAGCACTTATTATCTGTCTTTTAGTTCTGCTGTCAAAATAAGTGATATCTATAAATGGTATTTTTAAAGCTTCTTTACATTCATATTCTAGCATTGCTTTTTCTGTTGAATTTATAATAATGGAACTTTTAAGAACGCCATGTTCATTAATTAATCTGGTCCACACTTTTTCTATTTTATCACGATTAATAGCTTCGTTAAAGTCCACCTCTGCAAAACTCACTCTAATCCCCATTTGATATGATATATTTTGTATTGATGATATTGGAATAGACTTAACAATCTTATTTGACAATATATTCTTTGTATAGCCATTTATTTGTTGATCTATACTTTGCTTTATATCATCTATACTACCACAAGGGAAATTTTCCCCAATTATTAAGTCTGCCAATTTTTCAATATCATGATCATTGGTTTTCACACTATACTCATTTTTATAGTAATTCTTAGAGAAAATATACATTGGCATTTTCATAGGAACTCTATCAGAGAGCAATTTTGTTATTTCATTTCTTCTCCTTACAAGAATAGTATCATCAACAAACAATATATATTTATACGCATCTCCCAGTATAGCAATTTGGCTGTTTTCTATTTTTAGTTCACACCATAGTATATTAGCTATATCTTCATCAGCATTATCATTATTGATTAATCTCATCTCATCTTCTATGCAGATATTTAATTGCTCAGCAGTTGGGCTAGTAAAGATTGATTTTAAGGGCAGTCTTACTCCTGTTACTGCCTCTATTCTGCTCATTACTCTTGTTGCCCTTAGGGAGTGTCCTCCAAGCTCAAAGAAGTTATCTTTTATACCAATAGGTGATAGACCTAGCACTTCCTCAAATATCTTAGCAAGCTGTGCTTCTATTTCATTCCTTGGGGCAATATATTCTTTTGTACTCTTTGCTTC
>CALGKJ010000026.1 GCA_937930535.1 uncultured Clostridia bacterium
CAGTATTATAAAAAATATTAAAATATTAAAATCTCTTTCACAAAAAAGGGTACAATGCCATATTATAAACTAGGTGGAAGCTGTTGGACTTCTAAATTTAAATTAGGAGGGTGAGTATTAATGCCATTAGAAACCATACCATGTGTAGGAAAAATCCCTGTAGAAATAAAAACTAACACAACTACTAAAAATGAATTCCTTACACTAGAGTGTATAAAGGTAAAGAAGGTATTTGATGAATTTGCTTTAAGAGATTGTGTTGAAGGTATCCGTTTCGAGCTGAAAAAGTGCCCTTGTAGTGGGGAAATACAACCTCAGCTTATTTTAAGAAACTGTAGAATTACAGATGTTGAAATAAAGGATATATCCACTTGCCATGAAAAGAAGCTGAGATTCAGCGGTAAGGTATGCTGCGAAGTATTTGGCAAAGACAGAGAAGGCAACATAATAAGAATGAGAATAGTTGAAATGCCATGCAGCGATTTCTTATCTATAGGACCAGACGGAGAGCTTTGCTTCAGCTTCAATGTAAGAAGAGAATATCCAGATGCAACAAAAGAAAACTTTGAAAGCTTGATTCACTTCCTTGACGAAGGAAGATTCGAACTGCAAGGCTTTATGGAAGCAATAATAGACGAAGACAATAATGAAGCAGTAGGACAGTGCTTAACAACAAACCTTGGTGCATTTTTAGCAGTTAAATTCGATGCAGAAGTACAGCTTTGCATACCAGTACTTGGATACTGTGAAATCGAAGAAGTTATACCGGTAGAGGATAGATTCTGTGAAAGATTTGAGGTTGATTTTGATGTTCCATCCTTTAACCCGGCACAGCTTGATAAACCAATACGTCCATATTAAAACACATCAGATATGATTAAGGGAGATATGTATATCAAAGAAGTAATTAGAAGCTATCCTAAGACAAGAAAAGTTTTAGGCAGGCTGGGTTTAACTTCCATTGGCTGCGGCTGAGGCGGCAGAGGTAGTCTAACCATTGAGCAGGCTGCTCAATTAAAAAATTACAATCTTGAAGATATACTCCAGCAATTAAATTCATGTATAAAAGGCTAGATTATTCTAGTCTTTTATTTTATGTTATAAATGGGGAATATTACTTATGTATAAATCTGCCTTACGTGAAAAAAATAATAACAGATATATATGCATAAGGGTGTTAGTATGACAATAATGAAAAGAACGATATTATTTTTCTTATTATACCTGCTGATAATAAATAGCAGTATTCCCTACATAGTGCCATCAAGGGTTGTTTATAACCACAGGGTAAATTTCAATGTCGTAAAAAACAGAGCTGCTAATATCGATGCCGCTATAGAACAGATTAAGATAACCATTAAAAAGGAAAAAATAAAAGACTACATAATTATAATTGGGGACTCTGTATCCTATGGAAGTCCAGGCCCCCCACACGGATCTTTGGGCTACTATCTTAATAGAATAAGTAAGGAATCAAATAAACAGCTTAATTTTTTTAACCTAGCTATACCCTCAATGCAGATAGGAGATATTTACACAATATTATTGAAACTGAAAAAATATGGACTTTCAGATAAGAATATAATAATTAATATATGTTATTCCTCTTTTGTAAAGCGTACCTACGGACATCCGGTAGCAACCTGGTTTTCCGAGGAATTGGAGCAATTGGATTACACCGCTTACAGCAAAGTAGAGTATAATCTTTTAAGTGAAAAGGAAGCTGTTAATCCTGCTAATCCCAATGAAAAAATATTAAAAAAGACAAATATTGTTAGTAGATTATTTGACGACCTGTTCAAAAAAATAAATATACTGAAATACAAGGATTATCTCCAGCAAGGGTTTTTAGAAGTCTATAATACAATGCGGAAAAGGACGCCAATCCAAAACAAAGCAGAGCCATGGTATACAAAGGAATGGCTGAAGGACTATATGAAGCAGGATGAAATACAGTGGGGTTTAAGTGATGAGGCGTTTATATTAAATGACTCTAACGAGGATATTTATTTTCTGGAGAAAATATTGAAAATGCAGAAGCAGAATAACCTGCTAATATATCTAGCGGCACTAAACAGAGACTTGTTATATGAAGAAACCTCTAAAGCAGGCTTTAATGAAAACCTAGAAAGAATTGATAAATTATTTGCATCAAAAGAAGTTGATTACATAAATTTTGATAAAAAAATCAACAGCAATTTTTTCTCCGATCATATACATCTTATACCTAAAGGCTATTACTACATGGCTCAGGAGATATGGAAGCTTGTAGAAGAGTGGGACTTTCAATAACAGCTAAATATTTACAAGATAAAACGGATTGATAGTAAAAATTTACTTTTCAATCCGTTTTTTTAACTGCTTATTACTAAATTTATAAGCACTAAAATCGGAAATGAGAAGCTTAGTCACTACAATTCCATCGTAAAAACAGTTGTCAGCTCCATTGAACAAACCTTTGGCGGCGGTAATGGTGCGGATAAAAAGGAAGAAGCAATTCAAGCCATTAAAAATATTACAAAAGGCAAGCTGAGTAATGATCAGATAGAAAGACTCGTTGAAGCTGCTGTCTTTGAAATTAACAATATGCTTAAGGCAAAAAGCCCAAAGCAATAGCAAAGATTATATAAAACTAAAAAGTATAGGAGAGCTCGTCGCTTTCCTGTACTTTTTTTATGTAACAGAAATACAGCTTTATATTATGTAGCAAAATAACTCAGCCTACATATTTTAAACTATAAAGCTTTATCAAATTTAATATATAATAGCTACAGAAAATAATGCACTAAACAAAATGGCTATCTTAGGAGGCGTTTTAAAATTGGAGCACAATTATCTATCTATATTCAGCAGGGATTATATCTATAAGGGGCTGGCGTTATACCGTTCTTTAGAAAAGCATGACAGCAGCTTCCGCTTTTATTTTGTATGTCTGGATAATGAGACAATAGAGTTATTGAAGAATATGCAGCTAAAAAATGCAGTTTTACTAAGCATAAATGACATTGAAGCACAAGACAAGGCATTAGCACAAACAAAATTAATAAGAAATACAAAGGAATACATTTGGACAGCGAAAGCCTCAGCTATTTTATATATTTTTGAGAATTACCCTGATATAAGCAATATCATATGGCTTGATGGAGATACAATGTTTCTTTCCTCACCAGAAGCCATTTATTCTGAATGGGGGGATTATTCCATTCTGCTTACAAAAGAGCACTATTCAGGACCCTATGAGTATATGAGCAGCTTGTATGGAAAATATAACACCGGCTTTATGGGTTTTAAGAGAGATGAAAATACCCTAAAATGTCTTGAATGGTTTAGAGCTAAGCTTATTGAATGGTGCTACGACAAACATGAGGCTGGTAAGTGGAGCGATCAGATGTATGTTTGTGACTGGACCGAAAGCTTTGATAATGTAGGCATTATAAAAAGCTATGGTATAAATATGACACCATTTATACTAAAACGAAGGCTTAGTGAAGGTAATGCAGCTATAAGTTATGAAGACAGCAATATCTATATAGGGAATGACAGGCTGATATTATTTCACTATTATGGGCTTAAATATATAAACAAAAATGAATTTGATTTATGCAGCTATAAAAATTGGGAGTTTCCTGCTTCCGCTATTGACAACATCTATCTTCCTTATTTGATAAGCTGTAGGAAAGCCATAGCAGAAATAAACAGCTATTATTCTGGTTTCTATAAGGATAAGCACTTTACTTCAGAATGTGCATACTATTACAATATATCAGATAGGGGCATAAACTACGAGCATCAGACTTGTTTTTGCACTATTACTACCAAGCATTATGCCTTTAAATCAGCAGCACTTTATAAATCTATAAAGGAGCATGTTAAAAACTTTCATCTATGGATATGCTGTATGGACGATGATTCCTATGATATGCTAAATAAAATGGAGCTGTCAGATGCAACCCTTATTAAATATCATCAGCTAGAAGACAGCGAGATTGCGGCAATAAAAGAATCCAGAAGCATAACAGAGCTGTGCTGGACCTTAAAGCCTCAGCTTATGCTTTATATTTTAAAAAACTACAGCAAAATGGCTTCTATCCTATATATTGATTCAGATATATATATTTTTTCAAACCCATATCAAATTACAACTAAACTCAAAAGATACTCAGTATTACTGACACACCACAATTTTACAAAAGACTTTAGATATATCTATACTCAAAAGGGAAAATACAATGCCGGCTTGGTTGGCTTCAAAAACGATGATACAGGCTTATATTGTCTTAACTGGTGGCGAAGCAAGTGTATAGAGTGGTGCTATGACCAGATAAAAGACGGCAAATTTGCAGATCAAAAGTATTTGGAGGAGCTGCCCAAGCTAACTTCAAGTATATATGTAGCGCAACAAACTGGCGGAAATGCAGCCATTTGGAATATACGAGGAAAAAAAATAAGGAGACGAAATAAAAGCATATATATAGACAACAGCGTTTTGATATTTTATCATTTCAGCAGTCTCATTATTCTTGGTGAAAAGGAGTTTGATTTATGGAAGTGGGCTAATCTAGGCATAGGCGATATAGGTGTTGATAATATATATATTCCTTATATAAATACAATTTCGCAGCTTATTACACAGGCGAAAGCAAAGGGAATACAAATAGAAAAATTCTTTGAGAAACCTAGCTATGTTCCAAACTATATAAAGTTAACGTAAAATTACTATCTATAAAATTAAAGGGGTGTAAGGATGGATTTCAGCAGTTTTAAAAATAAGAGGGTCGTTGTTACAGGAGCAAATGGATTTATCGGCTCACATATAGCAAAAAGGATGGCAAAGGAAGGCGCAGAAATCTTTATTATTGTTAGAGAAGATTCAGATTTGTGGCGTATAGAGCAGGAAAAAAAGGATGTCAGCATATATAAAGGCGATATTAGAAATAAAGACTTTGTTGAGGCAAGCATTAACAGCATAAAACCAGAGTACGTATTTAACATAGCAGCTTATGGGGTAGACTCCAGACAAAAGGATTATTCAACCGCAGTATATACTAATGTAGTGGGTATAGTTAATATGCTGGAAGCAGTAATAAAGACAGGCTGTAAAAAATTTATAAACACAGGCACAAGCATGCAGTATGGCAACAAGGAAGGAATAATAAGCGAGGAGCTGAGACTCACCCCCTCCAATATATATGGAAGCTCAAAGGCTGCTGCAACTATTATTGCACATCAGATAGCTGCGGAGAATAATATTGATATTGCAACCTTGATACCCTTTGGAGTATTTGGTGAAATGGAAGGCAGCCATAAATTTTTCCCACACATAATACTATCAGTTCTTAAAAACAAAGATGTGGATCTGACACTATGCGAGCAATATAGAGACTATTGCTATATCGAAAATATAATAGACGGATTATTGCTGGCTGCACTAAAGGATGATATAAAAAATGAGATATTTAATATAGGGAGCGGAACAGTTCAGCAGCTTAACTATTATGTTGATATGATATTTAAGAATATTAAAACAGATAGAAAGCCCAACTATGGAGCAGTTCCATACAGAAAAAACGATCTTTGGTGTCCTCAGCCAGATGTGAACAAAATTAAAAAGATTCTAGGGTGGGAGCCGGAAATATCATTGGAGGACGGAGTCAACAGGACAGTCCAGTGGTTTAAGGCTAATCATCATAAATATGATTTGAAGGGGAGATAAAATTGGGTTATGACAGCATAATAGAAAATGATATCCAGCATATATATGACAATCTAAAAGAAAAGCTTTCAGCAATTGAAGGTACTACATGGCTGATATGCGGCGGCGGCGGCTTTATTGGTGCATATTTTTTAGATTTATTAAATTACTGCAACAAAAACTTATTTCAAAAGCCCTGTAAAATAATCTGCATGGATAACTTTATAACTGGTGTACCAGACAGGATAAAGCATCTTGACGGAAACGAAAATATAGTTATGAAAAAGGCTGACGTATCCAAGTTTTTAGATATAGATGAAGCTGTGGATTATATTGTACATGCTGCCAGTATAGCTTCGCCAACCTATTACCGTCTATATCCTATACAAACCATAGAAACTAATGTCCTCGGCCTGATGAATCTAGCTAAGCTTGCAATGCAAAAAAAGGTAAAGAGTATGCTATTCTTTTCCACCAGTGAAATTTACGGCAACCCTGCCCCAGAATATATACCTACAGAGGAAAGCTATAACGGCAATGTATCCTGTACAGGGCCAAGGGCATGCTATGACGAGTCAAAAAGATTAGGCGAAACATTATGTGTAAACTATTATCAGCAGTACAGCTTGCCAATAAAGGTAGCAAGACCCTTTAATGTTTATGGGCCGGGCTTAAGAATAGATGATAAAAGAGTTATACCAGACTTTTTTAATGACGCAATAAATAAAGGGAAAATTGATATATTAAGCGATGGCAGTCCAACCAGAAGCTTTTGCTATATAAGTGATGCAATAACAGGCTTTATGTCTGCAATACTTTCCGAACATAATGGGGAGGCATTTAATATAGGCAATGATGAAATAGAAATATCAATGAAGGATCTAGCTAAGCTTATTGCAAAAACAGTAGGCAATACAGAAGTCACCTACTCAGACAGTGAGGATAATAACTACTTGGTTGACAATCCTCAAAGAAGATGTCCCAACCTTTCCAAGGCGAGGAAATACCTTGACTACAGTCCTGCTGTTGATTTGGAGACAGGACTAAGCAGACTATATAAATGGTATAAGCCTGAGATTCAAGGCGGGTGTGAAAATGAACAGAGCATATGAGCTTATAAAACTGAATCCCTACGAGGACTCCAGAGGCAAGCTAAGTAAGCTTGCAGCTAAAAGCAAGCTTGAAAAAGAAGAAACAATCGAAGAGGTATATATCATTTATACCAATAAAGGTGCAGTACGAGGCAACCACTATCACAAAAAAACAGTGGAATACTTCAGCGTTTTAAGCGGAACTGCCGCTATATCCATAAAGGATATGCAGACAGGAGTAACTGAAAATATTGCAGTATCGGCAGATGATAATATAGTTTTAAAAATACCAGCATATACAGCACATGCTTTTAAGAATGAGGAGGAACAGCAGCTGATAATAGCAGCAGTTTCCATGAAAGAATATAGCATAAACGATACAGATACCTACAAGGAAGAATTGCTTTTATAAAATATGAACAAAAAAACATGGTTTAGCTTCCATGTTTTTTTGTTATTCACATTAAGATGCTTGGCAGCATATCTTGAATTAGGAAATAAGTGTGAGAAGAAAGGAGGTTGTTTATATTGCAGGTAGCAATTTTATGCGGCGGCAAAGGTCAGAGAATGAGCGAAATTACAGGTGATATACCAAAGCCAATGGCACTAATAGGAGGCAAGCCGATTTTATGGCATATTATGAACATATATTATAAATACGGCTTTGATGAATTCATACTATTACTAGGATATAAAGGGGATAAGATTAAAGAATATTTTTTAAATGAGGAATGGAAGGATCATGATTTTGTTTTGGATCTAAAAGGAAAGCAAAAGAAAATCATACTATCTGATAATCCTCCCAAATGGAAGATTAGATTCCTAGATACAGGACAGGATACAATGACAGGCAGCAGAATCAAGCTGGCAGAAAAGTATATTACCGATAGGTTTATGCTGACTTACGGTGATGGCATAAGTGATGTCAACATTCCACAATTAATTGATTTCCATAACAAAATGGGAAAGCTTGCAACCCTTACAGGCGTTGCATCAAAAAGTCAGTTTGGGATAATTACAGAAGAGAATGGCTTGGCAAAAAGCTTTAATGAAAAGCCCGATACATCAGGAGACAATATGATTAATGGCGGTTTTTTTGTATTTGAAAAGGAGGTCTTTAACTATCTGGATGACAGCGGAAGCTGTATATTGGAAAGAAGTCCTCTAATGAAGCTGTCGGAGGAAAAACAACTGGCGGTTTATAAGCATATAGGCTTTTGGTCAGCCATAGATACCTATAAGGACTTGGTATCTATGAATGAAGACTGGGCAGATATTTATAAAAAAATTAAGGATTGATTATTATGAATATAGCTTTTTGCACCATTGTAACAAAATACCGTTTAAATCAATGTATAGCACTATGCAAATCCTTAAAAGCAAATACCAGCAGCTTTACAATGTTTATACTGTGTGTAGACAATGAATCTTATGACCTGCTTGACAAAATGCAGCTTGAAAGCTGTATAACAATAAAGCTGGAATCTGTTGAAGACAGCAGACTTTTGTCAATTAAAACCAGTAGAAAGCTGAGTGAATACTGCTGGACATTAAAGCCCGCACTCTTATTGTATCTTTTCGACAGTTATAGTAACTTCGACGCCCTTTGTTATGTAGATTCAGATATATATTTTTTTGGTGCCCCAAATCAGCTTTTAAAGCATCTGAGCAAGCATTCAGTACTATTGTCAACACATAAGGTTAATAGAAAGTGCAATGGAGGTTTTGTATGCTTTAAAAGAGATAGGATTGGATACAGCAGTCTTCTTTGGTGGAAGGAAAAGTGTCTGGAATGGTGCTATGCAGAAAATAGAAATGGAGGCTTTGGTGATCAGGGATATCTTGACTCAATAAAGCTTATGCATAAGAATACTCTCATAATAGATGCAGCAGGAGCAAATGTTGCACCTTGGAACTACTATAAGTTTGATATTACAGACAAAAATGGTGAAATATACGTTAACAACAGTAAGCTTATATTTTATCATTTCAGCGGCTTTAGAATGAAAAGCCTGCAAGAAATAGAAACAAAGTTCAACAATAAAGCAGTATGGATCATATACCATAGATATATCCAGAGTATTAAACAGATAAATGAAGAAATAGAATGCTTGACACCAGATTTTACAGCAAATTTGTATTTAGAAGATTAACTTATGTTATTGAACAGAATATGGAGGATTGAATTTATGAAAATATCAATTGTTGGTACAGGCTACGTGGGCATAGTAACTGCCTTATGCCTGTGTCATAAGGGGCATAATGTTATTTGCATTGATAAACAAAAAAGTATAGTAGATAAAATAAACAATGGAATTTCACCAATTTACGAGCCGGGCTTGGACAGCTTGCTTACAGAGGAATTGAAAAATAATAAAATAAGTGCATCCACCAATATTGACTATGCAGTAAAGAACACTGATGTAACAATAATATCTGTAGGCACACCCTATAAAAATAATAAAATTGACTTAAGCTATATTGAGCAAGCCTCATATGAAATTGGTGAAGCAATAAAGACTAAGGCACAGTATCACGTAGTATGCGTAAAAAGTACTGTTGTGCCGGGGACTACTGATATGCTGGTAAAAGATATCATAGAGAAAGCATCTCTAAAGAAGGTGGGAGACTTCGGACTGGCAATGAACCCAGAGTTTTTAAGAGAAGGCAGTGCTGTAGATGATTTTATGTATCCAGACAGAATAGTAATAGGTGCTTATGATGATAAAAGCTTTGAGGTAATGAGTGATATATATAAATGCTTTACTGATGTACCAATAATAAAGGTAAACCCCAGAACAGCAGAAATGATAAAATACACATCAAACTCACTGCTGGCATCACTAATATCCTTTAGTAATGAAATAGCCGCAATATCTGAGGAAACAGGCGGTATCGATACAAAGGAGGTACTAGCGGCAGTATCCTTGGACAAAAGACTGAATCCTTTAGTAAATGGAAATAGAGTTAATCCCCCTATATTGGACTATCTAAAAGCCGGCTGCGGCTTTGGAGGCAGTTGTTTTCCCAAGGATGTAGCTGCTTTGATTGCTTTTGCAGAGGAAAAAGGCTACAATGCAGGCTTACTTCAAACAGTCATGGATATAAATAAAAATCAAGCAGATAGAATGCTGCAAAAGCTTAAAAATGAGCTGGGAGACTTAAAGGATAAAAAGATTATTGTTCTTGGACTAGCATTTAAGCCGGATACGGATGATGTTAGAGAGTCTCCGGCACTGACAATTATACAAAAACTTATTGCCGAGGATGTAATAGTTTATGCAGTAGACCCTCTTGCAGTAGAAAATGCAATAAAAATATTAGGACATCATACAAATTTGATATATTCTCAAGATATTGAGCATACATCTAAAAGTGTAGATGCTGTAATATTAGTAACACCATGGAAATGCTTTACAGAAATAAAGCCAGATCAATTTAAAGCTATTATGCCAAAGCCTGTTTTATTAGATGGAAGGCGGGTATTTGACAAAGAAGCAATAGCTCAGGCAGGAATAAAATATTTAGGAACAGGTTTAACGTAACATTTGCTATATTACTGCATATACTATATAGAGAAATATTAATACAAAACCATTGCTTCCGGCTTAAAAGCCAGGCAGCAATTTAAAATAGATTTGGTACGGCAGAACTAGGTTTTGCCGTACCTTTATATTTAAAAAAATTTTTAAGGAAGATGTATATAAATGTAAAAGAATATTATAATATAAGTGTAATTCCGAGTAAAAAGCTCGAATTTATCATTGACATTAAAATACCAATGTGATAATCTAAAAATGTAAATCCGAGCTATTAGGTCGGAATTTAAAGGGGATGATATCTTGATACTATCAACAAAAGGTCGTTATGGACTAAAGATGATGTTTGAGCTTACCAAAAAATATGGCTTCGGCACTATGTCCCTTAAGGATATTGCAAAGAATCAGGAGCTGTCGGAAACATATCTGGAGCAGTTGATTGCACCACTCAGAAAAGCAGGGCTTGTAGTCAGCATAAGAGGCGCACAGGGCGGCTATTCGCTGGCAAAGGAGCCTGAAAAAATAACAGTAGGAGAAATAATAAGACTGCTGGAAGGTCCTTTGGCTCCATCAGATTGTGTTATTGAGGGTGAATCAGAGTGTACAAGAGCCGAATACTGCGTTACAAGAACAATCTGGGAAAGAATAATGGATAGTATTAATAATGTTATAGATTCTATTACACTTAAGGATATGTTAAATGATTTTTATAAACTAGAGGAGAAAAAGGGAGTGAACCTACATGAATAAAAGAGTATATATGGATCATGCTGCAACTACATACACAAAAACAGAAGTACTACAAACAATGATGCCCTTTTATACAGAGCTATTTGGCAATCCATCCAGTGTACATCAGTTTGGCAGAGAGGTAAAAAAGCACATAGATACTGCAAGAGAGCAGATTGCAAAGGCTTTAGGCGCACTGCCAGAGGAAATATATTTCACTGCCGGCGGTTCAGAAGCGGACAACTGGGCAATAAAAGGAATAGCATACGCCAACCGTAAAAAGGGCAACCATATAATAACCACCAAAATAGAGCATCCAGGACTTTTAGAGTCATGCAAATATCTGGAAAAAGAAGGCTTTGAGGTTACTTATCTTGATGTTGATGAATACGGACTGGTTAAGCCTGAGGATGTGGAAAGAGCCATCAAAGAAAATACAATACTTATATCAGTAATGTATGCAAACAACGAAATAGGCACTATTCAGTCAATAGCAGAAATAGCAGGGCTTGCAAAAGAAAGAAAAATATACTTCCACACAGATGCAGTTCAGGCTGTAGGAAGCATCAAAATAGATGTTAAGGAACAAAATATTGACTTGCTGTCACTATCAGCACATAAGTTCTATGGACCCAAGGGCGTTGGTGCATTATATATAAGAAAAGGCGTAAAGATTATCAGCATTTTACACGGAGGTCATCAGGAAAGAGGCAGAAGAGCAGGAACAGAAAATGTACCTGGAATAATAGGTCTCGGCAAAGCTATAGAAATAGCAGTAAATACTATGGATGAAAATGCAGCTAGAATTAAGGCATTACGTGATAAGCTGATTCAAGGAGTAATGGAAAAAGTGCCATATACCAGATTAAATGGACATCCAGAAAAAAGACTCCCCGGAAACACAAGCTTCTGCTTTGAATTTATAGAGGGAGAATCCCTTCTGCTGAATCTGGATATAAAGGGCATAGCAGGATCCAGCGGCTCTGCTTGCAGCTCAGGGTCATTAGACCCCTCACATGTGCTTTTAGCCATTGGCTTATCCCATGAAATAGCTCATGGCTCACTAAGATTGTCACTTGGCGATATAAATACACAAGAGGATATTGACTACGTATTGGAGGTACTACCTCCGATTGTTGATAGATTAAGACAAATGTCACCATTATACGAAAGAGTTAAAGGAGGCAAATAATCAATGTATAGCGATAAGGTTATGGATCATTTTTCAAATCCAAGAAATGTTGGTGAAATAGAAAATGCAGACGGTGTTGGCGAAGTAGGCAATGCTCACTGCGGAGATATAATGAAGGTATACTTAAAGGTAGAAAACGATATTATTACAGATGTAAGGTTTAAAACCTTTGGCTGCGGTGCTGCTATTGCAACCAGCAGTGTTGCTACAGAAATGATAAAGGGTAAAACAATAGATGAAGCTTTAAAGCTTACCAATAAAGAGGTAGTTGAATCTTTGGAAGGACTTCCGCCAGCAAAGCTTCACTGCTCAGTACTGGCAGAAGAAGCAGTAAAGGCAGCAATAGAAGACTACAAAAAGAAGCTTGGAGCATAGCATAGGAGTTGTTGAATAAGTGAAAAAGCGTGTTGTTATAGGCATGAGCGGCGGTGTAGACAGCTCGGTAGCAGCATATTTACTTCAAAAGGAAGGCTACGAGGTTATAGGCGTTACAATGCAGATATGGCAGGATAAAAGCGAGGATGCTGTTGAGGTAGAGGGCGGATGCTGCTCCCTATCTGCTGTTGAAGATGCCAGAAGGGTATGTAATAAGCTTGGAATACCATTTTATGTATTAAATTTTAAGCAGGTTTTTGAAAAAAAGGTTATAGATTATTTCGTTGAAGAATACTTTTTAGGAAGAACTCCAAATCCCTGTATAGCATGCAATAGATATATAAAGTTTGATGCACTGCTTGAAAAGGCAAAGGCACTTGAAGCAGATTATGTAGCTACAGGGCACTATGCACGGATTTATTATGATGAAGATTATCAAAGATATGTATTAAAAAAATCAGCAACAATTGCCAAGGATCAAACCTATGTATTATTTAATCTCACTCAGGATCAGCTTGCACATATACTAATGCCCTTAGGTGACTTTAATAAGGAGCAGACCAGAGAGATTGCCAGAGAGCTGGACTTGTCAGTGGCAAATAAACCTGAAAGTCAGGAAATATGCTTTATAGAGGACAATGATTATGGCAGATTCTTGGGAGAAAAAAGAGGCGAAGATATAAAACCTGGTTTTTTTGTGGATACAAAAGGCAATAAGCTGGGCAGACACAAGGGAATTATCCACTATACAGTAGGTCAGAGAAAGGGACTTGGTATTGCACTAGGCAAGCCAATGTTTGTAGTAGAAATAATACCCGAAAGAAATTTGGTTATACTAGGAGACGAAACAGAGGTATTCCAAAGAGAGCTGACAGCCTCTGATGTAAATATGATATTATATGATAAGCTGAAAGAGCCATTAAAACTGAAAGCCAAAATCAGATATAGTACTAAAGAAGCTGATGCAGAGGTGATACCATTGGGGGATGATAGAGTAAGGATAGTATTTGATCAGCCCCAGCGCGCCATTACTCCCGGTCAGGCAGTAGTATTCTATGACGGTGATTTTGTAGTGGGCGGCGGAACAATAGAAAGAAATATATAATCAAAACAGATATACTGTAAAAAAACAGTGTGTCTGTTTTTTTATTTCAGTTAATAATTTTTAAATGAATAATATAAAATTATTAAGCGAAAATATATAGAGAAACAAATAATTAAACAATGGAGGTGTAATAATGGAAGATCACAATAATACTATGAGTCCAAGAGATTGCTTGCAAAGAGCCTGGGTTAATACAATGGAGCTTGTTAGAGATTTTGAAATGTACTCAAAAAATATTAATGATGACAGAGTAGCTTCCTTTTTTAAAGAAATGGCTGAAAAACAAGGGCTTCAAGCCCATGAGCTAAGAGAGCTGTACAACAAATTTGATAATAACCAAAATAACTAAAGACCGCAGAACGGTCTTTTGTCATTAGAAAGCTTAGTAGTCTAATTTTGCTAAAATAGTAAAAGCAATATAAATACGACATTAAATACATAACAATACTGCCTTATTTTTTTGATATATTAACAAAAACTATAAAAAAGAAAAACTTGAATATTTCCGAATATTAGGTTCATACGAAAAAACATTAAGGAATCGGGGTATTGTTATGTTCAGGGCAAGTGATATTATTGATTTACCTGTATTATCTTTAAAGGCAGGACGGCGTCTATGTACGGTTAAATCTCTTATATTGGATACATCTACTAATAAAATATATGGGTTTTTGTGCAAAGAGCGTCTGGTGAAAAGATGTATAGATATTGTACCCTATAAAAGTCTGATCAGGTTAGATTTTAATGGGGTAACTGTATATGATGGCTCTGCTTTTAAGAGAGTAAGTATTAATACTATACTAGATAACACTATAAACTTTGATAAGCTGGCAGGTAAATTTATACTTAATAATGACGGAGAATTAATTGGAAGAATTACAGATATCTATTTTGAAGCCTTAAGCGGAAAAATAACCTCCTACGAAATATCAGAGGGCTATTTTGATGATTTTATTAATGGCAGAAAAATAATAAACTGCTTAAATAAAGATGACTTTTTACTTAAGCAGCTGGTAAATAATATAAAAAACACTTATATAAAGTGAAAGGATGATAATAATGAGAATGAGAATGAACTTTACAAAGGGCTTAATTGCTGGCGGAGTAATAGGTGCTATGCTAAGCTCAAAAGCTATGAATCAAAGAAGTAACCAGCAGGGCAGCAATCAGCAGGACAATCAAAATAACGGTAATGTAACTAAAACTGAGTATATTAAAGAGACATCAATAGTATCTGGAGACACAATGGTATAATAAATTCAGATAACCAGCATAGGAATGTATATGAGAATATTTTATTGAGTATAAATAGTGCTCCGTAAAAATAGTAAATATACATTCTTTATCTTTATGTAGAGGGATGATTTCATGAATAATTTATCTTTGCCCAAATCAACAAAAAGAACAATTATAAATATTATTATTATTGCTATAGCAGTATACCTGCTGATTACATACAGAGCTACGCTGTCAGACATATTAAAGCCCTTTCTGATTGCCGCTGTTGTTGCATATTTATTAAACCCCATAGTAGTAAAGCTTGAAAGAAAAGGAGTTAAAAGAATAATTGGGGTTTTGATAGTGTTTCTAGCCTTTATAGGAATAATCTTACTACTAGGCTTTATACTTATACCTTCTTTAATAAAAGACATTGGGAAGCTGGTTGAGAATTTGCCCCAGCATGCGACAAAGCTGCAACAGCTTCTTGATAAATTTCAAGATGGGGCACTATATAACAATCTTCCTAAAACCCTTAAGGATATAATTGATGATAATATATTTGTTGTACAGGGTATAATACTTGACTCCCTGCAAAATCTGGCAGACTCTATAATAGCAGTGATTTCCGAGCTTTTTGATATTATTCTGATACCAGTAATAATATTTTATATGCTAAAGGATGCAAGCTATTTTAAAAATCAGTTGATACTATTAGTTCCCAAATCTAAAAGACAAAGAGGGCTGCTGCTTTTTAGAGACATCGATAATGCATTTGGCAAATTTATCAGAGGTCAAATAATAGTAGCATCCTTTGTATTTGCTATGACTACAATAATGCTTTTGATAATAAGAGTAAAATATGCAGTAGTACTTGGACTATTTGCAGGAATTGCAGATATAATTCCCTACTTTGGTCCCATAATAGGAATAATACCCGCTCTTATATTTGCTTTTTTCGATTCACCAACAAAGGCTTTGTATACAGCAGGAGCGTTTTTACTGGTACAGCAGATTGAGGGAGGTATATTGTCACCCAAAATAATAGGTGAAAGTGTCGGCATACACCCAGTATATGTAATACTATCACTAATAGTGGGAGGAAAGCTTTTTGGAGTATTAGGCTTAATAGCAGCAGTACCCGCTCTGACAGCTATTAAGCTTACAATGCGGCATTTATTAAGAAAGGTATAATTTGTTTAATAAAGGCTAAAAATACATATAACATATACAAGACAAATACATTTGCATCAGGAGTGTAATATGAAGCTGTTTAATGATTTAAATGCAAATATAGGTTTGCTTAAACGAGTTTTTGGTGATGATGCTGCTGTAATCTATAGAGAATTTGACTTAAAAAAGCTTAATAATCTTAGATGCTGTATAGTATTTATAAACGGCTTTGTAGATTACGCACGTATAAATGATGAAATAATGCTGCCATTAATGAGCGCTGAGAAAAATACAGAATGTATTGAAAGTGAAATACCGGAATTTATAAAGAGTGAGGTTATAACCTCGAGCCAGATAAAGAGTGTACAGACCTGTGATGATATTGTCAATGAAATATTAAATGGAGGTGCAGCACTAATAATCGATTCAGTAAGTGGTGCGCTGATTATTAATGTCGAAAGCTATAGCAGCAGGGGAGTAGCTGAATCCAGCACCGAAAAGGTTGAAAGAGGACCTAAGGAGGGATTTACAGAAACCTTAGGTACTAATGTATCTCTGATAAGAAAAAGAATACGAAATCCAAAGCTTAAGTTTGTATATAAAAGAATAGGAACTCTGACAAATACCAGTATATGTATATGCTATATAAATGGAATTGCTTCTCAAGAGGTAATTGATAATCTTATGCAAAGACTTGACAAAATTGATATTGAAGGTATTCTTGATTCCGGGTATATTGAAGAAATGATAAAGGACAGTATATTTTCACCCTTTAAGACTATAGGCAATACTGAGAGACCTGATTCAACAGCAGGAAAGCTTTTAGAAGGAAGAGTTGCAATTTTGTGCGACGGAAGTCCATTTGCTATTACGCTTCCCTTTGTATTTTTAGAGTACTTCCAATTTAATGAGGATTATTATAATAATCATATTTACTCCTCTATTGTGAGGCTGATAAGATGGATTGGGTTCTTTTTAGCTACCAGCGTCCCTGCTATATATGTGGCATTAGTTACCTATCATCAGGAAATGATACCAACACCGCTGCTGTTGAGTATATCCGCAGCAAGAACTGGGATTCCATTTCCCAGTGTTGTTGAGGCTTTGGGTATGCTCTTTGTATTTGAGGTATTAAGAGAAGCAGGAATCAGAATACCTGCTGTTATAGGTCAGACTATAAGTATAGTCGGTGCTTTGGTAATAGGTCAATCCGCTGTGGAAGCCAGAATAATAAGTGCCCCCATAATAATTGTCACAGCCTTATCAGGCATAACGGGCTTTTTAGTACCAAAAATGAATGCAGAAATAGTAGTATTAAGGTTTTTGTTTCTGGTCTTTTCATCCTTTTTAGGTCTTTATGGATATATATTTTGTTTGATGGGAATATTAGTGCATCTTAATTCTATCGAATCCTTCGGCATACCATTTATGCAGAATATAGCTTCAATAACTATAGAGGATCAGAAGGATATGTTAATCCGTGCACCTTGGAGATATATGA
>CALGKJ010000027.1 GCA_937930535.1 uncultured Clostridia bacterium
CACCAGGCGCATGCCTTCCTCGTAGCTTACCTTGGCTTTCTTAAAGATGTAATGGTACAACTATTATATCTATATATTCATATTCCAATCTCAGTACTTCAGTATCTATCTTTGCTGTGTAGCTTCTTCCAAGCTCTAAAAACCTAGCTGCTTCATTAAGAAGATTTTTAGCTGCATATATTTCTGCCAGTCTTACGCATGCTACTCTTCCCAGCTTATAAAGATTGTCTCCAAAGGTTTTTGTACAAAAGCCCATATGAGTCTCAAACTTGGAGCTTTCATCCAGCTTAGCTTCAGCTAATAGTCTTATGTAATCTGCTTCAAGATCCACAGAAACTCCCCAACTTATACACATTTCAACAGCCTTCTGTGCATAAGTTTTGGCTTCTTCAAGATCACCAATATAATAATTAAACTCCGCTTCACATCTATATAGATATTCATTAAGGTTACCAGTATCCTTTAATTGATCTAAAAGATCCTTGCAATCATTTATATATTCTGATGCTTTCTTATAATCCTCCATTGCCATATATACTAAAACAAGATTTTCATAAAGAAGTACCTTAAAATATAAATTTTTTGATATACGAACTACATCCAAAGCTTTATTATAATACTCAATGGTTTCTGTATACCTGTCTTCCATTCTATAAATCTCAGCTAAGTTATTATAGCAGTTTCCTACAGTTCTGAGATTGTTCATTTTTTGACTTATACTCAGACATTTTTCATAGTATTCTCTTGATCTATTAACATCATTATAGTAATCAGCATATATTACGCCTATACTATTTAGTACTGGAGGCAGATACTTATACCCTCCAACTTTTTCTAACAAATCTGCGCTTTTGAATAGTGCTTTTAAAGACTCTTCATACCTGCTTTTATGATATAAATATCTGCCGTAAGAACCCAAAAACCTCGCATAATACAGCTCATTTCTATGCAAGCTTGTATCTGCCAATAGATTCTCTAATATTTTCAAATATGAACTATATTTTCTTCTATATAGCGATACATCTGCTAAAGATATTATCAGCTCATATAAGCCCTCTGTATAATTAATTGTTCTTAATATTCGCTTAGCATTTATTGCATACTTAATACAACTTTTATTATAATTAAGCTTATACAAAAGCGAAAATTTCCTGATATATACGTCTACAAGAATCTTCTTATCATCTAAAACTAAAGCTATATTTTCTACCACATCATAAAAATATTCCGCTCTCTCATACTCGCCAAGCTGCTCATACAGATCTCCAAGCTTTGAGCATACGATTATTTTTTTGCTGTTTATTTCCCTTTTTTCAAACAGACTATAGGTTTGCTCGAGGAACTGTATAGCCTGATTTATTAAGTTGCTTGATATCATTTTTTCAGCGGATAACAGTAAATGAGCGATAGCTTCGTCATATCTGTTGGCCTTTGTCATATGATATATCAGTTCATCCTTGTTTTCTCTGTTTTCTCTCTCAAATTTACTCTCTAGCTTATAAGATACTTTTTTATGATATTCAAGCTTATCCTCTGGAGAAACCTTTTCGTAAATAGATTTTTTTAAGTTTATGGAACTAAAATCAAAGGAAATGCCCCAGTCATCCACCTTCCTGGATAGTATATTTATTGAAGTAAGGTAATTTAGTATATTAAATAATTCCTCTTCCTTAATTTCCAGCAAATCCGCTAATATATCAATGGATGCAGCAGTATTAAAAACTGACATAACCTTTATTATTTCTTTTTGTACTGTATTAAGTCTGTTGATTTTATTTAGTATTATTTCATCAATATTTATAGACAGTTTTATACTGTTGAGGTCTACATTACTAAATGTCCATTCTCCTTTATTATCTACATATATATAATTGTTTACATAAAGCAGATATATTATCTCGTATATATAATTTGGATTCCCTTCTGTTTCCTTATAAATATTTGTAGCAAAATCAAGAGGGGCTTTATCCATACCTAAAAGAAGTCTAATATACTCTGCTGTTTCATTAATATTAAAGTTTGTCAGTTCAATAGTATCAGTGTTTTCACACTGTCCCAAGGAACTGTACAGATTCTTATTTTCACCGAACTCCTCAATTGTTTCTTTATCAACACTTATTATAAAGTAAAGCTTACCCTTATTTTCATTTTTAATTATATAATCTAAAACTGCATGAGAATCCTCATCAATCCATTCAAAGCTGTTTATTATAACCACAAATGGGTGCTTTGTTGCTGCTTCCAGTAAAAAATTACCCAGCCTGTATATGAGTCTGACCTTATTCTGTTTTTCAAGTATGTTATTCATTACTTGCTGGCTGGTAGAACCCATCAGCTCTGGTATAATCTTTGACAAGTCATTAGCATATTTATCTATAAGCTCTTTATCAAGATACTTAATTACTTCTTTGATTAAGTATGTAATTATGTAAAAGTTACTGCGTAAATTTTCGTTAAGTCTATCAATTACTACGCAAATACCTTCTTGCTCAAGTCTATAGCTGGTATAGGTTAGAAAGGAACATTTGCCTGTTCCTATATCCCCCTTTACAAGAGTTACTCTATTTCTTTTATTGTCATACAAATAACCCTTAATATTATTAATTATTCTGTTTATATAATTCTCCCTTGATACAAGCTTGGTCATATATCTCGGAAGTACTTGTATATATCTTTTATCAATAATATTAAAATCTTTATTAAACTTTATATTTATATCATCTGCAATTTGTTCTACCGCTGAATACCTGTCAGTAGGTCTTAGTGCAGTACATTTTCGTATTATTTTTTTTATATTATTATTTTCAACGCTGTTGTTTACAGAAAATTGCGACAAATCCTCCCTAAAGTGAGAGTCTTCAACATATTTACCGTTAAAAATATAAAATAATATAACCCCTATAAGATATATATCAGAAAGTCTTGTATATTTTTCATCCTGCATAACCTCAGGGGACTTAAAATTAATATTATCTTTATCCAGCATTAAAGAAGTTTGTGTGCCTTCAATATAAGGAATACTGGATATTTTTAAAATATTTTTCTGTTTGTCTTGAACTACAATTAGTTCCTCTGTATTGATATTACATAATAAGTATCCTCTCAGGTGAAGGTATTTAATTACTGTACATAATTGAACAGCAATATCCAGTAGTACCTCAAAGCTCTTACCCTTGACAAATTCAAAAAGTTTTTCTCCTTTTAAATGTTCATAAGTAAAATAATACTTCTCTGTAACTACTGGCTTCCTGTCAATAACATTGATTTTATTAAAAAAGAAGAATTCTGCAAGATTTATATGATTAAAGTTTTTGTAATCGTATAGATTTAACTTCATATATTCTATAAATTCCTGAGTTTCTTTTTGTACGTTTAATACTCTCATATTTTTTATGAGATGGCTTCTAGTAGTATCCTCGATCAAAAAGGTACTCCCGTATTTATCTTCTTTTTCCAAATCTATAACTTTATATTGCGTATTAATAAATTGCAATCCTTATCCCCCCATTATTAAGGTCTTGCACCATATATTAACTCTATAGATCATGACTTAAGTATTAATAAATTACTAGATAGAGAACACTACGTATTTTACATAATACAATGATCTATTCGTAAGATCAGACTATTTTCATTTTACCATATATAGATATAAAATAAAATAAATTTTTAGCGCATTTTACATTTTATGTATCTATTAATATTATTATCTCCTTTCTTGTAAATACCTCTTTCTATATAAGTATAAATATTATCTCATAATATACTAGGCAGTAAGTATCATCTTATCTGTTAATTCATAGAACTAAAGACACCTGTATATAGGTGCCTTTAGTCTATGTTATTGAGTTTTAGCGTTGCTTATCCATAGTTAGTCCCTAATATATTGCAGAAATTATATCTGATAACGTCTTTATAAAGTTAAAGGCTCCTGCATCAAATTCCTTATCCTTTACAGATACCGATAAGTATAATAGTCCTCTCATCTTTCCTTCCTTCAAGAAAGGCACTGCTATTATTGACTGCCAATCCGGCATACCTGTTACCGAATCTATACCGGGGTAATTTCCCCAGTCTATCATATATTCACCAGTCTGCCTTTCTATACACCTTTTAACTACTCCCTCACTGCAATATACATCCTTTATCTCCGTATCTATAAACTTCTTTCTTAGCACCTTTCCTTTTATCTCTCTGTCTTCATTCAGGTGATAAATTATTCCGGTCTGTGCCTCTGATACCTCTATTATTCTTCCAAGAAACTTAAATATCTTTTCCTCAAAGCTAAGCTCATTGTTTCTTTGCAGCTCCAGTATCTCAAGCATACTTTCGACCTTTCTTTGATCCTCTACCAGATTACCGGATATTATTCCTGCCAGCTTATCTATTCTTTTTAATGACTTTGACATGTTCTGCTGGTATACACAGCTCATGTTTCTGCCTGATTCCTTTGCATAATATAATGCCTGATCTGCCTTTTCTATTAAATCCTTTGCCCATGTACTATGCTCTGGATAGCTTGCTACACCCAGACTTATTGTCAGCGGGTTATGAAGTCCTAATAGCTTTGAATTCTCCACTTTTCTTCTTATCTTTTCTGCTACTTGGTATCCATCCTCTGCATTTGTTCCGGGCAATAGTAATATTATCTCCTCTCCTCCGTATCTGGCACATATGTCTCCCTTTCTAACGGTACTCATTATTATGCTTGATACATTCTGGAGTATTTCATCTCCCTTTTGATGTCCAAACCTATCATTTACTGTCTTAAATTTATCTATGTCTATCATCAGTATGCAGAACTCTCCGCTTTCCTTTTCTGCATATACAAGCTCATTTATCAGTGCAGTTTCAAAATACTTTCTGGTATACAGCTTTGTCAGCTTATCTATTGCAGACACTATCCTCAGATTATAGTTATCCACCAGTATATAAGATATCTTTGATGCTGTTATACAGAAATGGCTTGTTTCTTCTGTAAAGTTATTTATTATACTGTCAGTATCCATATAGATATACCCTATTACATGGTTTGTTGTCTGTATCTTGTTTCTTCTTTTTTCCTCTAACAGCTGTACACTTTCCTCTTCCTTCGCACCCATTATGGGTATACAGAATACTGCTGTTATATCCTTGGGTATAAGGATATCTCCCTTTTTCTTGCTGTATTCAAATGCATCTGTAACTATTATACTGTCCTTCTTCTGCTTTACCTGCTCTATTATATATTTATAGAAGGGTATTTCAAAATATCTGTTATAGGTGGCAAGCATGTTTATATTGTCTTCATCATCCAGTGTTGCTATAAATGCATTCTTAGCCTGAGTTATATCTGCAAACATGTTTATCATGTCTTTAAGATTACCTATATTATCCTCACTGAATTTACTTATCAGCTCCTGCATTTTGAAGTTATATGTGTATATATTCACTGTTGTCAGCTCACTTCCATCCACTTCCCTATACCTATATATGTCTACATAGTTTGTATAATCAAAATATTTATCTATATTTTTAAGACTTAATCCATCCTGCTTATCACTGTCTTCGCCTTCACCTAAAACTATTTTGTCTCCATTTTTAGATGTGAGCAATTCTGATGCCTTAATAAGCCCTTCTTTTATTTTATCCCTGCCATGGGAGGATACAAATTTTACTTTATATTCCTCTGGCACATTATGCACAAGCTTTCTAAGGAAGTTTAAGGCAGAAATATAATATTTCATAGCTTCCTGATAGTTCTTTCTGTTCATAAACTCACATGCTACAGCGTTATAAACCTTACATTTTATCTCATTGTTTTCTATAGACCCAAGCAAGTTTGATAGTGTTATGAGCCTACTAAGCTTATCTTCACCTGCTGACACTATTATATCTATATATTCATATTCCAGTCTCAGTACTTCAGTATCTATCTTTGCTGTGTAGCTTCTTCCAAGCTCCAAAAATCTAGCTGCTTCATTAAGGAGGCTTTTAGCTGCATATATTTCTGCCAGTCTTATACATGCTACTCTTCCTAGCTTATAAAGATTATCCTCAAAAATCTTTATACATAATTTCATATGATTTTCATAATCCAAATTATCACTAAGCTGTGCTTCACAAAGAATTTTTATTAAATGAGCATCTAAATTTTCATCAATCCCCCAACTTATACACATATCAACAGTCTTATGTGCATAAGTTTTTGCCATTTCAAAATCACCTATTGAATAATAAAATTCCGATTTATTGTAATAAACATATTCAGCCAGATTACCAAGATCCTTAGATTGATGAAGTATGTTATCACAAATACTAAAGCTCTGATAGACTTTGTTATAGTTTTCCATGGCTAGATTAACCAGCATAATGTTTATGTGTATTAAGCCTTCACTATATTTGTGATGGGTAGTTTTTATTACTTCTAACGCACTATTAAAATACTCTACAGCTTCCTTACAATTATCTTCAATACGATATAACTCAGCTAAATTATTATAGCCATATTCCATGTAGCATAAATTATTAGTTTTTTCACTTATGCTTAAGCTTTTTTCGTAGTATTCTCTTGATTTTTGTATATCATTATAATAGTCCGAATAGATATATCCTATAGTATTTAAAGCAATAGGCAGGTATTTATAGCCTCCCAGCTTCTCCAGCGTATCAACACACTCCAAAAGCACACTCAACGCTTCTTCGTATCTATTCTTAAAAACCATGGTTCTTCCATATACAATCATTAATCTTGCATAGTAATATTTGAATTGTACCTTATCTATACTTTTTATACACGATTCTAGTATTTTAATGTATGAGCTGTATTTTCGTCTGTTAATCATTATTTCACTCATATTAATAATTAACTCATAAAACCCTTCTTGATAGCTTACCTTTTTAATCTCTCTTCTAGCTTTTAACATATACTGTATTGATTCTTTATACCTGCTAAGCTTATATAGAATATAAAACTTTTTAATATACGAATCTACTAAAATACTTATATCTTTTATTTTTTCTGCAATTGCCTCTGCATCACTATAGTAATACATGGATTTTTGGTA
>CALGKJ010000028.1 GCA_937930535.1 uncultured Clostridia bacterium
GATATAGAACCTCTTGTAATAACCTTCTATTCCTCAGCTATTATTTTAATTATAACTCTTTTATTAAATCCTGGATTTTTTAAATTTAGCTTTATTATAACTCCAAAAACTTTATTTTATCTATTTGAGCTTGCGTTTATATCAGGAATCCTTCCTATAATATTTTTATATAAAGGTATTGCATTAATTGGCTCTGAAAAGGCTAGTATAGTAGCTACAGCAGAGCTTCCTATTACTTTGGTATTAGCATACTTTTTATTAAAAGAAAGCATGAGCTTTGTACAGATAATTGGAACTGTATTTATAATAATCTCCATTATAATTCTGCAAAGCGGTAAAATTAATAATGAGAATAATATTCTCAGAGAATAATATACTCAGAGAATATTATTCTCTAATAATTAGGGAAACTATATAAATGGTACTATAGAGTTTTTAGGTTAAAACTTAAATTATTCCAAGCTAAAAACCTAGAAGGGAAGGAATAATTAACCTACGAACAAATTAAGTTTTATGGTTGATTCCCTGTATAAAGTATACATCACTATAGCATAATGTAAAACTATTAGTACTTTCTGTTTATCAAAATATTTAGAAAAGAGGAATTGTGATGAAAAATGGTATTGATAATGCATTACAGTATAAAAATTGGGCAGTTCTAGGTGCAACTCATAATAAATTTAAATTTGGCTATAAGGTGTTTAATAAGCTAAGAAAGCACGGATATAACGTTTTTCCTGTAAATCCAGGATTGGATGATATTGAAGGTATAAAATGTTGTGGAAAAATTGATGATATACCTGAAAATATAGATGTTGTAAATATGATTGTAAATCCTAGTATAGGTATTACCACACTAGAAGCTGCAAAGCAAAAGGGAGCAAAAATAATCTGGTGTCAGCCAGGTGCTGATAGTCAGGAAATTATAGATAAAGCACGCGAAATGGGCTTGGAGATAATTTACAATGAATGTGTATTAGTGGAGCTGGGGTAGCTAGTAGTTACCCCTTCCATCATTTGTTTCATCATCACATCTAAAAAAATTCTCGCACCTTTCATTATTCAGCTCCCATTGCATTTCATCTTTTTTCTTACTATCCTGAAGTTTTTTAGTAATAAAATATGTATCCCATAACTCTTTAATTTTCATTTGATGATACCTCCTTTTTAGTTTTTTTGCCTTTAGTAGTAATCTCATATATACCCATTATTAATAAAAAGACTCCAAAAATCCTTCTGAGTAAATCAGGGTTCAGCTTAACAGCTAGAGCAGAGCCTGCCAATGATCCTGCACAGCCTGCAAGCACCAGCTTAAGTATGATTTTCTTCTCAATATTCTTATGCCGTAAGTGAACTATTATGGCTACAATAGCAGTAGGTATAAAAGAAATGAGGTTTACACTTTGGGCTATTTGCTGTTTTACACTAAAAAAGAATACAAGAGATGGTATCAGTATAGTTCCTCCGCCTATACCCATTCCTCCTACAATTCCAGCTAAAAAACTTATGAGTATTATAAACATTAAAACACCATCCTAATAGCAGCAATAATCATAAAAATCCCAAAAACCTTTCTTAATACAGTAACAGAAATTCTATGCAGCAGCATAGAGCCTGTAAATCCCCCTATAACTGAGCCTAGTGCAACCTTTAAAGTCAAAGGAATATCTACAACATTATTTTTAAAATAAACAATTGAGCTGATAATTGAAATAGGCAGTATAATGGAAATGGCTGTAGCATGGGCCTCATGATCCTCAACATCAATAAAAAATATAAGACAGGGAACTAGAATTGTACCTCCCCCTGAGCCAAAAATGCCATTTGCTAATCCAACTATCAAACCAATTAAGAGGAGCTTTATAGTTCGGTTTAATTTCATAAATTCACCAGCTTTTTTTATAGTCTGCTTATTATATTAATAATTTCTGCAAATAAGTTTACAATATAGCTTGAAAATAATTACATTATACTTTAAGGTGTTTACAGCACAAAATTATAGTGTTATTATAACTATAGCTAATAATGGCATTATATAAAGGATTTACAACCTTTAAAGCCATTTACATAATACATATTTTGAATGCATTATGATTTTAGGAGGTTTAATATGAGAGATATAGAAAAAATCTGCAATGAAGCAATTGCATGGATTATAAAAACAGTAACAGATGCAAATGCAAAAGGAATAGTATTAGGGTTATCAGGAGGCATAGACTCTGCTGTAGTGGCAGCTCTTTGCAAGAAAGCTTTTCCTGAGGACTTGTTATGCGTAATCATGCCATGTCATAGCAATCCTATAGATGAGGAACATGCTATACTTGTAGCAGAAGCCTTAAAGCTTAGTGTTAAGACTGTGGTATTAGATGATGCTTTTGAAACAATGAAAAGACTATTAGGAGCCAGTGAGAATGATCCTAAGCTGTCCATTGCAAATATAAAATCAAGATTAAGAATGATTACCGTATATTATCATGCTTCTATAAATAACTATCTGGTTGCAGGTACTGGCAACAAAAGTGAGGTTACAATAGGATACTTTACCAAGTATGGTGATGGCGGAGTCGATCTTATGCCTATTGCCAGCTTTGTAAAAAAGGAAGTACGAGAGATTGCATATTATTTGGGAATTCCTGAAATCGTAATCACAAAGCCGCCAACAGCAGGCTTGTGGGAAAATCAAACAGATGAAAGTGAAATGGGAATGACATATGATGAGCTGGATACATATATATTAACTGGTAATGCCAGTGAGACTGTTAAAGCCAAGGTTGATAATATGTATGCCAGAAGCGAGCATAAAAGAAGGACTGCAGCAGTTTTTGTACCATCAGAAAAGGTATAGCATATCAAAGATGGCTATGAGAGCCTTGATAGAAAAATTTATTGTATTTACATTAAAAATTAAGATATGGTAGAATAATTCTGTTAAGTTTTGTTTTACAAAAAGGGAGGTAACTAGATGTCTGGACATTCAAAATGGGCTAATATTAAACATAAAAAAGGAAAGCAGGATGCTTTACGTGGAAAGATCTTTACAAAGCTGGGTAAAGAAATAGCTATAGCTGCTAAGGCAGGATCGGATCCTTCTGCAAACAGCAGATTAGCAGACATAATCGCAAAGGCAAAGCAAAATAATATGCCTAATGATACTATCCAAAGAGCAATTAAAAAAGGTGCAGGAGAAATGGATGGTGTAAACTACGAGGAAATGACCTATGAAGGTTATGCGCCTGGGGGTGTAGCTGTAATAGTAAAATCCTTAACTGATAATAAAAATAGAACTGCTGGCGAGATTAGATATATATTTGATAAAAACGGCGGAAGTATGGGTGCAACAGGCTGTGTTACCTTTATGTTTGATACAAAGGGTGTAATACTGGTTGAAAAGGACGGAAAGATCGACGAAGAAGAGCTGATGCTGCTGGCACTGGATGCAGGTGCAGAAGACTTTACAGCAGAGGAAGACTCTTTCGAGATCCTTACAGACCCAAGCAGCTTCTCCGAGGTCAGAAAGAAGCTTGAAGATGCGGGCGTAGAAATGGCATCAGCAGAAGTAACAATGATACCGCAAACTACAGTAAATGTAACGAATACTGAAGAGATTAAGAAAATAAATAAAATGATGGATATGTTTGATGACTTTGATGATGTACAGGACGTTTACCATAACGCTGTACTTCCTGATGAGGAATAAAATAATAAAACAAATTTTAATTGTTAAATAACAAAAACTACCATTGGAGTATTATACGATATACTCCAATGGTAGTTTTTTTGTTATTGCTAAATAGGTCATATTATATTGCAAATTCAATTCACTATCATTCCATATGTAAGTATATATAATTATATATGAAGGGGGTATTAGTGGTTGGTGGATGGAATATCTATTAAATATATGTTATTATTACCATTGGATAGATTTTTCCTTTGGAGTCAGACGAAAGAAAGAGGTTACAAAGGATAAACAGAAAGTAATGACTATTTAATATATTACAACAGAACAGGAGGAAATGTAAATGGCGTATGAATATAAACATACAGAAATAGATTATCCTAAAGAAAAAACAATACACCAGCTTTTTGAAGAACAAGTAGAAATAAAGCCAGACAATATTGCGTTAATATTTGAAGATATGACAATGACATACATAGAACTAAATGAAAAAGCTAATCGTCTTGCAAGAGTACTAATAAACAACGGAGTGAAGTCATGCGACAATGTAGCTCTTATAATAAATAGAAGCTTTGATATGATTATAGGAATGCTTGCAATACTCAAGGCAGGTGCTGCCTATGTACCCATTGATCCTGATTACCCTCAGCAAAGAAAAGATTATATCGTTCAAAGTGCAAATACAGCAGCTATACTTGCCTATAAAGGATATAAAGAAAATAATAATAGTAATAACATTATGGAAATAGACCATGAGCTTATGGATCAAAATCCTTCTGATAATCTAAAGCTTTTTAAGGATTCTGGGGATTTGTCCTATATTATTTATACCTCAGGTTCTACTGGAATGCCGAAGGGAGTAATGATTGAACATCATATGGTGGTAAACCTTATTAATTGGGTAAATAAGAAATTTGAGGTTGGAGAAAAAGACACACTTTTGTTTGTAACATCAATGTGCTTTGATTTATCAGTATATGACATATTCGGAATACTAGCGGCAGGGGGCAAAATAGTAATAGCAAAAGAAGCTCAAATACAAAGTCCAAAGGAGTTAACCAGTTTGCTGTTAAAAGAGAAGGTGACCTTTTGGGATTCTGTGCCATCAACCATGAACTATATAATTAATTCTTTAGATGAAATAGGACAAGAATACATACAGGGAGATTTAAGGCTGGTATTTATGAGTGGGGACTGGATACCTGTAAAGCTGCCCGAAAGAATAAAAAGGTACTTCCCTAACGCAAAAGCAATAAGCCTTGGGGGAGCTACCGAAGCTACAATATGGTCCATATACCATCCAATTGAAAGCGTATCTGAATATCAAACAAGTATACCATATGGAAGACCTATTGATAACAATTCTTTTTACATACTAGATGATAATATGAATTTACTGCCTAGAGGAATTGCAGGGGAGCTATATATAGGCGGTATAGGGGTAGCGAGAGGATATATGAATGATGAAGAAAGAACCAAGGCGGCTTTCATAAAGGATAGATTCAGAAGTTCTATTGCAGCACATCCTAAAACTAAGGAGTGGATGATGTACAAAACAGGAGACTTGGGCAGAATTCTGCCGGATATGACCATTGAGTTTTTAGGTAGAAAAGACCATCAGGTGAAAATAAGAGGTTACAGAGTTGAATTAGGGGAAATTGAAAGTCAGCTTCAACAGCATGAGCAGGTAAAGGAAGCTGTAGTAATAGACAAGATTGATACAGATGGTAATAAATATCTATGTGCATATGTAGTATGTGAGCAGGAAGTGACTGTAAGAGAGTTAAGAGAATACATGTTAACCAAGCTTCCGAATTATATGATACCTGCATATTTTATATACCTTGATAAGCTTCCCTTAACCTCAAGCGGTAAAATAAATCGTAAAAGCCTGCCTGAGCCAGAGGGAGATATAGAAACAGGAACGGAATATGTTGCGCCTAGCAATGAAACTGAAAAAAAACTTGTAGTCCTTTGGCAGGAAATACTAGCTGTAGATAAAATCGGTATACATGATAATTTCTTTGAACTTGGCGGAAACTCCCTTTCAATAATAAAAATGCATACACGTCTGGAAAAAGAAAATACAAATATAGCTATAAAAATTACAGATATTTTTAATAATCCTACGATTTCAAAGCTGGCGGAATTTTTATATACAGAAAAAAATATAAAGGCTTCGGAATTGCAAACAGTAGCGGAAAAACCTCGAGAAAATCTAATTGATACAGATATTGCTATTATCGGTATGTCTGTAAAAATGCCTATGGCAGATGGAGTTGACCAATTCTGGGATAATATGAAAAATGGATTGGACTGTACAACTGATGTACCAAAATACAGAAAGCAGGATATGGATAAATACAGACAGTTTATTGGTATTAGCGAAGAAGAAAGCTATGCACAAGGCAGTTATTTAGAAGAAATAGATAAATTTGATTATAGTTACTTCCATATCTCTCCAAAGGAAGCCAGCTTAATGGATCCCAATCAGAGACTATTCTTACAAACAGCATGGGAAGCAATAGAAGACTCAGGCTATGGAGGAGAAAAAATAAAAGGCACATATACAGGAATATATATTGGACACAGCGGAGACTTAATATTTGATTATAAAAAAATGATATATGAATCAGAGCCAGACTCGGCACCAATGGCATTAGCAGGTAATTTGTCATCAATAATAGCTGGAAGGATTTCATATTTACTTGACCTTGGCGGCCCAAGTATGGCAATTGATACTGCATGCTCATCTTCTTTAGTTGCAGTTCATTTAGCCTGTCAGGGCATGCGAAATGGCGACTGTGATATGGCACTGGCTGGGGGAATAAAAATCAATCTGCTTCCATTAGCAGCAAAACAAAAAGTTGGTATAGAAGCATCAGACTCAATTACACGTACCTTTGATGAAAACTCAGATGGAACAGGGGTGGGGGAAGGGGTGGCTTGCATACTGCTAAAGCCCTTAAAGCAAGCTGTAGAAGACAATGACAATATCTATGCAGTTATAAAAGGCAGTGCCATAAACCAAGACGGAAGCTCTATAGGTTTGACAGCACCAAATCCGGCAGCTCAGGAAAAAGTAATTGTTAGAGCGTGGAGAAATGCCAATATTGACCCCGAAACAATATCATATATAGAAGCACACGGAACAGGCACTACATTAGGTGATCCTATCGAAATAAATGGCATTACAAGAGCCTTTGAAAGGTATACAAGCAGAAAGCAATTTTGCGGCATAGGTTCGCTTAAATCCAATGTTGGACATTTAGATAATGCGGCAGGCATTGCAGGCTTGGTAAAGATAGTATTGGCATTAAAAAATAAAATGCTGCCGCCCAGCCTCCACTTTAATAGACCTAATTCTAAAATAGATTTTTCTAACGCTCCTATATATGTGGTTAATACACTGTCCAAATGGAAAACCAACAAATTTCCAAGAAGAGCAGGGATAAGTGCATTTGGACTCAGTGGAACAAACTGTCATATGATACTTGAAGAATATAATGATTTAAATACTGCTAAATTACATAATAACGAAATTTCATATATTTTCACACTATCAGCTAAAAGCAAGAAATCTTTAGTCCGGCTGATAGAAAGCTATAGATACTATCTTGAAAAAGAAGACATAGCAGGTATAGCAAACATATGCTATACATCAAGCACCGGCAGAGGACATTATCAGTATAGATTAGCTATTGTAACAAACAGTACAGAGGATTTATATTCCAAGCTGATATCGTGTAACAGCACAGATCATGTTGAGTCACAGCAAAGCGTATATTTGAGAGATACTGGGGCTATTGATGAAACTGAAATAAAGGAAGCTAGTAAAAAAGCACGTGAACTAATCAAACAATGGATTTCATGGGATAAATTAAATATAAGTATAATAACTGACATTGCTGAATGCTACGCAAATGGAGCAAATATTAACTGGGATTATTTGTACAAGGATAAAAACATAAAAAAAGTCAGTTTGCCTACTTATGCCTTTGAAAAAACTCGCTGCTGGCTTAACTTTCTATACACAGTGAATAGTTTTAGCAGCACTAATGAAAGCAAAAACTCGGGTGCTCAGATGCAAGCACAAAATATGCCAGTGTTAACTGCAAGCATTGACACAAGATTAACAGGCAGAGCTGATAATGATTATAACAGCACTGAAAAGCTAATAGCTAGAATATGGGGTCAGGTATTGGGCTTTGAGGAAATAAATATTAAAGATATTTTCTTCGAATTAGGCGGGGACTCAATATCTGCAATGAAAATCAGAAACATGATAAACGGTCAGATGGATATCAAATTAGAGATTGCTGAAATCTTAAAATATAATACAATAGAAAAGCTGGCAGCTCATTTAAAAGAGACCTATTTAATAAGCAGTATAAGCAAAAATAATTTCAATATTGAGCCCGCTGCTAAGAAGGATTTTTATTCTCTGTCCGCAGCTCAAAAAAGAATATTTATACTTAGCCAGTTTGAGGGAATAGGCATCAGCTATAATATACCTAATGCACTGGAATTAGAGGGTATACTCGACAAGGAGCGTATGGAGAAAGCCTTTTATATGCTTATAGAAAAGCATGAAGCCTTACGCACCTGCTTTATGCTATCAGATGGTGAGGCGGTACAAAAAATCATAGAAAAATTTGAATTTAATCTATCCTGCGCAGTCATAAATGAACATGAAATAGAGCATAAGCTTAAAGACTTTGTAAAACCCTTTGAGTTGTCGAATGCACCTTTAATAAGGGCAGGTTTACTACAGCTTAAACCAGACAGGCACATACTAATAATAGATATGCACCATATAATATCTGATGGCACATCCATAGGAATAATAATAAGAGATATTATGGAATTATACAATAATAGTGAAGCTGGTTATCTCAAGCTGAACAGCAGTCCTATGCTTCAATATAAGGACTTCGCAGAATGGCAGTCAAAGCAGCAAAATACTGAATATATGAAAAAACAGGAAGAGTATTGGCTTGAGCAGTTTTCAGGCGAAATACCAGTTCTTAGCTTGCCAATTGACTATCCTAGACCGGCAGTACAAAGCTTTGAAGGAGACAGGCTGGAGCTTATGCTTGACAAGCCGATCACCAGCAAGCTAAAAAAACTGACTCAGGACAATAATACTACAATGTTTACTACACTGTTAGCGGCATATAGTATTTTACTTTCTAAATACAGCGGTCAGGAAGATATAGTAATAGGCACATATGCCTCAGGAAGAACCAGTAGTGAGCTGGAGCAAATAATAGGTATGTTTGTCAACACATTGGCAATGCGTACATACCCAGAGGGGAGCAAGAGCTTTATACAATTTATTGATGAGATAAAGGAAAACGCCTTTAATGCCTTTTCCAATCAAGAATTCCAATTTGAAGTTATAATTGAAAAACTTGATATACCGAGAGATTTAAGCCGAAACCCACTTTTTGATACTCTTTTTGTAATGCAGAATATGGACATGCCTGAGATAAATATAGATGGCTTGTCTGTAAAACGATATAAGCATGCAGATAAAGCAGCACGTTTTGATATAGAGCTTCAAGCCATTGAAACAGATAATCAGATACTCTTTATAATAAATTATTGTACCAAATTGTTTAGGAAAGAAACTATAGAAAAGCTGGCAAGAGGATTTGAAAATATTATAGAAACACTAATACAAAATCCAGATATAACGCTTAAAGATATAAGTATTGTAGATGAGAAGGAAAAGCACAAGGTAATAACAGAGTTTAACGATACAAAGAGGTATTATTGCAAGGATAAAACAATACATAAGCTGTTTGAAGAGCAAACTGAGAAGACACCTGATAATATAGCGGTAGTTTATGATAACCAGTGCCTTACATATAGTGAACTAAATGAAAGAGCAAACCAACTGGCAAGAGTCTTAAGACAAAAGGGATTATGCAATGCGCCAGCAAACGCAGTTGGCAGCAGTCTAGTTGCTATTATGGTACAACGTACTCCAGAGATGTTAATAGGAATAATAGGTATATTAAAAGCAGGCGGAGCATATTTGCCCATAGACCCAGAGTATCCGTCGGATAGAATACAATATATGCTAAAAGATAGCGGTGCAGGGATATTGCTTACTCAATCATGGATAGATAAAGAGATAGCTGGAAATAGAGAAGTAATATATATAGATGATAAGGAAATCTATGAAGGCAGTAAGTGCAACTTGGATATTTT
>CALGKJ010000029.1 GCA_937930535.1 uncultured Clostridia bacterium
CTGCTCATAAGGTGTTTATAATACAAGAATCAGATCTGAAAAAATTAGAAGCTATACTGTATGCACGAAATATAAGATTTGAATCAAAAAGAAACTGCAGCAAGGTAACAATAATAGGTAATAAAATGAGAGGCACACCAGGAGTAATGGCAAAGGTTATTAAAGCACTATCAAGCAAAAATATTAAACTGCTTCAAACCTCCGACTCTCATACTACAATATCATGTCTGATAGAAAATGAATATGTAAATATTGCTGTTAATGCATTGCATCAAGAATTTGAGCTTGGAAAAATTAATAGCTGAGTAAACAAAAAACGCACATTTTTATAGATTCGTGCGTTTTTGTTTGTTTAAACCACTGTATATTGCTCATTATTTAGGTAAAACTAAACCTGATACCAATATAAAAAGTTAACGCATAAGTATATAGCAGGGAGTGAATTGTTTGGATACATACAATCATATATTCTTTAATGATAACGGAGAAACATGCAACGAAACAGAAAAAACCATTGAATCCGTCAAAGAGCTTGGAGAGGTAAGACCTCCCCAGTACAAAAGCAATATACATTGCATAACAATAATAGGTCAGGTAGAGGGACACATAGTTCTGCCGCCGCAAAACAAAGCAACAAAATATGAGCATATAATTCCTCAGATAGTTGCAGTAGAAGAAAATCCAGATATTGAAGGACTATTACTAATACTAAATACTGTGGGCGGTGATGTAGAAGCAGGATTGGCAATTGCTGAGCTTATAAGCAGCATGAAGAAGCCCTCTGTTTCTTTGGTGCTTGGAGGAGGTCATAGTATAGGCGTACCCCTAGCTGTAAGTACAAGATACTCCTTTATAGCCAGCACAGCTACAATGACCATACATCCAATAAGAATGAACGGATTAATAATAGGTGTTCCACAAACCTTTGAATATTTTAACAAGATGCAGGAACGAATTATTAATTTTGTAATTAATCACAGTCATATAGATAAAGAATTACTGAAAAAGCTAATGTTTACAACAAGCGAGCTAGCTAATGATGTAGGCTCGGTATTAGTCGGAAGAGAGGCTGTAGAATATGGGCTGATAAATCAAATTGGAGGATTAAGCGAAGCAATATCAAAATTAAAAAAGCTAATAAAAGATCAAGATGATAATATACATTAAAAGGCTATCCTAAATAGGGCGAAAGCCTTTTTTTGTTTGCAACAAATTAGGAATAACGATATAATAATAACATTGGATTAGGGCTGTATATATATAATTTTAAAAAGATGTATTTTGGGGTGAGTAAATTGGCAAAAGCAAAAACTAAGAAGAAAAATAACAATAGTGGTATTAAATACGATATTTTAGGAATTTTATTCATATTAGGAAGTATTTATCTTTATATAAGTCTTTTCAGCTCCGATCCAGGAGTTGTGGGCAGGGTCATAAAGGAGCTTATACTAGGAGTCTTTGGAATAGGCGCATATGTTTTTCCTATATTGGTAATAATCATTGGAATTGCAGCAATATACATGAAAGAAAATATAAAAATGAACCTGAAATATTACGCTTTTTGTATGTCATTAATAGCCATGCTTATTATGCTGTTTATTCAATCATACCATAATGAGGTTTTATATCAGGAGGGTGAAGGCTGGATACATATTATAAGACAATCATACTGGTACGGAATTTCAAAGGTTGGAGGAGGAGCGGCAGGAGCCGCAATAGGATATATTCTTGCCAAGCTTTTCGGCTATGCAGGAACTATAGCCATAATTACAGGACTTTTTATCATATCAATTTTAATGTTTACAGATACCACCTTTAAGTCAGTTTTAGAATACTTTAGGAATATAGGAATAAACATTTTTAACAGATTGAAAAATAGGCAGAAGGATAAAAGAGAAAAGAAAAGCGAAGTTCCTGTATTAATTGATAATAAAAGCAATACAAAAAATCAACAGTTTGAATCAGAGCATGAAAGAATAAAGGAAATGGACAAAAAAATCAAAATACTTGATTTTACTAAAAACTTTGATAAGGAATTTGTATCAAAGCAGGAAGTTAGTGGAGATAAGCAAGATAAAGGCATTTCTAAAGCTGCGGCACCAGTCTTAAAAGAAGCTGCTGTTGTCTCACCGCCGCAAATAGTACATACTGAGCAAAAGACCAAGCAAGCAGCAAAAGAAAATACTAATGCAGCAGAGAACATAGAGGAAAACATAGCAAGCATTATTAACAATACAAATAAGCATTATACAAATTATAAGCTGCCAGAAACCAAGCTTATGAATTTTCCCCAAGACAATAAGGGAAATAATACTAAAAAAGAAGTAATGAACAATGTTAAAATACTAGAGGATACACTAAAAAACTTCGGTGTAAGTGCAGCTATTTCCCAGGTTTCAGTAGGACCTGCAATAACAAGGTACGAGCTGCAGCTTAGTCCAGGTGTTAAGGTTAGCAAAATAACAAATCTCGCAGATGATATTTCTTTGAGTCTGGCATCAGCTGGAATACGGATAGAGGCACCTATACCGGGCAAAGCGGCAGTAGGAATAGAGGTACCTAATAAGGATATTACTGCTGTTCACCTTAGAGAAGTGCTTGAATCAGATGAATTTAACAACAGTAAATCCAAGATAGCATTTGCAATAGGCAAGGATGTTGCCGGAGCAAATATAGTTGCAGATTTGGCAAAAATGCCCCATCTGCTTATAGCTGGAGCCACTGGATCGGGGAAAAGCGTTTGTATCAATACATTAATTGCCAGCATTTTGTACAAAGCAAATCCAGAGGAAGTAAAGCTTTTAATGGTAGACCCTAAGGTAGTAGAACTGAGTATTTATAAAAACATACCTCATCTTTTAATTCCAGTAGTTACCGATCCTAAGAAGGCAGCAGGAGCATTAAATTGGGCTGTGCATGAGATGACAGAAAGATATAAAAAGTTTGCTGCCAGTAATGTAAGAGACATAATTGGTTATAACTCCATTGAAGGAGACGATATTGAAAAACTGCCGCAAATAGTGGTCATAATAGATGAGCTTGCAGACTTGATGATGGTTTCACCAGGGGATGTGGAGGATTCAATATGCAGACTTGCACAAATGGCAAGGGCGGCAGGTATACATTTGGTAGTAGCGACTCAAAGACCTTCTGTCGATGTAATAACAGGCTTGATTAAGGCGAATATTCCTTCAAGAATATCCTTTGCTGTATCTTCACAGGTGGACTCGCGAACTATCTTGGATATGGGCGGTGCAGAAAAGCTGCTGGGTAAGGGTGACATGCTCTTTTATCCTGTAGGTGAGGCAAAGCCAATCCGGGTTCAAGGTGCCTTTGTGACAGAAAAAGAAATTGAACGCCTGGTAAGCTTTATTAAAGAGCAGGTACCACCATCCTATAATGATGAAATTATTAAAGAGCTGGATCAAGGAGTAGAAAAGGACGTAGATATGGAGGATGGAGATACAGATCAACTGCTTCCAGAAGCAATACAAATGGTTGTAGAAAGCGGGCAGGCTTCAATACTAATGCTTCAACGCAGGCTGAAAATAGGCTACAGCAGGGCAGCGAGACTAATTGATCAGATGGAGGAAAGAAGAATCATAGGAGGATACGAGGGCAGCAAGCCTAGAAAGGTACTTGTCAGCAAGGAACAGCTTGAAGAGTAGAAGGATTATTATTAAATATACAGAGCTTGAGCTGTCGAAATTTGAAGCAATATGGAGATAGTGACATAATAATGTACTATACGCTAAGAAATGCGTGAAAATAGGCTTAAATCACCTTTGATTATTACCCAGGTAATACCAAGACCAAGCATTAATGCTTTGACACCACTTGATTATTATAATATACTTTTGATATATATAACATGCAATTAAAATTTTTACATATAACTTGGAGGGAGAGGATTAGTTGAGTTTATACGTTTCATTAGTATCACTTGGTTGTTCCAAGAATCTTGTTGATTCTGAAGTAATGATTAATATATTGGCTAACAACAAGTATACAACTACCAATGATATAAATAATGCAGATATTATTATTGTAAATACTTGCGGATTTATCGAAAGTGCAAAGCAGGAATCCATAGATTCAATAATTGAAATGGGTAAGCTTAAGGAGACTGGAAAATGCAAGGTGTTGATTGCTTCCGGGTGTCTTGCTGAAAGATATAAGGAAGATTTAGCTGAAGAAATGCCGGAGCTGGATGCAGTTATTGGCACAGGCGACTACAAAAACATACTTGATATTATAGAGCAGGCAATAAACGGTCAAAAGGTAATAAGATACGGAAACCAGGAAAGCATTGATATAAATGAGCTGCCAAGGACTATTTCAACAATGGGAGCGGCTGCATACCTGAAAATTGCCGAGGGTTGTGACAATAGATGCACATATTGCATTATACCCAAGCTTAGAGGCAGATTTAGAAGCAGAAGGTTTGAAGATATTATTAAAGAAGCGGAGCTGCTAGTAGCAAACGGAATAAAAGAATTAAATATTATAGCACAGGATACAACAAAATATGGGATAGATATTTACGGCAAACACAAAATTGCGGAGCTGCTTACTGAGCTTTCAAAAATTGATAATCTTGTTTGGATTAGATTATTGTATTCCTACCCTGATGATTTCGATAATCAGCTTATTGATGTAATAGCAGATAACGAAAAGGTTTGCAAATATTTAGATATACCCATACAGCATGCAAGCAACAATGTTCTTAAAAGAATGGGCAGAAAAAGCTCTAAGGAAGCCATAGAGGCTCTTATACAAAGACTGCGAAGCAGAATACCTGATATAGCACTCAGAACTTCTCTTATTGTTGGTTTTCCGGGAGAGACAGATGAGGACTTTAATGAGCTTGTTCAATTTGTGAAAAACACAAGCTTTGATCGCCTTGGTGTATTTACTTATTCCAGAGAAGAAGACACTCCAGCTTTCAGCCTTTCAGATCAGCTTGAAGAGGACATTAAGCTAGAGCGTCAGCAGCAGATAATGAAGCTGCAAAAACAAATTTCCTTGGAGAATAATAAAAAGATGGTAGGCAGGACTATAAAGGTATTAATTGAAAGCCAAGAAGGTAATAAATATATAGGCAGAAGCTATAAGGATGCACCTGAAATCGACGGAAATGTCATAATTAAATCAATTAAAAATCTGCTGC
>CALGKJ010000030.1 GCA_937930535.1 uncultured Clostridia bacterium
TATCAAAATGCTTGTTATTAAAGCCATAGCTGCTGCCAAAATGATTATTTTCTTGTTAGTATTGTCCATCTATTATCCCACCTTATGTTTATTTGAAAAGCTTAAAAGCTATTCAACCAGCTTTATACCATAAAATCCGAAGGACGGACCATATTCATCAATTTCACCTTGTCCCAAGCTTTTTATAAATCTGCCTTTTATGTCAGTCTTACCGCCCTTATATGCTACATCCTCTAAAAAGAATGCTGCAAAACCAACTATTTTCACTGTATCCCTTCCATTTATACTAAAGGAGTCAATAATAGGAATAATTATTCTTCTAGGACTATTTATAGGAATCTTAGATAAATCTGTATAGGTATTAGTGTCTGACTTTATTAACTGACTGATTGCATCATAGGTTGGTCCTTCCATGTTACCCGGTTCAGTATCAACAGAAAAACCAATTTCGATTAGATCCCCCACCTCTAAATTGCCGTAATATCCATTAATTAAATTATTTTTGTAATTAGCCGAGCCTGTTCCCCCAAGGGCTAAGGCTCCATAGTTGCCGTTTATCCCATCACCAGCTCCATGCTTGAGAGTATAGCTGACTCCATATTTAAAGCTCTGCTGCTCAACACCTATAGGTTTTATTCCTTTGCAAGCTACTATTGGGGAGACTACCGCAGCCGCTTTAGCATTTACTGTTACGTCAGTCATATTAAATACTTTTGCGAAATATAACCCGACAGTCTTTTTGGCTGTTACAGTTATATTCCGATTATTATTACTAAGTTTTATACTAACATTCATTATATTTAAACCGTTCAGCATTGCATTATTATAGGCTTTGCTGACTATTGCGCCTTCTCCAGCCTCAAATTCAGCTATTCCTGCAAGAGCTGCTGCATCTACAGCATTTTGAAGCTTTAGCTTTTCAATGTATATCACACCTGCATCTGCTACAATGGCCAGAGACCCTATAAAAAGCGTTATAGCAGCCAAAACAAGTATTGTACTATTTCCTTTTCTATTTTTTAACGCATTGCTAATACTACTAAATATCTTCATATCACTCAATCCTCATTACAGTTTTTGCTTCCAAGTTAAGCGGGTTGGGCAGTATATTTTGAATTATTGGTGCATATATGGGAATTTTGTATTTTATTGAAACGCTTATGTCATCACCAGTCCTTCTGCTGCTTTGAGCCGGGCTAATAATTATCTGTATATTCTCAACCTTTAGAAGTGTTGACTTTTTATGCACGTTTTCAATTATAGCGTTATCAGTTCTGCCTACTGCTGCCATTCTCGCACTTTCTCTTGAAACATATGTTATTAAAAGGTAAGATCCGAATATCCTTGATATCTCAAACATGCCTAACAACAGCAATAAAATAATAGGTAAAACCAATGCAGTTTCCACTACAGATTGTCCCTTCTTATTCAGCTTCATATCAACACCTTCCCTTTACTGTTACTTTTTTACAGAACCTTTTTAGAAAAATGACCCTACCTGAGCGTAACAAGTAGGGTCCGTCTAGCACTTCAATTATAAGCCTCCTTAACCATAATAATATTTAGTTCCCAGTCAGTGCTGTTACTATCTCTGTAAATTTAGCACTTATTGCTGTTCCTAAAGGTGTTAGTGCAATGATTACTACTACAGCAATAAATGCTATAATCAGTACATACTCAACCATACCTTGTCCCTTTTTATTATTTAGTGCTTCCTTTACCTTTAACCACATATTAAATAGTGTCATTTTTAACTCCTCCTCAAATTTGTTTATTTGCTATGTTTAAATTATATGCGATTTAGTTTACATAATCCATAAGTCAGGAACATCAGTTTTTGTTAGTATTTTGAAACTAGACCATGGGTATTTATACCTAGTATTGTATATTTATAAATAAAAAGCACTCAAGAGCTTTACAAAACAAACTTGCTCTGGGTGCTTTCATATAGTAAAATATGCTTTTATGTTATACATTTTATGTGCCAGACAATATAGTAACAATTTCAGTAAACTTTGCGCCGACTGCATTCCCTACAGGTGTTAATGCTACTACAACTATTAAGGCAATAAACGCTATTAAGAGTACATATTCCGTCATACCTTGCCCCTTGGTATTCCTTATTAATTGTTTAATATATCTACATATCCCAATCAGTTTTGACGCAACCACTTTGTTCACCTCCAAAATCCAATTATAGCTATGAGTTATTGATACCTGTTCTTCTATGTTATGTTAACAGTATACTAATAAATATACACATTTACTATAAGGCAGATGTATTAATTTACATAGTGAGCCTAGTCTATAAGATAGGTAGTATTATATATGCAACTAGGTATATTTACCTACTGACTTCGCTGCCGCCCAGACTAAATCCAAAATATTTCTCCTGCTTATATGGGTTTAGGGTCGGTAAAGGCAAGCCTTCAATAAGCACAATAAAATTTATGCCTTCTATATTATTAGTTTTTTTATCTATATCAGATATTGATATATTAACATCGTAATATAGTCCGCTTTCAAAGTTCTGCCTGTTATTAAGAGCTTGATTTAATTTATACTTTATAAAGGTACTTAAAAGTTCTTTTCTTTTATCAGTTTCCAAGCCTGCATCAAGATCTTTAATCCATATATTGTTATCAGTATCAAGCATATAATCAGATAGTGTAAGGTTATAATTCCTGCCATTATGCTCTATAGTATAATAAATATCCTGTGACCAATTATCATTTACATCTGCAATTATCATTCTGTCAAAGCCTATAACCGCTTTCAGGGGGATATATCTTTTGATATTAAGCTGACCAAGCTCATCGTTATCCATGCCTATATTTCTGAAAAGCACTCTGTAAAACCAAGTCAGCATACCATCTTTGTCAATAGCAAGGTTTTTTCGGTCATCCTCACCTTCTCCAAAGCCTGTGCCCATTTTAGTTATATCATCCTCATTTTCATAGCAATCGTATTTAACAGCGGCATCTACGGCAGCATCAACAGCCCTTTTATATCTATCCTTCATTATATCAAGATGATCTATGCCCTTTCCAATAAATATAATGGGAGTGACAAACACTAAAAAAATCAATGCCCATAATGTCCATTTCATTTGATTTTCTCCTATCTATTGTATGTATGAGGATGCTTTACCAAACAATCTGAAATCATATTTTCTGCCATTGGCTGAGCCAAAAACACTATATTCATACATAACTGAAATTGGATGCCTTTTATGATAAACTACTGTGACATTTATCAAATCATAGCCCTGTTCTCTTATATTAGTGTCAATAATTTCCCAGCCTTCAATTTTGCTTATACTGCCTGTGGTCTGGTCAAACTTCTCTGTAGAAATATATACCTCAAACAGTCCGTATTTCTCCAGCTTGCTGCACATTTCATCATAAATCGGTTCATACAGCACACCCTTTTTTGCTGCAATTTGTGTATAGGTGTATACTATATTTTCAACATCCTGCTGTGCAATTTTATAGTTTCTATCAAGTACGCCGAACATTGAATACCATGTAATTATAGGTATAATAATTAATGCCGCAAGAAAATTCTGCACTTCTTATCTCCTCCATATCTTTAGTTCTGGATATAAATGAACAAAGGCAAAGTATATCTTTGCCTAAGTGCTTTACTGCTGAGTGAAAGTAATTCTATTTATTGCTGTACCGCTCATTTCTACTACCTTAACATATTTTCTGCTTGAATCCACTATGGAATTTACTGATACTCCTGTTGTAGGAGGCGACTTGACGTCTGTTGTAAAGCTGTAGGATGCTGCCCCAGTATTAACAACAATAGTAACAGTATTACCGGGTTTGCAGTATTCCTCAACTGTATATATTACCTGACCGCTGCTTACTATTGAAGGTCCGCTGTCCTCTACGCCTGCTTTTACTGCATTAACTGATTGCTGAGTGCTGTCAGCCATAGCCTGCTGAGCAGCTTTCTGAGGTCCATAAACATTGGCTACAAAAAATACCCCTATTGCCGCTACTATTCCTAAAATTAAAAGTTTTGCCCAAAAATTATCCATAATACCCTCCTATTTTTTATATAATTTTATTACACCTTTGGCATTAAATAAGCAGGGTTGGATAAGATAGTCAGTCCATAGGAGAAATATATTCCTGCAAGGAGAAACATCAACGCTACAAAAGTCATAGCGTACAGCCTTTTGGCATTTCTCCTTTTAATACCCTGTATTTCCATCCATTTAAGCTTTTGCTCTGCAACCTCATCAATGTCATCAACCGCATTTAAAATACCTGTATCACATGCCAGCTTCATTGTTTCAAACAGCTCATACATATCGTCATTATCAGTTCTTTCCAAAACCTCATCAAATACCTTTTCACCATAGCCCTTTTTTATACCTTCTAATAGCTGGTTTACAAGAGGCTTATAGCTCTCAGTTACAATGCTCATGTTTTCCAGCACCAATTTTACTGAGTATGGGGGAAGTCTTCCGAATATTGAAAAGGCATAAATGCAGTTAAGCACCTCCCAATCCTTTCTGTCCTCTATCAGCTTTATTTTTAAATTACCTATTATCTCAGGAATAATGTATAGAAAAATCGAAATTAAAATTCCCCACAAATATATTGTGTAATCCCCTTTAATTGCTCTTATAGCTCTCAGCTTCTCCAGCAGTCTTCGTGAGGTTACCTCTATATTTTCCCTTATTTCATAGCCGCAATCAGTCAGCAGATTTTGAATGTATTCCAAATTCATTTTAGTATAATCAGCATTATACAAAACCTTGCTTTTCCTTACATTTTCATCAACCAGGCTATAAAGGTTCAGCTCTAGCTTAACAGCTTCTGGAGTGGGTGCTATATAGTTATCTATTATAATTTTGTTATAGTTGACATCATTTAATATTTGGTTAAGCCTCATATATTGATTGGTGGTCTGTATGCTTATTACCAGCAATATACCTGTCAAAAACAAAACAAGCTTATATGTAAAAAAACCTTCTACTGATATGTTCCATCCCGCCTTGGCAATAAACATTTGTACCGCCTTATATTTACTGCTGTCAGCTCTGGGGATTAACAGGTTGTAGCGTCTGACAGACTTTCTTCTCAGATCAGCAAGATAATCCCTTTGAAAAAGCTTTTTCAGCTTTCTATACTTTATAAATTCATATAATAATATACTTAATGCAATTAAAAATACAGTTGTTACTATAAACTGTACAACCATAATTGAACTCATAGCATTTAGCCCCTTTCAGCTAATTCTGCTGTTTTCTCATCCAGTGAATAAATAGAGCAGATATATTTCCAAGCAGAAACATAAGTGCCTTAATGGTTTGTGCCTCTATGCTCCCATAAACCTCCGGCATACTCATTTCTATAAGTATTTGGCTGTTAAAAATCTCGGTAGCTATTATAATCAGGTAGGGTGAAAAAAACATAAACAGCTCAATACCCTGCAAATCTGCATCATTATAGCCCTGCTCAATATTGATTTGACTTAAAACATTTGTTATCCGTCTTACATTCTTCTCCAGTTGGTTTTTACTAACCTTACAGCTATTTTCTTCACTTAAATGCTCGCCAAATACGGTATCTGTATTTCCGCTTTGTTTTCCAAATATCAATAGTGTGCAAAGCATTTTTATCCAGGTATACGGAATTGCTGTCTTTACTTCATTTATACTGTTTTCCATATCAACAGCTTCAAAGGCTTTTCTTATTTTAGCCATATAAAGCCTTGTGCTTTCAGGACCCTTTTCCTCGGTATCCTTTAAGGCGTGGATTACATTTCCTTTATAATGTGCAATATAATGCGCCAGCTTACGGCAGCATTTAGGAAAATCAGCTTTAAGCCTTCTGCTGAGTCTTTCAAAATAATATTCATAACATAGGTAAATAAATATTACAGTTGATAATATTGAAAATAAAATATGATACCATAAGGTGTGAAAAAGCAGAATGGCTGTCAAAAAATATACTGCTCCCAATAAAACCAAAACTATATATATTAAAATACTTTTTTTGAAATTTTCTTGGGGGCTTCTCTGGTTTATTGCACATAGCTTTTTATTGACGATATTAAAAAATGGATATAGTTTTCTGCCTGAGGTCACATCAAAAGCACTTTTTTTATTCCCTGCAATTTGATTCATCTCTATCCTTCCTTTGAATTTATATCTAAAGTAATCGCTTCTACCAATCGATCCATATAGTGCTTTGACTTTAGATTATTTTCAGCTTTTTGCAGCATACGGCTTGAAGGAAAATTTACAAAGCTTACGATGCCGTTTTTATATTCAGCAATAGTATTCAGCTTGTACATATTCAAGGGATTGCTTTGTATTTGCTGTAAATAATAAAGCTTTTTCAGATCCTCCAAATCACTATTTATATTCAGTTCCATATTAAGCTGAAAAGAGGAGGAAACCAATGGCACTATCTCAACTACTTTGGAAATTACTCTTTTACCATCAATTATTTCATGCTGAAAAATTATATTTATATAGTGGATAATATCCATTACAGCAGCCTGCTCTGTCAGGTATCTGCCTGTGCCCATCAGAATGTTTTTAAGCCTTGGCACTGTTGTTTCAGGATTTACTATGTGTGTAGTAAACCAAGCTGCTATACTTACAGATTGAACTAACTGTATAAATGCAAACAAAGCACTTCCATCTCTTACTTCTCCCAAGTCAGCAACATCCACAGACATACGCAGCATGGTTTTTACTGCATCTATAAGGCTTTTATTGTTAACAGCTTGAGCTTCAACAATTCTTTTGTTGTGGTATTTTTGCATTATATGCTGTTCAAAATAATCTTCAATCGTACCTATATGCAAATAATCATCCAAAATTTCAAACATAGTTTCCATTTTGGTGGTTTTACCTGTACCTAGAGAGCCTTGCAGACAGATGCTTTCTCCTGACTTTATCAGTGCTGTTGTGAGTATCCTCATTTTTTCACAGCTTTCAAGGTCATTATAGCTGGCATTGCTTTTATTAAATATTCTTATGCAAAGATTTCTTGAGGAAAAATAAGGGGGCTGTGTAACTGTTATTCTGGCTCCGTCGGCTCTATGGCACAGCTTTTCAGGGTTGTTCCTATCTAGCTGACCAACGCTTTTGTCAAAGGAAATGGCTCTATCCTGTACAGCCCTCGCTTCATCCTCCGTCAGCTTCATAAAGCTTAACCAGATTTTTATGTTACACCAGCAGTAAACATATTTTCCATCATTACTAAATCCCACTTCATTTACATCTGAATATGCAAGCACATCCAGACACATAAGTCCAAATAGTTTTTCATATATGATTTGCACTATGATTTCAATTTTGTCTGTAAATGTAAGGCTTATTTTCTCTTCATTGTAAATCCTGCAAATGTCTTTTGAATTATACTCATATCGTGTGCTTATATACTCTGATGTACTGCGTGACTTTTCGTAGTATTTATATTTTGTAATAAGCTTCCCAAAGGCACTGTCTCTATTTTTATCTTCTATTTTCTTGTTTGCATACAGTATTATGATAAATTTTTCGTAATCACTAAGCTCATCTGCATTATTAAAGGAAATTATTAAGTCTGCAAGACCATTTTCCTCTTCTATCTTAATATTTTGAAACAATATATCATCTATCAGTTTTCCTTCTTCATTTTGTTTATATATATCAAAAGAGCTTAAAAGTCCGGTTCTGATATGGGACTTAATAATGTTTCTGGCTTCTGGGTTTCCCGAGGTACTGCTTTCCTTGTATCTCTTAAGCAGGGAAATAATTTTTTCTTCCTGTCTTCCTTCGGGCTTTTTGTTTATAAAATCCTCAAAGCCTTTTTCAATATGCAAGCATAGTGACTGAATAGCTAAATATTTTTTTATTACTTGGATATCCAACAGATGTTTTTTCATTTATTTTACCACCTGCATTATATTAATCAGCTTTCTCATAAAGCTTCCGCCGGCATTTTTATGATTGCACCCTTCAAAGCCTAGGGCTTGTGTAATCAACATGCACAGCTCATCAATCTGCATGGGAAAACCGCTGACACCATTTTCCAAGCCCTTCATCATATATGTATACATTTTTCGGCTTTTACAGCATGCCTCAAATACGTCATCATCTGTGTTAACCCCAAAGCAAGCTTCAAAGCTGTATTTTTCGCTTAGTCTTTTTAACTCTTTTTCTATATTGCTTTTATATCCCATCATATTAAATACAGGTATAGTTTTAGTATCATGCAGATATCTTAGTATTTCAGCTTTTCCCAGCTCATTAGATATATCATCCAGCATTATTTCATTTGGCGTCATAACAGCTATTATTATATCAGCTCTGTTTAATAAAGCTTGATTACTTGCTTTAATTCCTGTAGTTGTATCTGCAATTACGAAATCATAGCCTTCAAGACATTTTTCCAGCAAAAGCTTTTCAAACTCTCCGTTTTCTTGGTTGGGATAGGTTTCTAATTTAGCACCGGGGATTATTGAGAGCTTATCATTTATCTGGGTAGAAAAAATACTAATATGATTCTGGTCAATAACATGTCCAAAGCTTTTAAAATAATCCATTGAATATTTTATATTTATATCATTTTCCAAAAACCTCTCCATATAGCTCCACTTACCTGAAAAATTTACTATCAAGGTTTTTAGTTTTGTTCTATACTGCATCCCTATTCCAATTCCATCTGCAATTGTGCTTCCGCCAGCTCCATGGTTCCCTGGAACCCATACGGCTATTAACCTTCCACTTTGCTTTCCCATTTTTTCACCTGCCTTAGCACTTGTATACTTTCATTCTTAATCATAGCTAGGGGTATATGTTAAATCGCTTGGAGTCTGACTGGCGTCGAGATACTGCGTTATAAACAGCAGTCCTTCGGTGGCTGCTTCTTTAAGGTATTCCTGCTCTCTCGAATTAAGGTATAATGATAAGGTGTTTTCCTGCTTATTTACGATAACAACCTTTGAAATCACTACTGCATCCATAGCCCCCTGCCTGAACAGCTTTATGTCTATTATACTTCCTGATGTGGCAGACGATGGGATCGTACCAGGCAGAAAGGTATGCTCTATCAGTCTATCCTCATCACCGTACCAAGCAGAGGAAGGTATCAAATCTGACTTTAGTACAAACTGCTTGATGTACAGCTTGTTTTTTATTCTTTTGTCTCTCAGCTCCTCAATGCTTCCGACTGCATCCTGAGGCACTAGATTTTCTGGTACAGATATCAGCTCAAATTTGGTTGCATCTGCAATTTCCCCTGGCTCAACCTCTGCTGCTGCCCTTATAATACCTACACCCTTTGTCTGCATTTCATTAGTATTAACAGCAGTATTATTAGTTATATTAACTTTATCTGCACGAAAGCTTTTAAGCAATAGAAAGGACCCTACTGCACAAATAATTATCAGTAACAAAATCCCGCAGAGCTTCAATACTCTTTGTGACCTGCTTTTCTTTATGTATACCATTAAAATCTCCTTTCTATATAGCTATGTTAAAGCAGCTTCCTTGAAATATTATGCTTTTGCTTTAAATTAAGTGTAGTTAGAAGTTTGTCCATATCACCGCAAAAACCGTTGCTGCGACTGTGTACTATTTGATATGGTACTTTATCTGTATGCATCACATCACAAGAGACTGAGCCACAGCTGCTTATTGGCAAAACTGCCTTAAAATCCATTTTCATTTTTTTTATTTGATTATATATGTACTTATATGACTCGCTTCCTTTAACACTATTATTAATAACTGCAATAGTTTTTTCAGGTATAAAATCATTTCCCATATGCTTAATAACCTGCTTGTTTGAATGGAAGTGCGCTAAATCAGAATCAAATACAAGCAAATCCACACTGGAGCTTTTTATTGCAGAAATAGTTGTGCTGCTTATTTCACTGCTTGTATCAATGACAGTAATATCACTTTTCGCCCTTACCTGATACAGAAGCTTTGATAATTCATCGCTGGATATACTATCTTCATTACCAAGCCTCCCAGTAACAATATTGAGATTTTTTCTTTTATAGCAGCTATTTATTATTCTGTCGTAGCTGTCATTTTTAATTGTATATTCCAATAATCCGTGATATGCTTCATCAATTCCGTAATAAATGTTGGCTGAATAGCCTTTGTCAATATTAATGACACTGGTTTTATAGTTGAGCTTGGATAAACAGTAAGCCAGATTCCATGCAGTATGACTTTTTCCCGTTACATGAGCAGAATATATAGAAATCACCATACGTTCTGCTAAGCCGCCAGTTGTTATAAATTCATTATTATTTCTTCTGCTGTTTATTAGTCCTCGGAAAATACCGCTAGTGTTTTTGCTGCCTGATTTGCTTTTGTTTACACTTTGTATGCTTTCTCTGCAAACAGCACTATTAATCAGCTTCTCCAGCTCTAAGGAGGTTATATTATAGCCTACATAATATTCGTTAATACCCCTCTGCTCTAAAAATTGGCAAAACTGCTTTGCACCACCATCATCTTCACCGTATAGATATACGATTCTTGGCTTAATGATTTGGTCTGAGATAAGCTGTAATATTACTTCCTCCATACTAATGCTTCCAGATAATAAGTTTGATAATACAACCAGCTCCGGGTTAAACTCATAGCAGGATTTAACAAGCTCCTCTTTATGCCCGCATACATCTACTATTTGCAAGTCTGGCATATTAGTTATGTGTTCCTCCAGTTGCGGATAACATACTCCTATTACTGTTCTCACAATTTCGCCCTCACTCCTTGATTAAAAACCAATTATTTCTACACTGTGAATTATATTACACCAACGGATGTAATGTCAATACAATTCACTTTTGTAGTGTCATCCAAAATTTTCAATAAATATTGTTTAATTGTATTAACTTTTTAGAGTCTGCTTATGAACCTTTGTCTTTTGAATTGCAATACAAAATAATTTACGCATTTATTAACTTGCCTGTTGTGTTTTTTAGAGGTAAAATATAGATGGTTACAGCCCTTAAAATTGTTTATATAAACGGAAAATCTTAAGCAATATAAGAGGTATAATTATGAGAAGAAAAAGAAAATCCGATTCCTTATCAGTCCAAATTGACATAACTGATATAAAGCTGAAAATTGGGGATAAGCTATATAAAAATGGCTCGCTATATGGTGAGATTAAAGATGAAAGCTCTACTTTATTTTTTATCAGCAGAGCTTTTAGTGATGATATTATTCCTAGCCCTTATATAAAGGAAAAGTTAATCGAAAGCATACTAATGGGTACTTTTACACTTGATGAAGTTAATTACGAATAAAAAAATCTGCACACCTATCAACGTGCAGATTTTTTTATTGGTAAGCTTATTGCCTTTTATAAGTAATTATCTTCTTATTTTGAACATTCTCCTGATTAATATTTTCTAGTTCATCCTCAGGTATCGCTATGGTATTAGGGTTTCCATCGCTTATATATCTTTCCTGGGGATTTTTCTCAAAATGCTTAAGCCAATCATAAAGCCCCGTCCCCGCTGTGTTCAGCTCACTTGCTCTGACTCTTGGAAGCTTTGAGGCATCGAATTTTTTGTGATTAGGGGATACCGCAGGGTTGCTGCCAACCTTTAAAACCGCTCTATGGTTATATTTTTGTCCTTCATATTCTCCAGATACTACATATTTATAGTTTTCATCCTTTGGTGCGGCTCCATATGGAAGTGCTAAGGAAAATACCTCAAAATCATTTATATATTTTTTAGCACTAACTACATTTAGTGCCAAGGATTTTTGTACTTCCTCCATACTGATTTTTCCTAGATTTTCATGTGTATAGCCGTGATTTCCTATTTCATATCCATTAGCTATAAGAAAATCAAACTTTTCCTTTATCAACTCCTTTTGCCTAAAGGGTATTGGATAAAAAACATAAAAGCTTGCAGCTTTGCCGAAATCGGGGTGCTTTTTATAAAATTCCTCCATTATCCCTACTGCACAATCAGGATCAATAACTCTGCTTCCATCCTGCTCTATATAGTTAAACTGATTTAGAAGTCCATCATCAAAGGTTATAACAACTGGAGTATAACCGGCTTCAACTGTTATATTATTGTTTACAAAATCCTTAAGACTAATGATTCTAAAGCCATTATTATATAAGGTTTCAAGATCTCTTCTAAAGTTTTCAGGCGTTCTTACCCATTCTGCTTCTTCCTTGCTTATGCCGTGATACATAAGGATCATGACCTTGCCATTTTCATTTGGCTTTACCTTTTGCATATCTATTTCAACTTCCTTGGACTCACTTTCAGCTACATTCTCCTCCTGGGTTTCTTTTTTTTCATCTACCACAGCTTCTGCAGGGCTTATTGATGGCTCAGATTTACTTTTGTCTTCCTTTATGGGTGCAGTACAGCTTGTTATAACTAAAGCCGCTGCTATAAATAAAATTAAAATTAAAAATTTGGTAAATTTCACAGCTCTCACCTTTCACTTTGTTTTTTAATAATTATAACAAATTAAAGGTCAAAATTCGACAGATACTTATAAATTTTTTATACTAATTTTTAACATGCATTTAATAATTTACAAGCAGGTTAAAAAATTAGCAGATATTTCGTTGCTGCTTTGGGCAACCTATACTTATAGCTAAGACACTTTAAAGTTGAAAATTTTTTCAACTAAAAGTCTCTAAGCTCTTTTGGAGAAACAACTATATATACTAAATTTTGAAGTTGTTTCTCTTTATAGCTAAGACACTTTAAAGTTGAAAATACTTTTCAATTAAAAGTCTCTTAGCTCTATATTGTGACTGATTTTTAAGCTTCATAACTACATTCTTTGATGATAAGTAAAAAATGCTCCTTAAAAATTAAATTAGAGGAGGAATAATCATGTCAATGAGATATTCAAAATATACTAACATCAGAGGACATAGAGAGGAATATGCGGCAGAGCTGATACTTCCCCAGGACAGACATTTTCATAGAGAAGCAAAGTCACAAAAATCCCAGTTAGAAAGCGAGCATAAGCATGGAGCAAGCAAGGGAATAAAGGTTCCTATAAAACGAAAAATGACATAAATTGTATTTCTCAAAGTCTATAAAAAATCCTAAAAGTAATAGCCGCTTTTAGGATTTTCCTATTGTTGCAGCAATTTATCAATTTAATTACCAGAGTATATGGAATTATAATTTTATATTTTATAAAATTTCCTTAAGCTTTAATTATATGCATTACTTATTGATATTATGCATATAAGCATTATGTTCTAACATATTTTTTTTATATCGGGTTAAATTAATATTGTAACAACTAAAAAATATATCAAAACATTAAAAAACTTAAAACTCATTAATATTATATAGATAAAACAAACATCTTCAAAAACAAAATTTTAAGGAGGAATAATAATGGCAGCAGGAAGCGGAAGATATAATAAAGGATTAGAAGTACCAAAGGCTCACAAGGCTCTTGATAATATGAAATATGAAATAGCAGCAGAATTAAACCTACCTGTTCATCAAGGTTCAGAGGATTATTGGGGTAACCTTTCAGCAAAGGATTGCGGAAAAGTAGGCGGCAGAATGGTTAAAAAACTTATACAAATGGCTGAATCCCAGCTTGAAAATCAATAATACTGTTGAAATATATAATAAAAACAAAAATCAGACTGCAATTTGTCTGATTTTTGTTTTTGAAATTACAAAAAACTCTATGTTATAATTAAGTATGCAAAAATAAGGAGCTGATAGTATGAATATGGACACCAGTAAAATTGCAACAAATAAACTAATTATTTTATATATCCTAAATGAAGTTGATATTCCGCTGACAAAACCCCAACTTAGTAATATTGTGTTGGAAAACAACCTGATTAACTACTTTACATTGCAGCAGTGCATTACCGAGCTTGATCAGTATGAATTAATAAAAAAGGCCGATAATTCAAAAAAAGATGTTTATGTGCCCACAGAAAGCGGTCTTAAAACTCTCAAAATATTCTTGGACAGGATACCTAAAAGCATAGTCAATACTATAAGTGACTATATAGAAAAAAATAAGGATATTATAAAAAAGGAAGCACAGATTATTGCTGATTACACTAAGCAGGGCGAAAGCGAATACATAGTAAATCTTAAGGTTATGGAAAATGAGATTGTCCTTATAGACTTAAAGCTTAGTGTAGTATCCTCAAAGCAAGCTAAATTTATATGCGAAAAATGGACAAACTCTTCACAGAAAATTTATAAGCAGATTATGGATACCCTTATTAACTAGCTTTATTGCTTCCATATATAGGGTTTTTAGCTTGATATAATCTAAGTTTAAGCTAAAAACCCTATACAACTAAAGATGATAAACAGTTTTGAAGTTGCTTATCACGTTTAGCTCTTCTGATAAGCTCTATTTTTTTGAGCTTTTATACACGCTGCATGCCGTTATGAAGCTTTTGAACAATTCAAGCTCCTCCTTATGCCTTTTATACATCATTTCTGGATGCCATTGTACACATACAAAAAATCTTTCGCCCCTCATTTCATAGGCTTCTATTAACCCATCTTCGGAATATGCTGCTGCATCAAAAGTATTTGATAATTCTTTTACAGCTTGATGATGGTATGAGTTGACCCCCTTTTTTTCTATTCCGTAAATTTGATTTAGCCGTGAGTATTGCTCAATATAAACATCATGTATAATAAAATCCTTAGGTCTTCCATGTGAGCCATGCTTGCTGCTTATACCTGCCTGAGCATAAATGTCTTGATACAAACTTCCGCCTGCCGCGGCATTAATAAGCTGCATACCTCTGCAAATTCCCAGTACTGGAGTATCAGCAGTGAGTATTTTTTTTGCAAGCTTTAATTCTAAGTTATCTCTCCGTTCTATTATTTTCAAATTATTTATCAGCACTTTTTCTCCAAAGTGCTTAGGGTTTATATCTTCACCCCCGGAAAAAATTACCCCATCGGCAATGTCAGCCAGCTCTTCACAGTATTCATATGAATCAATGTTAGGTATAACAAGCGGTATTCCTCCCGCTTCATATACAGCATCGCTGTAATCGCAGGTACACATAGTCATATCCTGACCCTTTACCCCTCTAGGTCTGTAATCTTGAAGCTCTGCGTCCTCTACATGATAACCTGTGATCAATATAATGGGCTTCATGTTGCTTATCCCCCAAAATTAATAATATTTCATGGATATAATTCTTCACTTTTTATTATATGCTGCTGTTTGCTGCTAAGACACCTTCCTCTAAATATATGAGCTTCTTATTTAGCTTTGGATTTAGAAATTATTCTCAATTTGCTATAAATATATAATATATTGTTATAATAATGTTATTAACCGTAGAAATTAGCAATTTTTATTGTTATAATGTATAAGGAAATTAATTCTCAATGCGCTGTTTGAAATTGGGGATGCTTGTTTATCTAAGAAATAATACAAAATATTCTACATACAATATGATTTTATCACGGAGGTAATATACATGAAGATAGGTTTAGTTGGTCTTCCATTAGTAGGAAAAACAACATTTTTTAATTTGTTAACTCATGCAAAGGCTGAAACATCAAGCTTTGCAACTGGCAAGGTTTCATCAAACATCGGTTCTGCAAAAGTACCAGACTATCGCATTGACTTTCTTGCTAAAATGTTTAACCCTAAAAAGACAACATATGCTCAAATGGACTTTACAGATGTACCGGGACTTGTAAGCGGCTCCAGCTCCGGTAAAGGGGTCGGAAACCAGTTTCTTGAGGATATGCGAAAGGTTGATGCTATAGTACATATAGTCAGAGCCTTCGAAAACTCAGAAGTAATGCATGCAGATGGTTCTTTAAATCCAATGAGAGATATCGAAACTATCAATATGGAGCTGTTGTTTGCTGACCTTGGTATTATCGAAAATAGGATAACAAGAATAGAGACTGGCAAAAAAGTAACAAAGGAAAACCTTGCTGAGCTGGAGGTTCTGAAAAAATGCAGAGAGGGTCTTGAAAATGGGCTGCTTATTCATCAGATAGAGCTGTCAGAGGAAGAAAGAGAGCTTCTTAAAACCTTTAGCTTCTTATCCGAAAAGCCTATGATACTGGCTATAAATATTGATGAAAATTCTCTTAAATCTGGACAGTATCATCAAAAAGAACAGGTTCACTCCTATGCAAGTGAAAGAAATGTACCAATAATCGAAATCTGTGCTAGAGCAGAAGCTGAAATAAGCGAGCTTGAGGAAGAAGACAGATTGATGTTTATGGAAGAGCTAGGAATTTCCAAATCCGGAATAGATATACTTGCAGAAACAACCTATACATATTTAGGACTTATATCCTTTCTGACAGCAGGTGAGGATGAGGTTAGAGCATGGACAATTAAGAAGGGAACTGATGCAAGGAAAGCAGCAGGCAAAATACACTCTGATATTGAAAGAGGCTTTATAAGAGCAGAGGTTGTAAAGTTCAGAGATATCAACGAACTTGGCAGTATGGTCAAGGCTAAGGAAAAGGGACTATACAGACTGGAAGGTAAAGAATACATCGTAGAGGATGGGGACATTATTAATTTTAGATTTAATGTATAATATAAAGGGCTGTTGGCTTTCCCAACAGCCCTTTATATTATACATATTCTTCACGTGAGCCTCCAAAGCCGCATCGACAGGTAAGCAGGTGATTCCACGCATTACAATGACCTGATGCCATTATATTTTTCTTGATAAAATCATCAACCACAGCATCATCCTCTTTACTATTCAATAACTCTCTAAGTTTTGCTTCATTCTTTATTTCTATTTTTAGCTCCTTTAGCACCTTAATAAAATTTTCTTTTACAGCCTCATCCTTTTCATTTTTTGCATATTTTAAATAATGCGAAACTAAATCTGACATACTAGGGTTATCTTCTCTGCTTAATAAAGCTTCACGCAGTTTTTTGTCCTTTTCAAAGCCTCTAGTATTTTGATTTAGTGCTACAAATAAAGCCGCTGTCTTATTATCAATATCCTTAATTTTATCATTTCCGATATAATGCTCTACTCCCATTGAAATCAGATTACTAAAGGTTTTATTCTTAATTACATTCTCCATAAATGTATTTTTATCATCCCTGAAATTTGATGCTATCCCATCCTTATCTATAAGAAAGCGAGCACTATCAACAGAAATTTTATTATCCTTCAAGCAAGCTTTAATAAATGTCCTTACCTTTTCATTGTTTAAATTTTCATCGTCCATGGCTGAGGTTAGGATGTTATTAAATCTGCGCATTAAATCCCATGATTTTTTTTCGCCTCTTGCATATTTTGTGTTGTGATGAAATACTAAAAAATCCATTAAATCTGGGTTGCTGCTATTTGCCTTAATAGCTACACCTTTTAAGTCCGGCATTTCAACCTTTTCTCCATTTAGATATTTACCAAGTGCTTTGTTTACTTTTGTGCTGAACTGATTCTTTATGTCTGCCACAAATATTTTTGCAAACTGTCTCATTTCTGGATCCTTATAGTTTTTAACCTTTTTTTCTGCATAAGCCTCTACTTCCTCAATGTGCTTTACTGACAGTTCATCTATCATAGAAGACAGCTTTTTGCTTTTACCATCAATTTTAGTTTTTCCCTCCGCAAGCTCTTTACTAATTGTACTCTTAAATGCTTCAACTTCTGGTATATCCATTCCCTTGGTTTTCAATACTTTGTTTATTAAATCTTCTTTTGTCAGTGCCCGCTCCTTTTTATCCTTATCCAAGACAGTAAAGCCTTTATCCTTTACTATTTTTTCAAATTCCTTATCATCAATATTGTTAATGGCTGCTCTTACAATATTATTAGCGTTTTCGTTGTTATTTCCTGGTAAATCAAATTGCACCCATCCAAAGCTGTAGCCGCTATATTTACTCTTTGCTCTCACCAGCTTGTATGCATTGTTTGCCTTGCCGCTAATTTCACTTTTTAATGTGGCATCAAAAACCAGCTTTTGATCCTTTGTACTCAATTTAGATCTTAAGCTATTGATTATTTCCTCATTTTGCTTATTTGCCTTCTGTTTCTCATTTTCCTTAGCCTGTTTTTCTACTTGCTTATTAGTGCTTGCATTTTCTTTTTGGGGAGAGGGCTTTGGGGTATTCTTTTTAACTGTTATTCCTGATGCTTTTCCTACAGTTTTTTTTACAGGCTTCCCCTCTTTTTTTTCTCCTTTTTTTACAGCCATTGTTTTCCCACCTTTCTAAAAGCCGAATATCACGCCATATTTATCAATCAACCCTGCACTATAATTTCAAAATTTCCAATGTAATATAATATAGGTATTGTATCATTTTTTTACTGTTTATACAATATTTCCACTGAGTTTACAAGTTTTCTAAAGCCATGTTATACTCAGATTTTTACCTTAATCTAATATTAATCCTTGTAATTTCTATTTTTTCAAATATATCCTTGATAACATGTCCAAATTCGTATATTATAATTACATAAGGAGGTGATAGCTTGAAGAAGTTAAATAATTATCTGCGTTGCATGATATCTCTTACAATAGTGCTCTCACTAATATGCTTTAGCGCAGTTACATCAACTGCTGGAAGTGCAGACTATACATATTACAATATGGGAGCTTTAAGCTCTTCTGAGCTTACTTCTACTTATCTTTTAACCAAGGGTACAGTTATCGTGATGTACCCAGACAAGCAGACTGTTGTTACTGGAAGCGATGCTGAACAGCTAGTCATTGAAAACAAAGTTGATGCAGTTGTCATTGCTGGTGTGGGAAGCAGTTCACAGGGTACTGCCGCTTTTGCAAAGCATGTTGCAAAGGCTATAAACAAGCCTGTAGCTGGTATTGTATCCGGTTATGGTGATGGAAGTATTTATACAGAAGGTACTCAGGGTTATTTTATCGGAAGAAGCTCTAATATAGCAGGTACTTACTATACAGAGCCAGCATCTGAAAAGTTAGCCAATCTTTATGAGTCAGGAGCAAGACCCACTAAGCTGATAGGTCACAGCAAAGGCAACATGGACGTTGCCAATGCATTATACAAGCTTTATAATGCGGATAAAGGTGATTTATACTCAGGGGTTAATGTTATTACTTTTGGCTGTGGTGTATACGTTCCCACCGGAGTCGGCAGCCTAAGTCAATATTTAGGCAGTCTGGATACTCTTGGCAAAACTAATACTGTAAGCTATAATAATTTAACATGGGTATCAGGAAGATATCATACTACAAACCCTTACTATGCATATACCTATATGCCAGTAGAAAACTATGTAAATTAGCTGACGGTCTAATATATTATAAGGATATTGAGCTTATCAATATCCTTTTTTATGTTCACCTATAGATATTATCTATAGCCCTCTTAAAAGCTATATTTTTTTTCTATTTGAACTTTATGTTAATATGTTTTACATTAAGTAGGTATTTGAATATTTTTTAAGGGGGTACTTTATGGATAAAATTTCTATTGTTGAAGCTGTGCGCAAACAAGCAGAAGGTTACTTTCAAAGAGGTGAATTCTTCTGTTCCGAAGCAGTTGTTCATACTATAAATGAGCTTTTAGGCTGGCCTTTTAGTGAGGATGTTGTTAAGCTTGCATCAGCTTTTCCCATCGGACTAGGCAAATCAGGCTGCTTATGCGGGGCTGTCAGCGGCGGGGCTGTAGCTTTGGGAATGGCTTACGGAAGAAAGCATGGTGAGCCCATGAACGAAAAGATGTTTCCCATCTCAGCAGCTTTGCATAATCATATAAAGGATGTTTATAAAAGCACCTGCTGCCGTGTTTTGGTAAAAGACTATGAGTTTGCAAGTCCTGAAAGAAAGGCTCATTGTGTACAAATAACAGGCGAGGTTGCCGCATGGATAGCTGAGAGGCTGTTGGAAGATCCGCAAATCAAAGAAAAAATTATGGCAGGGAGATAAGATCGAATTATGAGTGATATTTTAAGAAAAATACCTATTCCAATGGCAGGACTGATGCTGGCACTTGCAAGTACAGGAAATCTTCTGTTATCCTATGGCAGTATGGTTAGAAATTTATTTGGAATCATCTCAGCTATTTTATTTTTGCTATTGGCTATTAAGCTGATATATATACCAAAATCACTTAAGGAAGCCTTTGATAACCCTGTAACCGCCAGTGTAACACCCACATTCTCCATGGGCTTAATGATTTTGACTACCTATGTAAAACCTTATTTTCCTGCTGCGGCTTATGCTCTTTGGTGGGTTGGATTTTGTATACATGCATTACTTATGCTTTGCTTTACAAAAAAATATATTTTCAGCTTTAATATAAAGAAGGTCTTTGCCAGCTACTTTGTAGTTTATGTTGGAATTGTGTGTGCAAGTATAACAGCACCTGCATTCGGATTAAACTCTTTGGGTCAGTTTGTTTTCTGGTTTGGATTTATCGCTTATCTGATACTATTACCTTTAGTTCTATATAGAATAATAGTAATAAAGGAAATACCCGAACCTGCTATACCTACTATTACGATATTAACAGCACCCTCCAGCCTTTGTCTTGCAGGTTACTTGAATTCCTTTTCAGAAAAAAACATGAGCATTGTTGCTTTACTAAGCGTTATCTCAGTAATAATGCTGCTTTCAGTAATAATATATATACCAAAGATGCTTAAGCTTAAATTTTATCCTAGTTATTCTGCATTTACTTTTCCCTTTGTAATTACTGCAATTGCAATGAAAGGAACAAATGCATTGATAATTAAAACTATAGGTGAGATATCCTATCTTTGGTACTTTATAAAGCTTTTGGAAGCCTGGTCTGTAATTATAGGTTTATATGTATTGCTGCGATATATTATGTTTATTTTTACAAATACAGATAGCAGCTTAAATGCTGTAAATAAAAAAGCTGCAATAAATTAATGCTTGCAGCTTTTTCAAACAATTCTCCTGAGCTTTTCGGGAGAATTGTTTTTTGCAGCTTTTATTTTACTAAGGCAAATGGCGTTTCACTCAGTTAATCTGCCTCCAGCATCCTCCATGCTGTACGATCCATAAAAATTGATTTCAGAGATGATCCAGCATTGATAAACAAATGTGTATAATATCCAATGTCCTGCTCATTTATTATAAAATGCATAATATTATTCTTTATCTTAAGCTTTATAATATCTTCCCCTGACAATGTCTGCACAGCTTGAACACCTAGGTTCAATTTGTTTCGCTTTACCGGCAAATTATACTTTATAGTAGTTTCATCATTAATAAACATCAGATTTACTAAATAATCAGTATTTCTATCACATTTGCTATTTAGCTTGATAAATAAATGCAGGTTGTTTTGCTTTGAAACCTCAGCAAATATGCCCACAATGTCTGAGCCTTTATTAATCTCAAGATTTATAGTATCTCTTTTCGGATCCTGTATGACTAAATTATCTGCATCAGGCTCTATTTCATTATCATTTCTTTTATTGCGAATTAGCCTGCCATTTTCATATTCCCCGAACAATTCATTTTTTCTTTCAAAAGCAGACATCAATCTGCTTATTCTTTTTATCTGTGAAGTGTATTTGGACATGGCATCTGCCTTGTCTTCTATATCTTCATCAGACATTCCCATAGAAAACCATGTAGTTCCTGTATTTAATATAGAAAGCGGAGGCACTAAAAACATATTTCTGTTTCTTGCAAGTGGTGTAGGCCAACCGCCCCTATGAACCAAATATGTCCACTCATGCTTAGGCTGATATTTTGAAACGGTTATGGAATATTTTATAAATGCATTGATAGCCCAATGATCAGGATGTGTATCATTTGTATGAGGAAATATTATATGAGTGGGTTTAAAATCATCAATAACTTTAGTAATATCTGAATTCAAACATTCTCCTGAATATACAGAGTCGATATTATAGGTTAACTCATAAGGTGATTTATCCAACTTAGTATAATTACTAATATATGGTTTGTCACTTGACCAGTTGGCGAGCCATAATCTGGATATACCTCTGTCAGGATACCCAAGAAAAACCACGTGTTCTCTGTTAAGCCCGAGTCTCTCTAGTGCATTTATAGATTCAATTTGGCGTATGTTTCCATATCTAATATAGTCTGCTGGATTAGGATTGACTCTAAGACATTCTATGGCAACTGCTCTTTTAAAGCCGTCTCCATTAGTTACAATAACAACCTTAACTTGGGCTCCATTTTTCAGGCTCTTTTTTATTAAGTCCCCAGCTCCAATAATCTCGTCATCACTATGGGGAGCAAATACAAGCACTCTGGAATCCTCCATAGGCAGTTGAATTGTATCCATGGTTATTCTTACAAAGTAGTTTGAAATATATTCCCGTAGAAAGAAAGTGGCAATAAAGGTTACTAGAATAATCAAGATTATTAATAGAATTTTCTTTCTATTCAGTTTCATAGAATTCCCCCAATACTTAAACATAGGTACTGTTTTTGATATAAATTACGTTTTATAGTTGCTAATCTATTAAGAGAAACAACTACAAAATAAATATATCCAGTTGTTTCTCACAAATAGATTAGCAACTCTTAACGAAAAGTATTTTGAGTTTTAGAGTTGCTTATCTATATAAAGCTTTTAGTAAATACAATGCTGGAATACCCATTACTGCCTTTCCATAATTTGTCCTCTTTCTGACTATGGATTGTATATCCTTTTTTAATATAAAAAGGTACTGCCTTAATATTTTTATTAGATGTTTTCAAATGAATTCCCTTTGAGGTTTTGCTTACTTGATTTTCGAAGGCATCTATCAGCTTTCCGCCAATGCCGCTTCTTTGATACTCAGGCAGAATATTAATATGCAAATGAGCAGGAAATTCATTATACAGCATTTTTCGATTTTTATCAAGCTCTGCATTACGAAGGACATAATATATGGCTTTTAGGGATTCAGGATATTTCCACATTGTACATAATATAATTCTTAATATAATTCTCCAGCCTTGCTTTAAAACAAAGCTTCTATTTTGTCTGCACGTATCAGAGGTACCTATTATATATCCAACTATTTCATTACTTCTGCTGTCTACAGCAACAAAGCAATTATGAGGCTCATGCCTGACGTAATATAAGCAGAAAATGTATCCAAAAAGAGTTATATCATTAAAGACATCAATACCAGTTAAATCTTCACCCATATAACCTGTTTTATAGCATACCTTTAAGATACCTGCTTCGTCCTCCTTGGAGCATCTCCTAACGATTATATCACTCATGCTTAGCCTCCCTTTGTGTTATTTGCTTAAAATATATTCATACACACTTCCTGCAAGGTATAGTGAACCACACACACATATCATGCTGTTTTCATCACACATGGATTTTGCTTTTTCTACCGCTTCTATTATATTTTCCTTTACAACTACGTCTGAGCAAAATTCTCTAACTTGTACTGCCAGTTCTTCTGCGGACAAAGCTCTGGAACTTATAGGCTGGGTTGCTATAACGCTGCTGGCAATTGGCATCAGCTCTTTAACAGCATATCCATAGCTTTTATCCTTGAGCATACCGAAAACAAATATCATGTTTCTTGTGCCGAAATATTTCTTAAGTGCAGCTTTCAGCGAATCTACTCCTTCATCATTGTGAGCTCCATCTATTAATATTATAGGCTTTGTACTTACAACGCTTAATCTGCAAGGCCATTTTACTGTTTCCAAGCCTTCTTTTATATGCTGTTCCTCTATCACATATCCAAGCTTTTTAAGCTCTATTATTGCGCTTAAAACTACAGCAGCATTCTTTAATTGATGATCTCCAATCAGAGGCAGCTTAATATTAATATATTCAATCTCATTATTTATATAATCAAATACATGACCGTACTCATCAGATTTCTTTATATTTATTAGCTTTTCACTCACTTTGACCAGCTTCGCATTCATCTCCATGCATTTATTTTCAATGGTATCTGCTGCTTTTGTATAGTTTTGAGGGTACATAACAGCAACAGAATTTTTCTTTATTATGCCTGCCTTTTCTCGGGCTATTTCCTCAATGGTATTACCTAAAATATCCATATGGTCGTAGCTTATAGAGGTTATTACACATAAGTCTGCTTCAATAACATTTGTTGCGTCATATGCTCCGCCCAAGCCTACTTCTATTACAGCAATATCAACTTTTTTCTCTGTAAAATACAGAAAAGCCATAGCTGTAAGCATTTCAAACTGAGTAGGCTGTTCTAGTCCCTTTTCTTCCATCAGCTTCATTGTATTAATAACTCTTTCAGCATAAGCTGTAAAGTCTGCTTCTGATATTTCCTTATTATTTATGGTCATTCTTTCAGTGATTTTGTACAAATGGGGCGAAGTATACATGCCTGTATTATAGCCAGCTTGGGTTAAAATACTTACCAGCATTGCAGTAGTTGAGCCTTTTCCGTTAGTGCCTGCTACGTGTATTGTTTTGATAGCTTTATGTGGGTTTCCCAACAGCTCAAGAAGCTTTGCCGTTCTTTCCAGCCCCGGTCTGCATCCGAACCTCATGGAGTTTTCTATATAATATACTACTTCTGTAAAATTCATTATAACACCTCTAAAAATCTGACGATTGAAGCTGTCATAGACTATCCTCAATCGTCAGAAGTAATTATTTCATTAACTGTTCTAATCTCTCCAGAACCTTATCCATCATTTCCTGATATTTCTTTTCCTTTGCTTTTTCCTCTTCAATTACATTAGCAGGTGCTTTTGCAACAAAGCCTTGATTGTTAAGCTTTCCTCTTACTCTTTGCAGCTCTTTTTCCAGATTATCCTTTTCTTTATTTAATCTTTCCAGTTCCTTCTCTCTATCAATAAGATCCTCCATAGGCAGGAACAGCTCTGAACCATGAAGTACTATGGATACCGCTCCCTCTGGAACATCTGACTTATCTGATAATACTACCACCTCGGAGGCTGATGCGAGTCTTTCAAAATATATTTTGCCTTCCTGCATTATGCTGCTGATATAAGGATCACTTGTAACAACTATAAGCTTTGCCTTTCTTGATGGTACAACATTCATTTCTGCTCTTACATTTCTTATTGACTTAATTGCTTCCATAACTGTTACCATCTTTTTTTCCTGCTCCGGCATATTTTTAGCTTCGTCATATACAGGCCATTTTGAAATTACTATGGACTTATCAGCTACAGGTAAATGCATGTATATTTCCTCGGTAATAAATGGCATAAATGGGTGAAGAAGCTTCATAGTGCCTGCTAATATCTCACATAATGTAACTTGTGCCGCAAGCTTTGAGCTCTTATCCTCTCCGTATAAGCGTGACTTAACCAGCTCAATATACCAGTCGCAGAATTCAGACCATATGAAATCATACAGCTTTTGCGCTGCTATGCCTATCTCAAATTTTTCAAGGCTTTCAGTTACTTCCTTTACAACAGTATTATATCTGCTGATTATCCACTTGTCTGCTGTTGTCAGGTTATCCTGATAAGTCTCCGGCTTGGCATTTAGTATCTCTTCTTTTTCTATATTCATAAGAACAAATCTTGAAGCATTCCATATCTTGTTAGCGAAGTTGCTGTATGCCTCTACCTTTTCCCAGAAAAATCTCATATCGTTTCCTGGAGAGTTTCCTGATATAAGGTTAAATCTTAAGGCATCTGCACCATATTTATCAATAACATCAAGAGGGTCTATGCCATTTCCCAGTGATTTACTCATCTTTCTTCCATCGGAGTCTCTTATTATACCATGTATAAATACATGCTTGAAGGGCTCTTGCTTCATATGCTCCATACCTGAGAATATCATACGGGCAACCCAGAAAAATATAATGTCATAGCCTGTAACCAGTACGTTTGTAGGATAGAAATATTCCAAATCCTCTGTTTTATCCGGCCAGCCAAGTGTGGAGAAGGGCCATAAAGCAGAGCTGAACCATGTATCCAGTGTGTCCTCATCCTGCTTTAAGCTGCCGCCGCATTTTTTACAGCTTTCCGGCTTTTCCTTCGCTACGATGGTTTCATTACATTCTGTGCAGTAATATGCTGGTATTCTATGTCCCCACCAAAGCTGCCTTGATATACACCAATCCTGTATATTCTCCATCCAATTAAAATATGTCTTTGAGAATCTTTCTGGAACAAACTTTATTCTGCCATCCTTTACAACCTCGATAGCAGGCTCTGCTAAAGGTCCCATTTTAACAAACCATTGCTTTGACAGTATTGGTTCTATTACTGTTGAGCATCTTTGGCACTGTCCAACGTTGTGCTGATGATCCTTAATATTTGCTAATAAACCTAATTCTTCAAGGTCTTTTATTATCTGCTTTCTTGCTTCGTATCTATCCAAGCCTTGGTATTTTCCGCCTAGATTGTTTATTGTACCATCATCATTCATTACTTTTGGCATTGGCAGTTTATGTCTTACTCCAACCTCAAAATCGTTAGGGTCATGGGCTGGTGTAATCTTAACTGCTCCTGTACCAAATTCCTTATCTACATAGTCATCTGCAATTATTGGTATTTCCCTATTTACAAGAGGCAGTATCAAGGTTTTTCCAATTAAATGGCTATATCTTTCATCATTTGGATTAACGGCAACCGCAGTATCACCCAGCATTGTTTCGGGTCTTGTGGTTGCTATCTCAATAAATTCATGGCTGTCCTTTACTGGGTACTTAATATGCCAGAAGTATCCCTTTGTATCCTCATATATGGTTTCTATATCTGATATGGAGGTTTTACAGCTGGGACACCAGTTTATTATTCTTTCACCTCTATAAATCAAGCCTTCCTCGTATAGCTTTACAAATACTTCCATTACCGCCTTCGAGCAGCCCTCGTCCATCGTAAATCTTTCTCTAGTCCAGTCACAGGAGCTTCCAAGCTTTCTCAACTGATGTAATATTCTTCCGCCATATTCTTCCTTCCACTGCCATGCTCGCTCTAAAAAAGCCTCCCTGCCCATTTCGTATTTTGTTTTTCCCTCTTTTGCAAGTGCTTCAACTATTTTCGCTTCTGTTGCTATACTGGCATGGTCTGTTCCAGGCAGCCATAGTGCCGCATAGCCCTGCATTCTCTTCCATCTTATTAGTATGTCCTGCATAGTATTATCCAGAGCATGACCCATATGGAGCTGACCAGTAATATTGGGAGGTGGGATCACAATTGTATAGGGTTCTTTTTCCTTATCCACTTCAGGAGTAAAATATCCATTTTCAACCCAGTTATTATATAATCTTTCTTCAACCTGTTTAGGATCATATGTTTTGGCTAGATTTGCTGATTCATTCATTCTAATATCCTCCTTTTAGTTGTAAATTGAAAAGCTTTAAAAAAATAAAAACCCTTCATCCAATTAAGGACGAAGGGTATAATTCGCGGTACCACCTTATTTTCAGACACCCAATAATTTTGGAATATCTGACTCTTAATTTTATAACGGATTATTTTAGTTAAAAATACTCCGCTTGCAGCTAGTCCTAGTGTGCTTATTAAGCACAGTATTGTTTACCGCAAGAGCTCCTAAGCTACCTTCAGCAAATCCTCTCCTAAAAACCTTTCAGCCCATGGGTTTTCTCTCTAACAGGCGGTATCAGCTTACTCCTCTTAATCAACGCTTCGTTTTATTAAGTTTTGTCTGTTATGTGCTTACTAATATAGTATTATGTATAGACCATTATAGATACCCAACTGGATAAATTTAATATTGAAGTTGTTTCTCTATATAATGACATAATATAATTTTTATGTATATTCATTATTGTCACTTATATAGTTATATATACAATAATATAAAAACAAGTATCTTCTTGTCAATTATTTTTTAACCAAATTAATGCTTTGATGTTTTTTTATATTCACAAAGTTTGTAACATAAACAATCAGAGCAAATATGGTGGTGGTAATAAACAAGTACAGCAGCACTCTGTTATAGGGCCAGTTAAAGGTTACTCCTAGTATAGCTGCGTAGGAAAGCACCGTTGAAAGCTTGCCGAATACATTTGCCGGCACTACTATATCATTATTGTAGAGTGTTGCCGCTCCGCATATCATAAGTATTTCCTTAAGCCCGACTATTGATAAAATCCAAATTGGTATGTCGTATCTTATAGTTATACTTATTAGTGCAGTAATCAGCATAAGCTTATCAGCTAAGGGATCCAAAACTATTCCAAGCTTTGTTATCTGATTGAACTTTCTTGCTATAAATCCATCTATGACATCTGTAAGACCAGCTAATATAAACACATATATGGAAATATGTATACTATAATTAGTCTCGGAAAAAAAATAATATATGAAAACTGGAATAAGCAAAAACCTTAAAAGCGTAAATAGGTTAGGAATATTCATATTTCACCTCTTTTGTGCTGCATCAACTACATTCATAAGCGCATATATATTATTACACAGTCATACATGTATAATACACTACAAATATTCTATCGTCAATCTACATAGAAGGCTCGTCCGTAACATCAGCGACTATATTGCAGCTTCTGATGATACACTCACAAAATCAATTGCTCCGCATATTATAATATAGTATTAAATAAAACGGAGGGAGATTTTGTGATGACTGCAAAAAAATCTCTATTATGCATACTTTCACTTGTGCTTGTTATGCTAATGATTATATCTATTTCAATTGGATGTACAAAAAAAGAACTGACAAAAATAAGACTTAATGAGGTAGTTCATTCTATTTTTTATGCACCACAGTACGTTGCTATTAACAAAGGCTTTTTTAGGGATGAAGGCTTAGATATTGAACTAACTACAGGTCAGGGAGCAGACAAGACAATGACAGCACTGCTTTCCGGTCAATGTGACATAGGCTTTGCAGGTCCTGAGGCATGCATATATGTATATAATCAGGGCAGAGAGGACTACACGATAGTATTTGCACAACTGACTCAAAGAGATGGCTCTTTTTTAGTTGCAAGAGATGGCAGCAATACTTTCAAGTGGGAGGATACAAAAGGCAAAACCATAATAGGCGGCAGACCAGGCGGAGTTCCTCAGATGACTCTTGAGTATATATTGAAAAAACATGGGCTACAGCCTGGAAAAGATGTTAACATTATTACAAATCTTCAATTTACCGCTACCGCCGGAGCATTTAAGGGAGGCACAGGAGACTATGTTGCACTATTTGAGCCTACTGCCTCAGTACTTGAGCAAGAAGGAGCAGGCAAAATTGTAGCTTCTATTGGAAAAGATGGAGGAGTAGTTCCCTATACTACCTATTTTACAACAAAAAGCTATATGGAAGAAAACTCAGAGATAATTCAAAGATTCACCAATGCTGTTTATAAAGGTCAGAAATGGGTTGCAGAGCATAGTGCAGAAGAAATCGCAAAGGAAATTAAATCCTTTTTTGCTGATTCAGATGATAAATTATTGGTTACAGTTATAAATAGATATAAGGAAATTGGTGCATGGAGCCAAACTCCAATTATGGGAGCTGAGTCCTTCGAGCTTTTACAGAACATAATGGAAAGTGCTGGAGAATTGGATAAAAGGGTAGAATTTGAAATACTCATTGATAATAAGTTTGCAGAAACGGCTGCAAAAACAGTAAAGTAGCTTTTTAACACAAGGACATTGCTTAGTATGAAGGAAAACCTAATAACTAAACAATGTCCTTGTTATTTATATAAGCTCATTAACCAAGCTTCTATTGAATTACAGGTTTGTATTATGTCATCTGATTTAATCTCAAGATCAAAGGAGTACTTAACCTGACTGTTGTAATAAAGTGGATCATAGTACTTTATCATCAGCTCACTGGCAACCTCATCATATTGCTTGTTTTGTATTTTCTCCACATATTCATTTACCTTATTTTTACCTATATGCTTCTCCAGCTTCTGTACTGAGCGTACAAGCTCATCAATATGCATTTCATCCTTTATATATTCTTCCACTATTCTTTTAGTCCTATATTCAATACTGGATTGCACCAGAATGTGTTTACCTGTCCGCATCTTCCCAATTATATATTGTGGTACTATAATATTGCCTATTCTGCCGCTTTCAGCTTCTATAAAAACATATTTGTTTTTACGGTTTTTTAATTTATTGTATATTATGCTTTCAAACTGTTTTTGGCTTACCAAGCCTTCCAGTCCTACTTTTCCCAAGAGAGACCCCCTGTGATTTGCTGCTTTTTCTAGATTTATTACATCATGACCCCTTTGCTCTAGTATTTCCAGTATCTCTGTCTTTCCTGTACCTGTAAAGCCGTGGATTACTATATATTCAACCTCATCATTAAGCTTTGGAAGCATACAATTTATAGCTGCTCTATATCCCTTATAACCATCCTTAAGCTTTATAACGTTGAGACCAAGAGAATTAAACAATGAACAAACTGAGCCGCTCCTCATTCCTCCTCTTTCGCAAAAAATAACTACATTTCGGTGCTTTGCTTTTATCCTGCTGATCTCGTCAAACAGCGGAAGCAGCTTTCTTGATACTATTTCTATACCTAAACGCTTTGCCTGTTCTGTGCTTACATTTTTGTAAACAGTACCGATTTCTTTTCTTTCCTCATCCTCAAACAATGGTATATTTACCGCTTCTGGAATGGAATATTCATTATATTCAATAGGACTTCTTACATCAATAAAAAAACATTCATCTTTAAGGTCAAGATACTCAATTTCTCTATACATAATTTTCCTCCATGAATCTTTACAAGCTTTTATGGTTTGTACTATGCAAAAATTTTACATAGTCGCAAATCCGATACACTATTTATATAGCCCAAACAATACAATTTTAAACTCAGTACTAAAATAAGTCAAACTTTTATATAAAACAACAAAAATTACCGCATAAAGTTAGAATCGTTAACCATTACTAACCTTATACGGTAATATACTAAACGTAAATAATTTCCTTATTTGGCGTACACAGTTTCCCCATTAATAACTGTCATAATAACTTCTGTTTTAATGATTTCTTCTGGATTAACACTTGAAATGTCCTTTGAAATAACTATAAAATCCGCAAAATACCCTTTAGCCAGCTTTCCAAGCTCTTTTTCTCTATAATTTGCGTATGCTGCATTGGCTGTATAGCATTTCAAAGCCTGAATGGGTGTTACCAGTTCCTTTAAATTCATGTTCTTGCAGCATGCTCCATGAATCCCTAATAGTGGTTCAAAGCCTATATATTTTGATTTATCAGGCTTGCTTGGAAGCTCTCCCCCTCCATAAGGCCAATCACTGTTAAAGACTACATTGATCCCTTTATCAATAAAGCTTCTAAACCTATAAACATCCTTTATTCGTTCTTCACCAAGTCTAGCATTGGTAAGTTCTACCTCATACAAGAAAACCGGCTGAAAGGAGGCTGTTATATCAAGCTTTGAAAATCTGTCTATATCTTCCGGCTTTACTATTTGTACGTGCTCTATTCTGGTTCTGATATCACGCTGATTATCCAATCTTGCAGCTTCAATACATTCAAGGATAGTACCAACTGCTTTGTCGCCGATAGCATGGATATTTACAGGCTTATTAATCACCTCATTATCCATGATTATGCTTTTAAGATCATCCTTATCTATCAACTGCAAGCCTGTATTTCCACAATCATCACTGTAATCCTCATACAGCAGTGCTGTTCTAGATCCAAAGCTTCCATCAAGAAAATATTTAGATGGACCTATTTTAAGGCTGTCTGTTTCCTCTCCTATTCTCATATCGAACTCTTCAACAGATTTGGAGTTTATACCGTTAGGGGAGGATACTATTCTTATTTTCAGCTTGCCTTCTTTTTGAAGCTTTCTATATATATCAAAATACCTGCCGTAGCTGGTACATATATCATTTATAGAGGTGATTCCATTTTTAACAAATAACTCCTGTGCCTTTAATGTTAGTTTTTGAATGTAGCTGTCTGGAAGTCTTTCAACTACTTTATCAACTATCATATTAGCAGTACCCTCATAGAACATGCCTGCAGGCTTGTTGTTACTGCCATAGGGCACTTCCGAGGACTGCTCCAGCTTATCAAGCTTCATTGCTTCTATTGCCATTGTATTGGCACAAAGGGAATGACCATCCATTCTTATAAGTATTATAGGTCTTGTACTGCATATGTTGTCAAGCAGATATCTGTCAGGAAATTTACCGCCGAATATTCTGCTTTCATCCCATCCATGACCTATAACCCATTCTTCCCTGACAAGCTTATCTGCATATTTAAGCAGCTTACTTTTGAAATCCTCAAAGCCTGTGCAGTCCCTGAGATTGAGCTCCCATAGGCTGCGCATACCATCTACAAGATGTAGATGCGACTCCCAAAAGCCTGGAATTACTATATTACCTTTTAAATCAACTATCTCTGAATTTTGCTTATAATCCACAGGGCACTCATGTTCTTCCCCAATATATATTATTTTACCACCTTTTGTAACCATTATAGAAGCGTTGGGAAGTCTGTCGTCCATAGTAATTATTCTGCAATTTTTATATAGCCTCATAAATCCTCCTTTTGTTTTAGTCTAATTAAGGGACTTTATCAATACTGATTATATCATACTGTATGAAAGTTTAGTATAAGTCTTTCTGATTATCAATCTTTTGGTTTCCTTCACTCTTTGCTCTCCCAATGAATACTATGGTTTTATAAGATACTATAGTAGGGGGTGTGCCATGGAAAAGATTGTTGAACTTAAGAATGTATCTATGAACTATCACTCTTCAAATGGTGAAACACAGGCAATCCAAGATATCTCTTTTGATATTTATAATGGTGAATTTGTCAGTATAGTAGGTCCCAGCGGCTGTGGAAAATCTACTATATTATCCTTGATATCAGGCATTTTAAAACCTACCTCTGGAAATGTTTTTGTAAAGGGGGCGAAGGTTGACGGTACATCAGAAAATGTGGGATACATGCTTCAAAAGGATCATCTTTTTGAGTGGCGATCGATTATTAAAAATACACTGATAGGCTTGGAGGTACAGAATAAGCTGAATAAGGATAATTGGGAGTATGTAAACCAATTATTAGACGAGTACGGCTTAGGTGAATTTAAGGAGCATTACCCAAACCAGCTATCAGGAGGTATGAGGCAAAGAGCAGCCTTAATCAGAACCCTGGCAGCAAAGCCTGAAATTTTACTGCTTGACGAACCATTTTCAGCACTGGACTATCAAACCAGACTGGCAATATCAGAGGAAATATGGCTGATAATTAAAAAAGAGAAAAAAACTGCAATATTGGTAACTCACGATATTGCCGAAGCCGTTTCTGCTTCTGATAGAATAATTGTACTTACAAATCGTCCTGCTCAGGTTAAATCGATTTATAACATTAACCTTACATGTGACACTAAAACTCCAATAAGCTGTAGAGAAGCTCCTGAATTTAGATATTACTTTAATCAAATATGGAAGGAGCTTGATGTACATGTCTAATTTATCAAAGGACCATCTCGATTATTTAAAAAAGGAAAGGATAAAAAAGCTTTCAGTAGCAGCTACACAGCTATCAATATTAATATTGCTCTTCCTGTTATGGGAAATATCTGCAAGACTTAAATGGATAGATCCATTTATTATGAGTCAGCCTACAAGAGTTTTGAAAACTATTATAACGCTCTCAAAGGACGGTTCGTTATTACTTCATACAGGGGTGACAGTTCTTGAAACTGTTGTAGGCTTTCTGTCAGGCACAATTTTAGGAACTGCCGTTGCAATAGTATTATGGTGGTCTGAATTTACTGCCAAAGTATTTGATCCATATTTAGTTGTTTTAAATGCCTTACCCAAAACTGCTCTCGGTCCTATTATACTTGTATGGATAGGCGGTACTGCCAGCTCCATCATTGTAATGGCTCTTCTGATATCTGTTGTAGTAACCATACTAAGCGTATATATGGCCTTTCAATCTACAGACGAAGATAAAATAAAGCTTTTAAAAACCTTTGGGGCAAATAAGCTGAAAGTGCTTAAAATGGTAGTACTGCCAGCAAATATTCCTTCCATTGTTTCTGCTTTGAAAATAAATGTAGGCTTGTCACTGGTTGGCGTAATAGTCGGCGAATTTTTAGTATCAAAGGCAGGGCTTGGGTATCTGATAATATACGGAGGACAGGTCTTCAAAATGGATTTGGTAATGACCAGTGTGCTTATATTGGCAGCCGCAGCCGCACTTATGTATATATCTGTTGCCTGGCTGGAAAAAAAGCTAACGAAAATGAGATAGGACATACCTATCTCATTTCACAGCTTTTATTATTTCTGCTATTTCGCTCATTTTATAAACAGTATAATCTGCGGTTTCATTATTGCTTTGATAGCCGTCGGCAGCACTCCATTTAACCAGTATGGATTTTACACCAGCATTTTTGGCACATTGAATGTCAAAAATTGAATCTCCTATCATTATAGCATTTTCTTTTTCTGCACCTAATAATTCAAGAGCTTTTAGAATTGGCTGCGGTTCCGGCTTATGTCTATCAGTATCTTCAAATGCAACTACCTTTTCAAAATACTTTTTTATATCAAATAGCTGCAAGCCTCTATCTGCAACCGCACCAAGCTTGGAGGTTACTACCGCCATTATACAGCCTAGTGATGAAAGCTCCTCCAAACATTCTCTTGCTCCAGTACAAAGAGTTACATAATCATCATGTACCGACTCATTAAATTGTTTATAAGTTACCAGCATGTCCTCTGATTTTTCAATTGAATATCTTCTTAAGGTAGTTATAAGCGGCTCTCCAAAATGCTTTAAAATTTCCCCTTCACTGATATCCATATCAAGGTGCTGCTTATAGGTATGCTTAAAGGAATCAACTATCAGCCTATTTGTATCAATAAGCGTACCATCCAAATCAAATAAAATATACTTAAACTTCATTGCTCTACCCCTCACATCTTTTGTTTTATATTCAATATATTTTAACACATAATGCAGCAAAAATACTACTAACAGTTTGGTTTAAAGCCTTATCTCAACAGCTTTTTCTATATAAGCTTCCCTCTCGCTGATTTTACAGCTGTAAGCGAGTATTTCCACTCCCTTTGAATAAGCTTCCTTTACAGCAGTGCCAAAATCTGCATCCATCTTGTAATTGGGTGTAAAATATTCTGCAAAATCAAGCTGTATTACAAAAACTAATACTGCTCTATATCCTTCACTATGAGCTTTTATAAGCTCATGAATGTGTCTTGCTCCTCTTTCAGTTGGTGCATCAGGAAACATTGCAACAGAATCACATTCCAAGGTTACACCCTTAACCTCAATGTAACAGCAGTCTTTGGGCGACTGGGTATCTTCATTCTGCTTTAAGAATAAGTCAAATCTGCTTTCACTATATTTAACTTCTTTTTTTATGTAATTATAGCCGCTGATTTCTTTAATTACACCTTTTGTAATTGCTTCTTCAACAAGCTTATTTGGCAGCTGTGAATCTATAGAAACAAGCTTTTTACCCTTATACACCATTATCAGCTCATAATCAGTTTTTCTATTGGCACTCGCTCTGTCTTCCAGCAGCACCTCAACTCCCTCAAAAAGAAGCTCTCTACATCGTCCCGTATTAGGTACATGTACCAATGTTACTTTGTCATCAATTAAAACCAAGGCTTCAAACCTGTTTAATCTCTTTTGAAATATTCCTTTTTTAATATTTTTTTGAAAAATCATTATTTCACTTTCCTTTTTATATTGTAATTATTATAAATTATTGGTTTAATTTATATATAGTAGTATAGTATTTATAGAGAAACAACTTCAAAATTAAATTTATTCAGTTGTTTCTCACAAGAAGATTATCAACTCTTAACGAAAGGTATTTTAAGCTTTAGAGTTGCTAATCTATAACCTAAAGCTTGAATTTTAAAATTTTAAAGTGGTTTATGTATATTATACTATATAAAAAGCAATAAATTGTAATAATAATATATTATAGGAGAGTGAAAAATTGGATAATTATAATGTACTTGTTTTAATGGAGAAAGATGCTGAAACTGGATTTCTGACTAATACTATTGACTCTTATACGATTCAAGCTGGCGTTGACTATATCGAAAGCGCATATGCCAAGGAAGAAGATGGAAAACACTTTGTTTTTCTCACCCTTACAACAAAGGATGTTGAGGACTGGGAGTATTATGGCATATATGACTTATATAACGACGAGATTTTTAGTAACACAGCAAATGAAATACTAGATGGCTCTGGAGAATATAATCCCAGATGGACTTTAAAAATTGAATATCGTAATAATAGGTTAGAGATGGAAGAGCTTTTTAATAGGATTGTGGATTTACATATTAATGAGCTGGATAGGATTAAGCCCTTATTAGTTGAAAACAAAGGCAAGTATGAAAACTTAATGGAGGATATGGAAGATTCTGAAGAATTACAAGAGCATGAGTAATAATTGTCTCATGCTCTTGTAATTTTTTATTGTTATTTAATTGGGCTTAATGCATAACCTAAGACTACAACAGCCAATGTCTTTACATACCAAGGTAAAGCATAGTTTTTGTATGCTATTGGTTTTCTTCTTGCGCTTATCTATTAGTTTCATTGTTTTCACTCCTACTATGTATAAAATATCCTTGAAATTAAATAATATACTTTAGCTGTTCTTTTGATGTATGGGGTTTTAGCTTAAAACTTAAATTATACCAAGCTAAAAACCTAGAAGGGAAGCAATAGCTAGCATATGAATAAGTAAAGTTTCATGGTTGCTTCCCTATAAATTCCCTTTATAATTAAAATTACTAATTGGATTATTTTTAAGCATTACCATAAAACATCTGCAAAGTAAATATTTATACTGTCATAAGTGTTATTATTTATATATATAATTCCTATTCGTAAGTTAACTCAGTCTCCTTTGAATTATTTTACATCTTAATTTCAACATAATTATGCAAATTTCGAAATAATTATTTACTATTTGGCGCATTTATTGATATAATATTACTAAGCAAGTATTTCTTGCTATATTTTAAATGACTTAACGTGTCATTTATTCAGGAATTATTTATATTTATTACACTAGCATGTCTGCTAATAAGAGGGAGGTTATTTATGCCAAATATACATATTGTAACCGACAGCACAGGATATATAACAAAAGAATTTGCCATGCTCAACGATATTAGTATAGTACCGCTAACTGTTTTTTTTGAAGACAATTCAGCCCCAGAAGGTTATCCCGGTGAGTTTGAGGAATTTTATGAGCGCCTAAAGACTTCAAAGGATTTTCCCAAAACCTCACAGCCATCTGTCCAAGCTTTTATATCTGCCTTTCAAAATGCTGTAGATAAAGGTCAAGAGGTTATTGCTGTTACAATTTCATCTAAATTGAGCGGAACCTTCAACAGCGCTTCCTTAGCAGCACAGCAGGTTAATCCTGAAAAAATCTCTGTAATAGATTCAATGTTGGCTGGACCCTGCCTGAGATTCCTTATTGAAATGGTGTTAGAGCTTTCAAAACAAGGTAAATCAAGAGAAGAGATTGTTCAAATAGTTGAAAGCAAACGTGCTAATACAAAGGCATTGTTTACTGTAGGTACTCTGGATTACCTAAAAAAAGGGGGCAGATTATCTAACGCCCAGGCCTTTATCGGAACCCTTCTTAATATCAAGCCAATAATCGAGCTTAAGGATGGATTATTGCTGCCCGCAGCCAAGGCAAGAGGCAAAAACAAGGCTATTGAATATATAGTAGAAGGCATCCCAAATACTGTAAAGAGAATATCAATAATTCATATACAAAATATAGAAGAATCTGAAAAATTTAAAGTTCAGTTGCAGCAGTTATTCAGTGATGCAGAATTTTCCATTGATGAGCTGGGACCGGTGCTTGGAGCTCACCTAGGTCCATTAGCAATTGGTGTCTGCATTAAGTGGGAATAAATTTATCTTTTATCTGTCAACTTCTTAATTAATATATCTTAAAGGCTATAGTTAGAGTTCTACTGAACACCAGCTATAGTCTTTCTGATTTTATTATAGAGAAACAACTACAAAATTAAACTTATCCAGTTGTTTCTCACAAATAGATTAGCAACTCTTAACGAAAAGTATTTTGAGTTTTAGAGTTGGTTATCTATATAATTGGAATATTGATTAAAAACTCAGTGCCACTATTAAGCTGACTATTGCATTTGACAGTTCCTCTAAATTTTTGGGTTATGATATTATATAGAATATTTAACCCCAAGCCGTTGTTTCCAGAATTTCTTTTGGTTGTAAAAAAAGGCTCATATATTTTGCTGAGATGGTCACTCTCTATACCCTTGCCATAATCGGCATAACGTAACACTATATTGTCTTGTTCCTTTTTAATTTCAATTGAAATGTTCCCCTGTTGACTTACATCATATGCATGGTTCAGCGAATTCATTACCAAATTTGTGATAACTTGTGACAAGGCTCCAGGATAACCTTCCAATTCTAGGTCGTCAGGGCATTTTGCAGTAAGCCTGTGTTTTGTCTTCTTTAATTCAGGGCTTAAGCTAAGTACTATTTCTTTGATATATTCTTTTACATTAAAGCTTCTTTTTTCCTCATTTGACTGATCCACTGCTACTTTTTTAAAGCTTTTAATTAATTCCGATGCATTTCTTAGATTTGTCACTATTACATCTGTAAGCTCTCTGGTTATATTTATATAGCTTTCAAAATCCTGCTTCTTAATTTTATTATCCTTATACAGTTTTTCTATCTCACAGCTTTCCTTATCCAGATGTGATGCGGCCGTTACTCCTATTCCAATAGGTGTATTAATCTCATGGGCTATGCCGGCAACCAGTCCTCCAAGAGCTGCCATTTTTTCTGACTGTACAAGCTGTTCCTGAGTTTGTACCAGCCGTTCCATTGCTTCCTTCAGTTCTCTGGTCCTTTCACTGACTCTCAGCTCCAAGGATATATTCAGATTTTCGATTTGCTCCTTAGATTGCTTAAGCTCCTTTAACGCAATATTTAAGGCATCATTTTTCGATACTAATTCCTTTGAATAGTCAACAAGCTTTTCATGGGCTTCTGAAAACCTCCTGCCCAAAATCAATACCAGAGATGCAACAAATATCAGTATTCCCCATTTGTACATAGTGGGTACTATACTAAAGAAAATATATTGAATAAGCTCATATGAGCATATTATGAGGTATAACACAAAGCCCACTCTGAATATACCAGCATCTATATTGCCCTTTCTAGAGTTTTGCATCACTAAAAAAAGCAACGCTATAAAATCTATAACCACCAAAGCCTGCCATACAACTCCGAAATATATTACCAGCTCCTCATAATGTAAATACGAAACAGCATGTCCTATTGTGAGAAATAGCAGTATAAACAAGTTGATATTCCATAGATTTATTGAGATTTTATTTTTAAAGGCAAAAACCTGCTTAGTAAATAACATTAGTGATATTACACTCACATATACTGACAGCGCACTAATATGTTTAATTGGCTTATTAGTAATATTCATATTAATCTTTATTTTCAAACCTTCACCTCTTAATCACCATTTCACAGCTTCATTATTACTAATATGGAACTGCAATACCGATATTTCAAGTAGTTAACAATTCATTCAGGGCAAATAAAATATTAATGCAGTACCCTCTTTCTCTTTAGTTTTTACTTCTATAGTACCGCCAAGCTTATCCATTTCATGCTTTACTGCGGTAAGCCCATAGCCTCTGCCTACCTGAATAATAAATCTGTAATCTTTAGTCCCGTCAGCTTCAAGCCAAATATTCTTTCACATTCATAACTGTATTCGTTGTCAATCAACAGGTCTTCATTAAATGACAAAAAGCCCTGCCTCGCATTATTTAATAAATTTTTAATAGCAGCGCTACGCTCCTTTACCTCGCCGAACAGCTTTGCATTGACTATTGCCGCTATAGTCTGACCAACAAAGGTTGCCGCCAAATCCTTATCCCTTCGCTTAAAGCTGTCAGGCTCATCACACCAAAGCAGTACAGCTCCAAGCATTTCATCCTTATGGACTATTGGCAGTCCCAATAAAGAACACATTTCGCCTTCGCAAGAACTATATTTCGACAGGTATATGCAATTATATATATCTGCAATTAATAAAGGTACTTTCTTTTCTTCCATCATATTAACAATAGAATACTCAAAACACCCTTTATCTATATATGTATTGTCATTATATGTACACGAGTGAGTACTAACAGTTATGATATAATTATCATTTATTTTTAACATAATTGCAGCAGCATCACAATCAATCGCTCAAATCTAAATTTACTAAGGACAAGTCTGGTAATTCGATGAACCTCTGGCTCATCATCCACTACCATAATCCTCCAAGTACCCTCATGCTGAGCTGGTTTTGATTCATGTTCCTCAGAATTAATAAATAATGAAGCTTCTTTATCATCATTAAAAAGAAAATCCGAATTATCATTCATACTAATTTTCCTTCCTGATATAGATTGATATAAGTATTGTATCATAAAAAAATCCAGATAGTTTGCAGTAAATATTACAAACTTTTCTGGATTAATAATGCCTCTTGCTGTTAAAGTGCCTTACTACAAGCATCTTAAAGTGAACCAATGATCGCAAAAGCTCAAATGTCAGGCTTTTCTTTAATTCAAATTTATTCTGCTGAAAATAGTCATAGCTTGCACTATCTATAAACAGATATGGATATGCAAAAAGATTTCCTTCAAAGCATATATATTGCTTAATGGCTTTATCAATATCCCTGGGATACACTAGGTTTTTGTTTCCCAATACCGCATGAACCGCTGCATAACGCAGTGCATCAATTACAAACTCCGAGCAGGTATAGGTTTTGTATAGAGACCACTTTTTCCCAAATGCAATGCCAAAAAAACCTAACAAATTGTAGTAATAACCATCTGTATCCTTGTACATGGTATTAACAAAGTATAGTATCTTATTATACTGCTCGATGCTTACCGGTATTGAATATACTTTTATATCAACAGCTCTGCTAAAACCCAATGAAAGTGTATAAGTACTTTCCTTAACCATACCGCCAACCAGTGGATTAACAATAGTTATTCTTCCAAAGGAATACATCTGGCTAAGCTCTTTGTCAAAGCTTATGGAAACATGGTTATACTCGTATTTGGTAAACCACCTTATCAGCTTTCCTATATAGCTTTGAGTTTTAGATATTACAATATATATATGCTTGTCCATGCTTCTTATCCTTTCCAGCCACAGTAAACTATATAATAGGAGCACCTCAGCTTGAGATACCCCTATTATTTCAGTTGGTTTATTTAATATTAATCTCTATTTCCGACTCACAGCAAGAGCATACGCCAATTATTCTATCATTGATTTCAAAAAGCTCGTACGCTTCGTTGCATTTTGAACAAGTAACCGTACACTTCTTCATATATATAAGTGTTCCTATATATTTTACCTTCTCACCCTTATACTTCTCGCTTGTCTTAGCATACATTTTGCTTTCGTTTTTGTCAAATAACAGCTCATTACGCAGTGTTGTAAATTTGATATTCTCTACTTGCAGTGCTTTTCTTTTAACTTCAAGCTCTTTTATTTGATCTGTTATATCGAATATTCTATCTTGATTGTGCAAAATTTTATCACTTATCTCTGATAAAATATCAACATCCTTTTGATAGTTGAACAGTACTCTGTATGCCTCATTATAGTTTTCTTTGTAATTGAACTCATGATGGCAGTATCTGCACTCATCAGCATCTGGTATGTCGAACTTTTCAACATAGGTATTTCCTAAACTATCACAGAATGGACATTGAATTATATATACTGGATCCATGAAATTTTCCTTTATCAGCTCAGTAAAAAGCTCATCATATTCTTCATGTGTTAAATTCACATCATTAACGGCACTGTTATATAAAACATCATTCTCATCATATTTTTCCAGGAGCTTTATAAATTTTTCGGCCTTTTCACTAGGTATAATAGTTTGATCCTTTAAGTATTCTATAAGATTCATTTTTTTACCTCCTACACTATATTCACTTATAATATACATAATAACCTAATTTATTATGTATTACCAATATAAAATATAAGTCCAATATTAAATAATTCTATAAATAACTTAAATATCCTTTGATATATATGTCTTTATGAAAAAAAATTTAATAAATAAGCAAAAATAATTATAGAGAAACAACTTAAATTAAAGTTGAAACTATATGTTATTTGTAATAAGCTATTTATAAGGAAGGTGATTTAATGCTAAAAAGGTTTTTGGGTAAAACTGGAATACAAGTAAGTGAGCTTTGCTTTGGTGCATTGCCAATGGGACCTCTTCAAAAAAATCTTGATGGTGATTATTGTGCATCATTAGCAAGTTATGCTTTAAGGAATGGAATAAATTTTATTGATACTGCTGAAATGTATAAAACCTACGAGCCTATTCAAAAAGCAATGAAAGAAACTGGTATAAGACCTGTTATTGCATCCAAATCCAATAAGAAGACCTATAAGGACATGGAAAATGCAGTAAATGAAGCTCTAACGAAGCTTGATATTGACTATATAGACATATTTCATCTTCATGCTGCCAGAGAGAGAGAAAACGTATTTGAATTATATTCAGAATCCCTTAGCTGCCTGATGGATTTAAAGGCTCAGGGTAAGATAAGGGCTGTAGGGATTTCTACTCATAGTGCTGCCGTAGCTTCAATGGCAGCCGAAAAGGATGATATCGACGTGGTTTTTCCTATAATTAATATATCAGGTCTTGGTATCATTGATGGAAACAGGGATGATATGGAAAAAGCTATTAAAAAAATATCACTCTCCGGCAAAGGTGTATATCTTATGAAGGCATTGGCTGGCGGCGGTCTGCTTACAAAGTACTCAGAAGCTATGGAGTATGCCAGAGGTATTGAAGGCTCTGCTTCCATAGCCTTAGGAATGACGAGCCTTGAAGAAGTAGAGTATAATATAAGATATTTTGATGGTCATAATGTAAATACCCTTCCCGAAACAAGCTCTATGAAAAAAGCACTGATATTTAAGGCAATCTGTAAAGGCTGCGGCAAGTGCATTTCTGCCTGTCCTAATAAAGCCATAATAATTGATGAAGAAAACAAAGCCAATATTGATATAAATATGTGTCTGACATGCGGTTACTGTACTCCTGTATGTCCTGAATTTGCCATTAGAGTTGTTTAGCAGTGATATTATGAAAGGAATCCCGAAATGTCTTGGGATTCCTTTTCCTTTATCTGAACTAAAGTACATAATATAGAGTTTTTAGCTTAGAACTTAAATTATTTATAAGCTGGATTATTGATCCCTATAATAGCTTTATATCCAAAATTATGTTATAATAAATATGATAGTACCCTTGCTGTAGATTCAATTAATTTTTTATGTATAGGCGATTCATCATAATACTTTTCATCTATTAAAATACTCTTTTTTAAATCCTCCTCAAATTGCCTTTCAAGCTCTAGTGTCAGCTCTTCATCGTAGATCACTGCATTAACCTCATAATTCAACAGGTAGCTTCTAATGTCCATATTAGCAGTACCGACAGTACAAATTTTTCCATCCACTGTTACAACCTTAGAATGTACAAATGAATTCTTATCGTAAAAGTATACTTTAGCACCATATTTTATTAGTTCACGCAAATATGTCTGAGAAGCTTGATACACAATAAAATGATCAAATCGCCCGGGAAATAGCAGCTTAATTTCTATACCTCCAAGTGCTGCTACCTTTAAGGCATCCATTATGCTTTCTGTTGGTACAAAGTATGGTGTCATAATATAAATATGCTTTTCTGCCATGCTTATCATTCTGAATATGCACTGCATAATAGATGGATACTCTGAGTCAGGCCCGCTTAATACAAGCTGCATTATTTTACCGTTATTATTAGAGCATTGTGGACAATACAAATCATAATCATCCAAAAGAGATGATATGCTTATCTCATCAGGTATACTTTTACATCTTCTAAATACACTGCTTTTATTAGTTTTCTTAATATGTATAAAATCATTTAAAAAGGCTGCTTGCAAAGCTATCACAAAGTCTCCCTTTATCATCATGTGTGTATCTCTCCAATATCCTAGTCTGCCCTTGCCAAGATATTCGTCCCCAATATTCATACCTCCAAGAAAGCCGACTTTGCCGTCAATTACTACAATTTTTCTATGGTTTCTGTAATTGATCTGCGTATTTATATGTCTAAGCAGAGGGGCAAGAAAATATGAATAATTAACAAGGTCTACACCTGCCGCTTTAAGCTGCCTTATATAACTTCTTTTCAGTTTTATAGAGCCTACCTTATCATATATGAATCTTACTGTTACTCCTTCAGCAGCTTTTTTTACTAAAATGTCCTTTATTTCATTACCGATTGTATCGCTTTTTACTATAAAGTATTCCATATGTATGTGATGCTTTGCTTTTTTTAACTGCTCCTTCAATTGTTTAAATTTATCTACACCGTCATTGAAAATTGTTACCTCATTATTAGCAAAAACGGGGGAATCGCTGTTTTTAGCCAGCAGCTCCAATAAAGGCAGTAATTCAGGATCTTTGACAGTCTTTAAATAGCTATCCAGCATAAATTTTGCATCTGCCGAAAATCCATTGTTCAATTTATGCTTTTTCCAATTCCGACCTATAAAAAGATATAATAATATACCTAAAGGCGGCAGGAGGGCAAATATCAGAAGCCACGCTATTGTCTTTTCTGGGGTGCGTCTCTCTAATACCAATATTACAACCAACACCAGTGAGTTTATCAAGAGCAGCCAATCAATAAATAGTTTCACAAAATCACTCCATTAAGTCTATATAGTATCAAAAGCTAAAAACCCTATATCAAATAGCTTTAATACTTTAATTATAAAATTATCTTTCTATAAATGATACCAGTTTTTATAATATAAAACCATTTATTTGCACAAAATATTCAGATAAATGTATATGCTGTGTGGATTTTTTCAATTATTTGCTTTCAGCCATATATAACAGCTTACTACATTCTGATTATATAGGGGGTTTATCACTATTTATATAGCTTACTCATATTTTTCAAATAATATATAGCTAAGACACTTTAAAGTTGAAAATATTTTTCAACTAAAAGTCTCTAAGCTCTTTGGGAGAAACAACTTGAAATATTAGATTATGAAGTTGTTTCTCTATATAGCTAAGACACTTTAAAGTTGAAAATATTTTTTATATAAAAGTCTTTAAGCTCTTTGGGAGAACAAACTAGAAATTTATAACTATGAAGTTGTTTCTCTATAACAGTTCTCCTCTATCGTGAATATAATGCTAATTAAAGGTTATATAAAATGGCATGGACATTTGAATGCATCCTTAAAAATTTTTGTGAGGTGATATGATGAATGGATATGGATTAGTATTAGGCGGCGGCGGTGCAAAGGGCAGCTACGAAATTGGTGTCTGGAAAGCACTAAAAGAACTGAACATACCAATAGCCGCCATTTCAGGAACTTCTGTAGGAGCTCTTAATGGAGCGATTATGGTACAAGATGAGTTTGATACAGCTTATCAGCTATGGACCAGTATTTGCATTCAAGACATAATAAAAATGGATAACCCTTCCGCTTTTGACAGTAAAAAGTTTAGCCCTCGTGAAATTACAATAATTATAAAAAATATAATGGATAATGGCGGACTTGATGTTACCCCCTTAAAGGAACTGGTAAAAAAGTACATAAACGAAGAAAAAATCCGAAAATCCCCTATTGATTTTGGTTTGGTTACGTTCTCTATATCTGAGCTTAAGCCTCATATAGCCTATAAAAATGATATTCCGGCCGGAAAATTAACAGAGTTTTTAATTGCCAGCTCATGCTTTCCTCTCTTTAAGCCTTATGAGATAAATAATAAAAAATATATAGATGGCGGAATTTATGATAATCTGCCTGTATCCGTAATTAGCTCTAAAGGTATAAAGGATATTATTGTAGTGGATGTGTCTGGTATAGGACGAGTTAGAAAGGTTGCAAATAAAGACTTAAACCTTGTATACATAAAAAATTCTGAATTTCTTGGAAAGACTTTCTTTTTCGAAAAGGAAGCCTGTATAAGGAACATGAGAATAGGTTATCTTGATACCATGAAGGCATTTAAAAAGCTTATGGGCAAACGATACTATATTTACAATTACAAAAGCAGCAAGCTGTTATACCCCTTAACCAATTGTGAAATCAATCTGCTTGAGGGCGTATTTAATCTTAAAAGGGATGTGTTATCAGCTGGCAAGCTTACTAATTATAATATCTTTAGAACTGTATACAACTATATTGACGGAAAGCTTGATCCAAGTACTGCTGTGTATGCCTTAATTGAAATAACGGCTGAAGTACTTGGTATAGATAGACTAAAGCCTTACAATTGGGATGAACTAGCTGACAGCATATTACAAAGATATGAAGAAATTAAGAATAGCTCAAGCTTTAACAGCAGTATAGTCAATATCAAAAGCTCAATATTCAGCAAAAACAATGCAAGAATAGATACAATAGATAACAAGCATTTAGTAGCATATCTTACTTCCTTAGATAATAAGGACATAAACTTAAATAATTTCGGAAAGCTTATTGCCGTATTCTCTCCTAAAACATGTATTGCTTGCATATTTCTTAGTATTCTATTAAGAAGAGCAGCTTAAGAATTACTATCAAGTTCTTAAGCTGCTCTTTTCACGCAAAGTATGAGTAAAAAATATTTTGCTATAAATCCAAAGTGACGCTCACGCTTTTTCTGCCTCTGATAAAAAATGCTGCACTTCCTATAAGTCTTAGAACAGCACATACGGCTAGTGCTATATAGATGTTACTATAATCTAGTATTAGCCCGCCTGCCAGTGGTGCAATAAATAAAGTAAAATTAGTAAGTGTGGAATGTACTGCTACGTATATTATTCTATTCTTTTCAGGTGCTGCCTCAAGCAGGGAATTAAGTATAACAGTAACAATACCAGAAGTAAAGTATCCCATAATAAGTCCCGAAAGAGTCAAAACGTAAAGATTCGAGGATAAAATGTATAGTATAGGCGTTACAGCCATCCCCAGTGTTGCTAATGCAATTGCAAAGGGGTTTCCATTTCTATTTATTATTCTATTCCAGGAATTAAAGCTGAAAAACATAACAATGCCAGAAGTAACACCTAGTATTGTAATCCAGGTCTCATCAGCATGCAGATACTTTATCTGGTATATACTAAATAAAGGCCACCCAAACTGCCAGGCAAAGTGAAATATAAGAGAACATAAAAGAAATTTTGTGTATACTTTATTTTTCAGAATTTCCTTCAGTACTTTTATAAATTCAATTTTCTCACTTTGTACCCTTTCTTCTTCTTTAATTTTGTAAAATGCTGCTATTTCAAATATTCCAACTACGAAAGCTGCTGTAAAAAACACTTGGTATATTAACATGGCTTTTCCGGTGGTAGTCCCTATCAGCTTAATTATCTGCCCTAGTAAAAGCAGTGAAATAAAGCTTATAAATTGAGAATACTTGTTTTTAGAGGTAATTGCCAAGGTTCGGTTCTTACCCTTAAAAACATCCCCCGAAAAGCTCTGCATTGCAGTATTAAAAACCGACTCAGGGAAATTCATCAAACTGGAAATCAATACAAATATAGCTGGCTGATATTTTATAGGGGCTAGGGGAACTAAGGCGAAGCTTAGAATAAAAACTCGACTTAAAAAGGTAAAAAATGATATGATTAATTTTTTATTTGCCGCTCTGCTCATCATAAGCACGCCGGGTATAACTGCAAAAACCGCTATTAAGCCCGGCAGGGAATTATATAGGGAGAAATGGAATTCTGTACCGTTTATTCTATCAAGAAATTTCTGTGCAAAAGGCTTATAAAGGTTTGTTACTAATGTAAATAGTATTCCATTCAATACAAAATATTTTAAATTGCTTTCAAATAAGGATTTGACATTCTCCACATTTCTTTTCGGTTTCAGCCGTATCATAACGTTACCCCACAATCAAAATAAAAAAATTTAGCTTAACAGATTTCTCATAAAGCTGTTAGACGATATTATTTACCAAAATCTCCAAATACTGAATAAATTTCTCCTTGTCACTATCAGGCATTTGCAAAAGCAATTCGTCTAAGTATTGGCATCTTCTGCTGATTACTTCACTGATAAGTATGTTACCTTTTTCCTCTACTTTGATTTTCACTGCTCTCCTATCCTGAGTATCTCTTATTCTTGTAACAAGCATGTTCTTTTCCATCCTGTCTAATAAATCAGTGATAGTACTTGGAGCAAGGTATAGCTTTGAGCTTAACTCGCTTACAGTCATTTCTCCATATTGTATTAGAAACTGTAAAGCATTAAACTGAGGTGGAGTAATATCAAAATCCTGTAATATCTCTCTCCCCTTTTGCCTGATATTAAAGCATGCGGTTCTAAGCAAAATTTCTATCCTTTGTATCTTATCTTGGTTATTTCCAGACAAAGCTTCGCCCCCCTAATTATGCCAGTCTAATATGTTTCGTCTCTCTAATTATTATACAATCCAACATTCTGTTAGTCAATACAAAGGAAAATAGGTTTCAGGCAAGCTGTGTATAATCTTGACATTTCCATGCTATGTTTTATAATATAAATGCGACATTTATTTTAATATGAAAATAAAGCTGCGTCTGTCTAGGGTCACTTCCTGAGACTTGCTTTCTTTTCATTGATTGCTGATATAAAGTTGGGTAGACCAACTTTAAATACAGGTTAGGAGGGTTACTTATGCATAGGGAAAATGGTAACATTGAGATTCATTCTGAAAATATTTTTCCTATTATCAAAAAATGGCTTTATTCTGACAAGGATATATTTGTCAGAGAGCTTATTAGTAATGGATGTGATGCTATCAGCAAATTGAAGCGTCTATCTTCAATAGGGGAAGCAAATATCTCAGAAGATGAACATTTCAGTGTTAAAGTATCAATTAACAAAGACAATAACACAATCAAGTTTATTGACAATGGAATAGGAATGACAGCAGAGGAAGTAAAAAAGTATATAAATCAAGTTGCATTTTCAGGTGCTGAAGATTTTATCTCTCTTTATAAGGACAAAATGGATGAGCAGAATCAAATAATCGGTCATTTTGGACTAGGCTTTTATTCTTCATTTATGGTATCAGAAAAGGTGCAGATCGATACACTTTCATATCAAGAAGGTGCAGAAGCTGTAAAATGGACATGTCTTGGCGGCACAGAGTTTGAGCTGGAAGCTTCCGATTTGTCTCAAAGGGGTACTACAGTAACACTTTACATAGACAAGGACAATACAGAGTTTTTAGATGAATATAAGCTTAGAGAAATAATTAAGAAACACTGTGCTTTCTTACCCACTGAGATTTATCTCGAGGATGAAAGCAAGGTTGAAGAAGCTAAAGACGATGAAAATAAAAAGGATCCAACGCCATTAAACAATCCCAACCCATTATGGAATAAAAACCCAAAGGATTGTACTGACGAGGAGTATAAATCGTTTTACCGTGAAGTGTTCCATGACTATAATGAACCTCTATTCTGGATTCATTTGTTTGTGGATTACCCCTTCAACCTAAAGGGAATACTTTATTTCCCAAGGTTTAAGCATGAGTTTGATGCCAGCGAAGGACAAATAAAGCTATTTAACAATCAAGTGTTTGTAGCAGATAATATAAAAGAAGTAATACCTGAGTTCTTGATATTGTTAAAGGGTGTAATTGACTGCGCGGATCTGCCATTAAATGTATCAAGAAGCTTCCTGCAAAAAGATAAGGATATAGCTAAAATTTCCAAGCATATCAGCAAAAAAGTTGCAGATAAGCTTACTGAGCTGTTTACCAATGAAAGAGAAAGGTATAACAATCTATGGAGTGATATAAATACCTTTATAAAATATGGCTGTTTGCGTGATGAGAAATTCTACGAGAAGGTTAAGGATATTTTAATTTATAAAAATCTAAACGATGAATTTGTTACATTACCGCAGTACCTTGAAAAATATCAGGAAAATGAAGAGAAAAAGGTATTTTATATAACTGATGAAAAGCAACAATCACAGTACATAAGATTATTTAAAGAAAATAATCTTGATGCCATAATGCTTTCATCTACAATCGACAGTCATTTTATCAACTATTTAGAAATGCATGAAAAGGGAGTTAAATTCCTGAGAATAGATTCTGATTTATCTGAGAGCTTAAAGGATACTAACATTGAGAATTCTATAGTTAATGATGAAAATAAAGATTATTTCGAGAAGCTGTTTAGGTCTGCTCTGGAAAATGAAAAGCTTAATATTAAACTTGAAAATCTGAAATCCAGTGACTTACCAGCTATGGTACTGCTTTCCGAGCATACAAGAAGAATGCAGGAATACAGTGCTTCCTTTGGCGGTGCAGGCTTTATGTGGGGCTCACCTGACGATCAAAGTCTTGTATTAAATGCTAGTAACAGTCTGGTTAAGAACCTGCTGGAGCTTAAAGATAATAATGATAAAGTTGAGGACATAAAGCTTATATGTCAGCATATTTATGACTTAGCTATGCTGGGACATAAACAGCTTGATGTAGATTCCATGTCGAAATTTATTCAAAGAAACTATAGCATATTAATGAAGCTAGTGTAATAATAAATAGCAAGTAGGACATATTATTATGAACCTACTTGCTATTATGCTATTAGTATATGTATAATCATTATTATATACACTCTTGATAAACTTACTTACTTTTTATAAAAACATATTTCACATTTGCAAGTTTTTGGATTATAATATACTTATATACCTTAATAAACGCTTTAGATTCGCCTAACATATCATGAGCACTTTTAAAGTTACAGGGGGAGGTGATAATTTGGGTTTTAGACGATACTTTTTTGTAAAACATATTTTAATGGTGGGACTATTAGTTTGTTCTACCTTGCTTGATTATTTCAGCAGTATTTTTATACCAGCAATTTTTTCTTCACATATATTATTTTCAATAAGATTATTACTTTTATTAACTTGGCTGCTGCTATTCATTAAGTGGTATATGATTCCCTATGTAAGTATAATAAAAAAAATAAGAATCTACTATGGTGCTGTAGACAATTATGATGGTAAGACACATACAGAGATAGCATCCTCTATTTTGGAGAAAATCGTATCTCATTACAAAGACCATGAGAAGCAGCAGGAAGAGCTGATGAAACAACTGCTATACAAGAATGAACTCCTTGACCAAAACAATAAAATAACTAAGGCAATGATGGAGTTGACTAATGAGATTCTTTCATCTGTTAAAATAGATAATACATTGCAGAATATACTTGAAAAGGCAATAGACATTATTCCTAATGCCCAAAAGGGCAGTATACTTTTATTTAACGGAAAAGAGCTTGAGTATAAAGCAGTATTCGGATATGATTTTAACGTGCTGAAGTACTTTAAGTTTGACATCACTGAGTCTTTTCAGTATAAAACCAATGACTTTTATGAACCCATAATTATCAGAGACGTAGAAGCCTTTAACAGTAATCTTAACGCAGATAAATTTAAAACGCTAAAAAACAGCAGAAGCTTTGAATTAAAGTCAGTAATAAGCTGTGCTATATCTGTTGATGGTGAATTCATAGGAATCATTAATATCGATAACATCCAGGACATAAATGCTTTTAAAGATGAAGACAAACCTATTGTTAAGCATCTTGCCGAGCAGATGGGCGTAGCACTAAAAAATGCTAAGTTAATTGAAAAAACATTGTACCTCTCACGCCATGACGGTTTAACAAACATATATAACAGATGTTATTTTGAAGAGCTGTTTGATAATCTGTATACCTCATGCAAGCAAAGTAATGAACAGTTTTCCATTGTTATATTTGACATTAATCATTTAAAAGTAGTAAATGATACTCATGGACATGATGCAGGTGACAAGCTGATTAAGGATTTTGTTTGCTCTATAAATGCTCCAGCAAACAAGCCGGATATTTTCGCAAGAACTGGAGGCGACGAATTCGTTGCCGTCTATTTGCACAAGGATTACACTGCTGCTGATGACATAATCAAGGCAGTAAAAGCAAATTTTACATTATCACCTTTTAAATATGAAGGCATTGAACTATTTAGAATCACCTTTGGATACGGAATTGCCTCATATCCTGCGGATGCAACAACTAAGTATGACTTGCTAAGAATAGCTGATAAGCGAATGTACATAGATAAAAAAGCTTCAAAACAAAATAATGATTAAAGTAAATGCGTATATAATTTTTATATACGCATTTACTTTAATCATTATTTATTAATATTTATCACCCTAAAGATTCTTTCTGCTGCTTTTTCTAAAAGCTCGGACCCATTTTTCATAGCTTCATTTATGTTCATGGGTCTGTCAATAATTGAAAAGATGCTGTAAATACCACAATCGTATAGTTTTTCCACACCTTCACCCACACTTCCAGATATCACAACAACGGGAACACCATGCTTTTGAGCCATTTTTGCCACTCCAAAAGGTGCTTTACCAAATAATGTCTGACTATCTGTCATCCCCTCACCTGTTATTACTATATCACTGTCACGAAGCTGTTCTTCGAATCCAATAGTATTAAGTATTATATCTATCCCACGCCTTAAGCTTCCATTTAGAAAAGCAACTAGTCCACCGCCAAGTCCTCCTGCTGCTCCTGCTCCGGGGATATGCATTATATCACTGCCTAATTGTTCTTTTATTACAGCAGCATAATGCTCTAAATTGCTGTCAAGCAGCTTTATCATTTCATCATCTGCGCCCTTCTGTCGTGCATATATATTAGCAGCTCCATTTATCCCGCATAAAGGGTTGTCCACATCGCAAGCTACAACTATTTCACATTTACTTATCCTCTTATCCAATCCACTTATATCAATATTATGTAAGTTCCCCAAGCATCCTCCTCCAAAGCCTATTTCAGCACCCTTTTTATCTAACAGCTTTGCGCCCAATGCAACTGCCATACCTGCGCCGCCATCATTAGTCGCACTGCCCCCTATCCCTAAAATAAAGCTTTTGCAGTTCATATCAAGGGCTTGTTTTATTAATTGACCAGTTCCATAGGTAGAAGCCCGCATAGGATTGCGTTCCTCCGGCTTCAATAAAGTTATACCTGATGCAGCAGCTACCTCCACAACGGCAGTTTTGTTATCACCTAAAATCCCAAAGGCTGCTTCTATTTCTCTATTTAGCGGATCCATAACCTTGGAAGTTATGATTTTACCCTTTGTACACTCTACAAGGGCTTGTACAGTACCTTCGCCGCCGTCCGCTATAGGAAGCTTTATTATTTGTGCATCATTAAATACTTTTCTAATTCCGCGCTCAACGCTATCTGCTGCTTCTATTGAAGTCATACTTCCCTTGTATGAATCGGGTGCTATAATCACTTTCACATTAATCACTCCCCATTTACATTTAAGCTTATTTTTGTATAAAATATTCTTTATATCCTATTATTATATTAAGGATATAAATAGCAAAATTACAATTGCATAATATATTCGATTATTTTCTCTCTATTCTCATAAGATGTCCTCTTTATCTGTGCATCACTTAATATACGCAGATCGTTTTTAACAAAATTTAATAGCTTTTCAAAAATATCCTCATCTATCCCTCCATACATATCATAAAGTGTCTGAACAAAGGTGCTTAAGTCCTTATCATTTTGCTCTGAGGTACCATAAAGTAAATCCTCCAGCTGCTCCATATCCATATTAACAAACTCTATTCCCATTTTACCATCTCCTAACCTAATCATATATACAAATATTATAACCCTTAAAAGCTTTATTATATAAACATTAAATTGCTTCCCTTCTAGATTTTTAGCTAAAATCCCTTTAATTTCCATTAATTACAACATTATCATAATAATAATATATTAGCTGGATTCATATATAAAATCTGTTAAACAAACAATATATTCAGACATATTATATGTTATAATCTCAATAAAAAGACACAGAGGTAGTGAATGTATGTATAAAGAGATAAAGCTAAAACGGTTGTATTATGTTTTTCTGATACCTTTAGGTATATTGCTTTCCATTATATCCAGTAAAGCACCAGAGGCTGTAGAGGCAGTATATTCAACTGTAATATATAAAATATTCATATATGTTTTAAGCTTTGTTAATGGAATTTTTCCATTTTCAATAGCAGAAGTTATAATGATTTTTTTAGTTATTTTTATTGCATTTAATATAATAAAGAGCGTACTGCTGTTATTCAGCTCCCATAGTCATAAGTATGCCAGAATACTAAATAAGCTCATTAATGCACTAGTAGTAGTTAGCCTTTTATATTTTATTTTTATAATAATATGGGGATTAAATTATCATAGACTTCCTTTTTCCGCACTGTCCAAGCTTAATGTGGAAAATCCCAAAAAAGAAGAATTAAAGCTTGTATGCATGGATCTTATTGCCCAGGCTAACGAATTGCGGTATATGATCAAAGAAGACAGCCAAGGAGCTGCACAAATACAACATGGGCATAGACAGGTAATCAATCGTGCTCCTTTAGGCTACTCAAATGCATCAAATTTATATAGCTTCATTGGTGGTAAATACAGCAAAGCTAAAGGAGTATTTTTTTCCAGAACCATGTCCCATATGGGTATATCTGGAATATACATGCCTTTTACAGGTGAAGCAAATGTAAATATCTCCATTCCTGACAGTATGCTGCCCTGCACAGTCAGCCACGAAATGGCACACCAAAGAGGGTTTGCAAGGGAGGATGAAGCCAACTATATTGCTTATTTAACCTGCAAGCTTCATCCCGATATTGAATTCAGGTATTCAGGCATACTTCTTGCTCTGATCCATGCCATGAATGCACTATACGAAAGCTCTCCTGCCGAGTTTGCCAGCTTAAGAAAAACCTATAGTGATAGTGTCAATAGAGATCTTAAGCAAATATCAGATTATTGGAAACAATTTGAGGGTCCCACTGAAAAACTGCAAAACAAAATTAATGATGCTTATCTAAAGTCAAATCTGCAAGAAGAGGGTGTCAAAAGCTATGGAAGAATGGTAGATCTTCTTATTGGCGAGTATCGAAATTCTAATTCAATAAATAATTAAGGCTTAACCATATACAACTAATCCACTCATTTTCATGAATATATTACCATACAACTAAATTCCCCATTATGTTATAATCAATTAGAAATCTACAAAAAGGGGATAATTTATGAAAAAGTATGAAAAGAAATTTATGTCATTAAGTTTGCAAATGTTGCTTTATTTTATTGCATTACTAGCCCCGCTAATTATTATCCTTGGAATAATAAACTATAAAGTATCCTTGGATAGCATGATGAAAGATTATAAAAGTCTACAGAATCAAACAGAGCTTAATATTTTAAACACAATAAATATGGCAGGACATGCATATACAATGCTGGACAAGTCACTAAATGATTCAATGAAGAAATCTGCAGAGGTATTCAGAGATGAGTTTGTTAAAGCGGAAGACCCTTCTATGCTTGACCTAAATGCGATAAAACAGAAGCTTGGCGGCAAAATGGATTTGTATATTTTGGACGATCAAGGAATTGTAAGATATACCACTTACGAAAAGGACTTAAATCTCGATTTTAAAAATTTTGGTGATTATTATAATTATATTGTATCTATAAGAGAAGGAAGCGAATTTGCTGCAGATCCATTCTCACCGGAAAGTCAGACCGGTGCCATAAAGAAGTATGTCTATATGCCTGTACCGGGTAACAAATATCTGCTGGAGCTTGCTTATTCTTCAGAGGATTTTAAAGACCTGCTTTCAAAAGTAGATTATTCAGTGGTTGCAAATGAATTAAAGAAGTCTAACGCATCTATAGTTGATATAAAAATCTTTGATAAATATTATAATCTGGTAGGCGACAGCAGCTACAAGACTTCTGAAGCCGAAATGAAAAGTATAGACAAAATACTTAGTAGTAAGCAAACCTTTGAAATAAAACAAGCTGACAAAGAAATTAAGTATATTTATGTTCCTAAAGTCGATGAAGACAGTGCTTCTGATACCTATAAAGCATTGCAAATAACCTATACTAGGAAAATTATCAATGATCAGCTTTTTAAAAATACCATATTACAATTTATAATTAGTTTAGTGGGACTAGCCTTAACTACTGCTGGAACAATTTTTATCTCTACAAAAATGATAAAGCTTATAAGAAGCCTTATCCAGACTGTTGACAGTATTTCAAATGGAGATTTAAGTGTCAGGGCAAAAATAAAAAGCAACAGTGAGCTAAAGTATCTGGAATCAAGCATAAATAAAATGATAGATAATACCTTAGCATTAATCAATCGAATAAAATCAGCGGCAGATAATAATGCCGTAACGGCAACACAGCTTAGCTCATCCAGTGAACAGACCTCACAATCTTCTACAGCAACCGCTGAATCCTCTAGTTATATAACTAGTGTTGTCAGCAAGCAGGCACAAAATATAAAAATGGCTGATGAGCAAATTAGATTTCTGGATGCAGATATAGCTGGTATTAAGGAGACTATCCAATTTGCTGACAATATGATATCTGACGTAATAGTAAAATCCGAAGAAGGACTGTCGTCAATAGATAATACAATTAATAAGATCAAAAACATTAAAGAAACTTCACAAAAGGTTCATACAGTAATAAGCAATCTTAGCGGCAGTTCGTCAGAAATCGGTAATATCACAAATACCATAGAAAGTATAGCAAGTCAAACAAATCTTCTAGCTCTAAACGCTGCCATTGAAGCTGCCAGAGCCGGAGAATCTGGAAAAGGCTTTGCTGTGGTTGCTGATGAGGTACGAAGGCTTGCAGAGCAATCAACAAATTCTGCAAAGGTTATACATGATTTAATTACAAAAAATCAGGCAAATACTAGCTTGGCAGTTGCAACTATTGAGGAGGGCTTAACCAGTGTTATCGAGGGTGAGAAGGTTGCTAATGATGCTGGATACCTATTTAAGAAGATTATCGAACTAATAAAGGACACCGCTAATAATATTCAGCATATACTCAATACAACACATAATATTGATAATAGTAAAGAGGTTATAATGAATACCATTAGCGAGCTTATTAAGCTTTCCGAGTCAATCTCTCAAGGTACATCAACAATTGCCTCAAATACACAGGAACAAATGGCTGCAATGGAAGAAATCAAACACTCCTCCGAAATGCTGGCAAGAATGTCTGAAGAGTTAGTGCTTGAAGTAAATAGATTTACGACTTAACTCTATAGCATAAAGGAATAAAACCCGGTATCTGCCGGGTTTTATTCCTTTATAATCATACTTTAAGATGCCTCTGGTTCTTCAAGAAGCTTGATGAAGCTGTCAATAATACATGGATCGAACTGAGAACCTGCGCACCTTCTTAATTCGAGTATTGCCTCTTCCTTAGACATTGCCTTACGATATGGTCTGTCATTAGTCATTGCATCATATGCATCTACAATAGTTACTATTCTAGCAATAAGAGGTATTTCCTCTGCCTTAAGCCCTTGACCATATCCTTTTCCGTCCCATCTCTCATGATGGCTCAATATAGCATCTGCGATACTTGCCAGCTCACTGGAGGAAATCGCTATTCTATAACCTATTTCACTATGCTTTTTCATAATTTCCCATTCCTCATCATTTAGCGTACCAGCCTTATCCAATATATTATCTGGTATGGCTACTTTACCTATATCATGCAGCATAGCTAAAAGTTCAAGATCGTTTAAAAAGTTATCATGCAATCCCATTTGCTTGCCTAGCTTTAAGGATAACTCTTTCAGCCTAAGACTATGTGCTTCGGTTTCATGAGTTTTTTCCTCTAAGGTAGTTCTTAAGGATGCGATTATTGAGCTTCTGGCACTTTTACTTTCCATCAACTTATTTTTATACATCCGATTTTCAGCCTGCCTATACACAGTATGAATATCCTGATTACTGCCTGACTTTACAGCGGCACCTACAGCTATACTCGGCTTTATGGGGCTGTCAAAATCCTGTTGACATTGTTCCTTTATTGCTGCTACCATATTAAATATATCTTTTTCAGTTACATCCCACATAATAATTCCAAATTCGTCCCCGCCGATACGTGCTAAAATATCCTCATCCCTGCAAATTCTTCTAAAGACATCAGCAAGATGAACTAACAATCTGTCGCCTTCCTCATGTCCGAATGCATCGTTAATCATTTTTAGTCCGTTTGCATCACACATCAAAAGCCCAACATGATATCTATTTTCAGCATCAATAAGCTTTAGCTGCTCCTCAAAATAAGTTCGATTATATAAGCCTGTAAGACTATCGTGGAAGCTTAGATATTTTATTCTATTTTCTGCATACTTACGCTGAGTAATATCCGAATGTGTTCCCACCATTCGCAGCGGCTTTCCATCCTCTGTCCAGCTTACAACCTTACCTCTTGCCAAAATCCATTTTAGCAAGCCGTCTTTAGTAACTATTCTATACTCTGTAGTATACATTGCAGTTTCCCCACGCAGATGCCTATTATTCTCTTCAAGTACGTACTCCAAGTCCTCAGTATAAATCATTCTTTCCCAAACCTTATAATCATTTATCTCATCCTTGACATCAAATCCGCAAATTTCCTTCCATCTATCAGAATAATATGTTTCACCGGTTTGAACGTTCCAATCCCAAACTCCATCACCGCTTCCATATAACGCAAACTGCCACCTTTCCTCACTTTCCTGCAAGCTCTCATTTAGCTGCTTTAACCTGATTTCATCATTTCGTATTTTTTTTATAAAGCTTTCTATCCTGTCAAGTAGCCCATTAATAGTTTTAACCAATGAAATGAAAGCAGCCTTATGAAATTCAGGCAGCCTGTAAGATGCGTTGTTTTCAATATTTATCATGCCTATATTTTTTTCCATTGTAATGATAGGCTTTTTGACATATATGTTTAAAAGAATAATAAAAAATATAAATATCAAAATAGAAGCTACCGTTGATAAAACAAATGAAAATGTCATTTGGCTGTTTTGCTGTAAAAACTCATTTTCTGGTATAAAGCTGACCATGTACCAATCCACCTTTTCCAATGGCAGGAAAGCCAGCATTCCACGTACACCCTCCAGCTCTATGGGTATGAATCCCTCTTTGTCAACTAGAATTCTATCAACCACATCTGTATAATCTTTATCAACATATACTATTTCTTCCCCTTGCACACTTGTATATTGAGGATGGGCTACTAGCTTCCCAGTACTATCAATTATGAAGGAGAATCCGCTTTCACCTAGCCGCTCAGTAGCAATCCATTCTACAATAGTCTGCAAACGAACATCTCCTGCAGCAATGCCAAGAAGTTGACCATTTGAATCATATAGCGGCATCGCAATAGTAACTATATTTGCATCACCACTTGCATTAAGAAATGAATCAGTAAAGCTTAATTTCTTTTCCTTAACAGCTTTAATATACCAAGGTCTGTTAGTAAGGTCCTGTCCAGGCCCTAGTTCCCAGTCGGTAGCATTTACCATTTGATTGTCCTTAGTATAATAATATATTGTTGAAAAAGAGGTATTATTTGCAAGCAAGGATTCTAAGTATAATTTTATATCCTCCTCATTCCAATTTTTAATTTTGATAAAATCACCAACATCACAGATTACCTGTGCATTCTGGTATAACCACTTATCAATATTTGACTCTAGCTTTTTAACTGATAGTTTAGTAAGTGTTTCTGCATTGCGAATAATTATTCTTTGAGAATGTCCATACTGCAAAAACAACACTAAATAAAATACAATAATTAAGATAAGTCCTAGTGAATTGAATTTTTTCAGTAATTGTCGCATTAAATCACTTCCTTAATATAAATAATCAATAAAATATAGTCTAAATATATAAAGCCAATAATCACGCAAACTCAGTTGGCAAATGACTTTTTAAACTATATAGCACATATATTATTCTATATATTTCATCATTTTCCTCTTTTTAAGAAAATTGTATTATTAATAGGAGTACTTCTTACCACATTATGCGTTAATGTTGGCATTGATGAATTTGTATATATTACTATTGTAGTAAATACGTAATAGTGAATCAAATATTTACTATTTTTTATAATTTGTCACTTTTAGCATAATCTATCATATTATAAAACTAGATTATTATATGGAGGTTTGCAATGGTAGAATATCTTTCACAATTTAATTTAATACTTGTAGGCATTATTGCAAGTCTGGCTGCGGGTATAGCAACCGGGATAGGAGCACTACCAATTTTTTTTACGAAAAATGTATCCAGAAAATTCCTAGATGCACTGTTGGGTATAGCTGCTGGTGTAATGCTTGCTGCCACCTCCTTCAGTCTTATAATTCCTGCAATTGAAAAGGGTGGTGGCGGAGTCAGAGGTTCTTTTATTACTCTTATCGGTATACTAATTGGGGGATTATTTATTGATTTCGTTGATAGATTTTTTCCTGACACAAATTTATTGTCAAATGCACTTAATGGAAAAAGCAATATCAATGCTGGTTCATCTATTCTTTCTCCAGAATTAAAGAAGGTATGGCTCTTTATAGTTGCTATAACAGTTCACAACTTTCCTGAGGGATTGGCTGTAGGCGTCGGCTTTGGGGATGGAGATATCTTAAACGGTCTCAGCTTAGCTATTGGCATAGGTTTACAAAATATACCAGAAGGGCTTGCCGTTGCTTTACCACTTATTAGAGAAGGATATAGTAAAAAGAAAGCCTTTTTAATAGTACTAGCCACCGGCTTGGTAGAGCCTATTGGTGGGCTTATGGGGGTGGGACTTGTTCAAATTGCAAGACCAATACTTCCTCTGGCACTTTCCTTTGCGGCAGGAGCTATGCTTTTTGTCATCAGTCACGAGATAATTCCTGAAACTCAGAATCACGATGGACATTCCAAGCTTTCTACTCATGCACTGCTACTAGGCTTTGTTGTAATGATGTTTCTTGATAATACACTGGGATAAAGGCAGGGGCTTTCAAAGTCTTTGCCTTTATGTTTATTTTTGAGCTAACCTACATATACTAGCTTTATAATTTTTCAGAAAGGTAATGTAAGGTAAATTATATGAGCTTATTATTAAAAAACTGTTTTATCTATGAAGACAAGGATATAAAAGACATTCTAATTATGGATAATACTATTAAGGAAATAGGATCTAATATAAGCACCAATAATAAGGAGCTCACTGTTATTGATATAAAGGAGCTTCCTGTTATTCCAGGGCTTATAGATTGTCATACACACCTAGGTATTATTGAAGAAGCTACAGGGAAGATCGGCGTAGATAACAATGAGACCTCAGATCCTGTAACCCCTCATCTTAGAAGTCTTGATGCTATAAATCCCTTTGATATAGCTTTTGGAGATGCTATACGCTCTGGGATAACATGTGTCATGAGCGGACCTGGCAGTAATAACGCTGTTAGCGGACAAAATGTGGCAATTAAAACCTACGGCAAAATTATTGATAAGATGCTTATTAAAAATCCCTCAGGCTTTAAGGTTGCTTTTGGCGAAAATCCAATTACAACTTATGGAAATAACGATAAATGTCCAGTTACAAGAATGGGTACAGCAGCTCTTATAAGAGAATTATTTATGCGTACACAAGATTACATGACTAAAAAAGAGAATAAGAATAATACTCTAAAGGAAAGAGATATACGGCTTGAAGCAGTCATACCAGTTTTAAATGGAAGCATTCCACTGCGTGCACATGCACACAGAGCTGATGATATAGCTACAGCAATAAGGATTGCCAGTGAATTTAATATTAAAAAACTGGTAATTGAACATGGAACAGAGGCAAATCTTATAAAAGATTACATTAAGGAAAAGGATATTCCAGTAGCTTATGGACCCATGCTTACTCCAAGAATAAAGATGGAGCTTAAAAAAAGACAGTATAGTGCAGTTCTTGAGCTTGTTGAGGCTGGAATAAAGGTAGCATTAATGACAGATCACCCTTATAATTCAATTGAGCAGCTGAGAACCATATCAATACTGGCTGTAGCGCAAGGTTTAAGCGAAGCAGAAGCTTTAAAATGCATGACTGTTCATCCTGCTGAAATACTGCAATGCTCAGAAAGAATAGGCAGGCTTAAAGATGGGTATGACGCAGATTTAGTAGTTTTTGATGGTGACCCCTTTGAAATCAAATCAAAGGTGCTTATGACTATAATAAATGGCAGCATTGTTTATAACACAATGCAAAATTAAGGATACATACTAGCAGATAAACTTCTATATATAGGGAAGCAGCCACAAAGCTTAACTTGATGTGGTAGTTATGCTTCCCTTCTAGGTTTTTAATTTTGAATAATCTAAGTTTTAAGCTAAAAACCCTATAGTATTGAATTTTAACAGCTTTTTATTCCTGGGAAGCTTCAGTATCAATCAAACTGACATCAATAATCCTTGCAACATAGTTATCCATTCCTTCTTGCACTACTATTTGAATCGAGGGAGTCTCAGGTGTTTCTGCAAAAGCATTATATACCTTTATTCCGTCATTTATAAAGTCCTCGTCTTCTCTGGCAACAATTTGATAGCTTCCATCAACTTCATGCTTCTCTAAAACCTCTATAACCCTGCCTGCCACTTCATCAACCGGGCATTCCATACCTTTTAATTCATCTAAAATTTTTGTTGTATTATCCATATTATAAAACTCCTTTATATTTTGTAATTTTGAAGTTGTTTCTCTATAGAATATATTTATTATAACCTTAAAAGATAAAACAATGCGGCTGCATTGTGATACATCATACAGCCCCATTGTTTATTTTTTAAATGATTTCCAAAATTCACTATCAATATTTATCAAATTTATTATCTGTTCATATGGTATTACAAAGGTTGGAAAACCCTCTGCATAAGAAGCAATATCATATGGTTGAAAGTAAATAACCAGAGCATCCTCAGTAGCAATAAAACTCTGTTCAGAGCTGATTAAATCAATATTCTCAACTGAATATGTCAGTTCGTCCTTTTTATTTTCCTC